>JBAVFZ010000332.1:0-9589 GCA_049684495.1 Anaerolineales bacterium | reverse complement strand
TAATTGTTGTTGTTTGGTTTCGCGTTGACTAGCGGAATGGTTTTTATCGGTTCATATGCAAAATTATCATCTGGTACAACCATCGGCCCCCCGATAAAAACACTCGGGGGCAGGCATGGTCTATAGTCTATCGTCCATCGTCGGTTTTCAATCCTGTCAATGCTCTTTCTTTCCTTCTGCTACAATGAACTATCCCAATGGAGGATCGCATGGAGAGAATAATGGATTTTCGGAAACTCATCGGCGCGCCGATTCTTCTCCTGTTCCTGGCGGCGTGCGCGCCGCAAACGCAGACGGCGCCGGCCTCCCGGCCGACCGTCACCGCCACCGCCGCCGCGCCGACCGTCACCGCCACCTTCGCCGCGCCGACGGAGAACATCCCGGCTCCCACTGTGACCCAGACGCCTGCGCCATACGCGGGAGGCGGGTGGATCCTGGTGCACACCGATCAGGGTTTATGGATGGCCCGCCCCGACGGAACAGATGGGGCGCTGCGGATCACCGGCCCGCTCATCATCCCGGGCCCGCTCGCCGGCGCGATCTCGTCCGTCGAAGGCAACTTCGCCTACCTCACAACCTCCAATTTCACCCGGGCCAACGGAAATTATCCCAACCTGACATTGAATGTTATGTCCCTATTCGGGCGCGGGCCTTTCGTCTCCCTCCCGCTCACCTCGCCCCAGACCGAGCCCGGGGGAGAATATCCGTCGGATATCATCCGCGCGATGGTGGAGCATAAATCCTTCGCCTGGTCGCCGGAAGGGACGCGGCTGGCGTACATCGGCGCCGCGAGCGGGCCTTCCGCGGATCTGTATGAATACCTGCGGGAGAGCAATACCTTCCTCCATCTGACGGACGGCCCGGACCAGGCCTACGATCCGGTCTGGTCGCCGGACGGCAAGTGGATCGTGCATGCGGCCGCGGCCGGGTTCGGCACCGGCGCGGGGATCTCCGTCACCGGCATGTACGCCGCCCGCCTGGACGGCAGCGGCGTCATATCCCTGTACGACATCCCTTCCTACAGCGGCGGCGAGTACGTCCTCGGCTGGTTGAATGCGCACACGCTGGTAACGAGTTCGTGGTTCATCACCTGCGGCCCTTCGGATATCCGCTGGACGGATCTCGACCTGCCGAAAACGAATCCGCAATTTAAGGGCTGCCTGAGCGCCGCCGCCGTCGGCGCGGGCAGCATCCTCTTCGCGCAATCGCCGGATACGGCAAGGTTCGACGAGAATCCCCAGCCGGGATTGTGGCTGTTCCTCTCATCCGGGAACGGCGGCACGCAGTCGAAAGTCGGCGACGCGGACATCCGCGAAATCGCCTGGGCGGAAGGCAGCACCACCTTCCTTGCCCTGGCGAGCGATAACACTTTATATGAAGTCCTGCCGACCGGCCAAATCCGGGTTCTTGCGGAGAATCAGCGCCAAATTCCGATGGTCTCCCCCACCGGCCTGTTCTGGGCGATGGCCGATTCCGAGGGTGTCTGGGCCGGGAGGTACGGCCAGCCGATGAACCGGATCTTCACCGGACAAATTTCGCCCAACCAAATCCTCTTTGTGCCGCCCGACGACACGCTGTACTTCCTGGATGCGGCCGGCAGCCTGTACTCCGCGCGGGAATCGGATTGGGCGCCCGTGCAGCTGGCGGCGAATTTGCGGCCCGCGGGTCCGGAGCTGGCGATTGGGTATGTGTTGGACTACTAGGTTTTACAAATTGACGGGGAAAACAGACAGGATTTACATGATTTGAACAGGATTTACAGGATTTCTTTTGTAAAAATTTCAAAATCCTGTCAATCGTGAACTAAATCCTGTAAATCCTGTCTATGATTTTCCCGCCGGGCTGATCCCGCGCGTCCTTTCCCCCTCGCTCTCCTTCGCTGCGCTCAGGACAGGCGCTCGGGGCCGGACAATCGCGCGGGACAGGCGCCCTCTGCCTTATGCCATGCAAGCCCGCAGGGCTTCTTTGTTATCAGCGAGGGGTTTCAACCCCGAGAGAATAGACAGGATTTACAGGATTACAGAGGATTTATTGGATTCCTTAATTTATTTTTACATCCCGTAAATCGTGATCCAAATCCTGTAAATCCTGTCTATGATTTTCCCGTCACCCGCCGCTTCCACGACGAAGGGACGATCAACCCGACCGCGATGCCGGCAATCCCGGCGCCGATCAGCCATCCGGCCGGGATTCCCCCGGACGGCTCCGGCCCGGGCGGTAAAGCTTCCATGGTCGGGGTTACGAATAGCGTCGGCGTATCGGTAACGGGGAACCGCGTGGCGGTTTCCGTTTTTATTTTTACCTCGGTGGGCGTTTGCGTCGCTGGAACGGCCGTCGCCGGGACGGGCTCGGAAGTACTCAGAAAATCCGGATCATATTCAAGCTGTTCGGCGATGCTTTGCTGCACTTGCAGCACCAGCTCGTTTTGCGGGTCGATCCGAAGTGCCAGGTTCAATTCGCGCTGCAGGCCGGCGATGACTTCTTCGCGGTCGAATCCGGGCTCGCCGTACCCGCCGCACATCGGGAGCAGCCGGGCCAGATAGATATTGGCCCATTCGGCGTGTAGGTCGGCGGAATCCGGGTTGTAGGTCAGCCCCTCCAGCACGATCGTCTCGGCCAAGCGCGAGGCGTCCGCGCCTCCTGAAAGGCAAAAGCCCTGATATATATCCGCCAGCTCGATGATGGACCGGATATCCCGCGGATTCTCGCCGGTCTCGCGTTCCAGGTCGAGGATCTTCTGCCAGTACTTGGGAGAGAGGAAGTGCAGGCGGATGTCGGAATTCTCATCCGGCTCGAAATCCGAAAAGAGGAAGCGCACCTCGCTGCCGGTGCGGACGGCCTGCTCCTGGCCGGGCACGTTGACCGGCCCGACCGCGTAGGGGAAGCGGTAGGTGACGACCGCCGAGCCGATGGTCCCGTACCAGCCCGCGCCGGTTTCGAGAATGTAATCCAGCCAGAAATCGCCGTATTTCCCGTTGGTGATATCCGTCTCGTACGTCACGCGCAGGAAGACGTCCCTGCCGGCGGGGAAGGTCAGCGGAAAGGCGGACCACGCGACATCCGGCCCGTATTCGAACGGCTCCTCAAGCGCGGTGACGGGGAGCGCCGCGCCGCCGGCCTGGGCGGCGAAATTCCGGATCAGGGGCCGGCGGCCGTAGCCGTCGCCCCCGCCGTCGACGGCCTCCATCGGGAAGCGCACCTGCATGGATTCGGCGGAGGGACCCTGGTTGCGGAAGTTGAAATCGGCCGTCACCGACGCGACGTAGTCGCCGCCGGAGCCGGGGCGGATCCACAGCGTGACGTTTTCGGCGACCATCTGCACCATGGTGGTGCCGGCGGCGGGCGCGACGCTGCCGGCGGGCGGCTTGCGGGGCGGCGCGGCGTCGGACAGGGCGGCCCGTCCGGGAACGATCGCGGCGGCAATGGCAATCAGGATGCAAACGGCGAAGAGCTTTCGGTTGGGCATCGCGGCCTCCGTGGGTTGCGGACCATGGACCCCCGATAAAAACACTCGGGGGCAGGCTTAGACCCCCCGACCATGGCCGGTTATGGCTATTGTTGGATTATATGCTTTCAGCGGGAATAATAGACAGGAGTTACAGAATTGACACGATGATTAAAAATCAAAATCCTGGAAATCATGTAAATCCTGTCAATTCAATTCTCCGGGGGATGATCCCCCTGCTGATAAGAGACCATTGACCATGGACCATCGACCATGGCCGTAAATTGTTATTGTGGGGTTTCTCGTCTACAGAAGCGTTTTTTGGGGAATGGTTTCTAACGGTCCAATAAGCAAAATCGTCATCTAGTACAACTAGCGGCCATGGTCCATCGCCTTCTTTTCGATGGTCGATTGTCGATGGTCGGTTTCCCGATGGTCGAAGGTCAAAGCATCGCGTCGACCGTCGGGCTGAAGCCCTGCCTTATGCCATGCAAGCCCGCAGGGCTTCTTTGTTGTCAGCGAGGGGTTTCAACCCCGAGGGAACCCAGACGGGGAACGGCCTTCCCGCATCGTGTCGGCCATGGTCCATCGTCTATCGTCCATCGTCTTCTTTTCGATGGTCGATTGTCGATCGTCAATGGTCGGTTTTTCCATGGTCTATCGTCCATGGTCTATCGTCAATCGTCTGTCTTTTTCAGCATATCAATAATTATTGGCTTCAAATCGTCCTCGTGCTGGAAAAGAACCAGTTTTACCGTTCCAATCTTCATCTTATTAATCCCTTCCTCGCGCAATAAGTCATTAATCTTTCCCTCAATTAATCGCGTTCTTTCGAGGTGGGCATCTCCCTCGCCCTTGGCAAGGACGAGCAGGGTTGTCCACCTGCCGACTGGCAAATCCGCCTGCCCCGGCGAAGAAATCTTCTCCCCGAAGAGCGTCGCCATCGCGGCGCCGATGATCTTTTTGGGATTGTCGCCGCTTTCTTCGATCTCTATCAGCAGTTTGGCCTTGTGTCCCTGCATCCCGTAAACGATGATGTCGATCTCTGTCAGCCGATTATCTCTTTTCTTCTTATCGCCGATCCACGCCGACGTGACGCTCGCTTCGTCGTCGCCGCCTTTTCCGTGGTCATAAATCACGGCATACCCAAGCTTTGCCAGCTCGTGGCTGCTGCTTAATTCCTTCCCGAGGGCGGCGGTTATTTCACCGTGTTTTTTGGACATTGCGATTTATCCTTTTAAGGCAGGGTATGAGGAGATTATAGACCGATCATGGACGATCGAAGAGCATGGACAGGATTTACATGATTTGATCAGGATTTACTAACAAATAAATATAGATAATCCTGTCAATCCTGAGAAATCTTGTAAATCCTGTCTAATTCCTTTAGAATTATCCCCTTCATCTCATCCGGTTCCCGGAATAACTCCAACTTTACGCGCTTTAGCTTAAGCCGATTAATTACCGGATTGCCAAGCATTTGATCGATTCGCTTATTGATCTCGCCCATTCGATCTTTATGACCTACTTTTGAATCCTTTGCGAGAAGGAGGAGCGTCGCCCCACCATCGATCATCGTACACGGTTTTGATCTAAAAGCAATTCCATCTACGAGCAACGTCGACACCGCATCGCCGATCACCGTCTTCGGACGGTCGCCATTCTCTTCTACTTCAATCAGCATAATAATCCTGCGTTGATCATCAAGGACCGCGATATCGATTTCCGCCAGTTTGTTGTCTCTGTGCAATTCTTTCCCGTAATAGGCGGTAATTTCGCCGACGTTTTTGTTGTTTGTATCTCCATGGTCGTAAATGACAATTTTATTTTGCGGAGATAGTTCCGCGTCTAATATTTTTCCCAATTCAACCGTCGATGTATAATGTTTGTCCATATACGGATTGCCTTCTGTTTAATTTGCGCCCTGCTTGGATTCCGATTTATTTTCGTCGCTCGATTAGTTTTGTCAATTTATCACAGATCTTATTTCGTTCAGTTTCAGAAATCTTCTTTTCATATTGGATATTCCCCAACTCATCTTCCAGGCGGTCAATTGTCCATACAGCTACAGATTGATTTTCAAGCATCACTGGGCTTTCTGGATTAGCCCAGACCACAGCAGGATTCACCCACTCCTTGATCCCATCTGCTTTCAGAAATTCCCCCAATCGACCGGCATTCTTCTTCGCTTGTTGGCTGGGATTTCTTCTAATCTTATTCCACTTCTTTCCCGACAGGCATTCCCATTGATCGCCAACGTTTTGAAATTTACCCGAGAGGTTTTTTACTTCCAATACCCAGATTCCAGCCGGGCCGACCAGCACGGAATCCAGATCTCCGCCCCGGCCGGGGAGTTCCATATTCCGAAAATGAGTCCAATCTCCATTTAATGCTCCATGGATGATTTCGGCAGCCTTTTCTTCTCCTTCCTGCCCTTTGCGATATGCATCAATTGCTTTATCCATCTTTTTTATCGTCCATTCCATACCCATCATGATGGATACTGGAACTCCGATAATTACACAAAAGGCCAAAATCAGAATTATTATCCCCGTCGGCGAAGATGTAAGCGGGCCGAAAACCTCTTCAGGCGTTTTATGCTCTTGTATGAATTGGCTGTAATAGAGGTAGGAGACGGCTACTCCAAGGAAGAAACCATAGATTAATCCCTCGAGCATCATAAACTGCAGCTGCCTTCTCTCGGAAAAACTCCTTCCTTCCGAAATAACCTTCAAATGGCCCTTCGGGGATTCCGGTTCCTTAACGACCTGCTGTAGCCGGCTTGCAGTTAATGTAATCGCAGCTGCTTTGATCCTGGGATCCCGCGCGTTTTCAATCGCCCAACCCAGATCTTTTAGCGACAATTTCCTCGAGGCGACCAACGTCCCCATCGCTTCACCCTTATATGGCGAGAATGGCCAAATTGTCTCTTGTGCCTTTTTCATTGAAATGGGAGCATCCAAGCCTGGAAGAACCGGTTTTTCGGTTAAGGTCTTTACCGGCTTTCTGATGGATGAACCCGGAGAGGCTCGATTGACCCAACCAAGTAATACAGCGGCTGCCTGCTGGACTCTTGGATCCGACACATGAGCGACCGCCCATTCGAGCCGATCCTTGGTTAAATAACCCAAATCCAGCAGCTCCCCCAACGGACGGCGGTTTGATCCGATCCAGACTACTTTACGGGCTTCGTTGAGATCCATAATCACCCCCCAACCTTTTTATGCGCCATTTCAATATAAGGCTTGGCGATCTCCAAATCATCAAGGTCTTTAATTGTCATTTCTAGATTGCCTGTTCCATAATGTCCGACATCGGTCATATCTCGCGCAATCTTTGGGAGATCGCTGATTTCTTTTGGATTTAGTTTTATATACAGCACAACTTGTTGTTTCATAACCTCCATGCAAACAATATTCTGCGATATTCTATATCCTACATAGTTCTTTTTCGGAGATTCTTCAATTGCAGGATCTATTCCAAGAATAAATTCCTGCACCGCAAGCGCAAGCTCTCTAACTTTCTCTGATTTGCCGCTTATATGCTCGTCAAATGAGTAATTGCCGATCGCCCTGGTAATAGCCGCCTTCTTTCCAGCTGCAACCATAACGGGGTTCTTTTCTCCATCAGGCTCACTCTCCAAGCCTACTGTTTCTTGTGTTGCTATCTTTTCTAAAAACAGGCTTTGATCTTTATATAACCGGTATGCCCATAATTCAATATTGGCCCCCATCACATTTACGGCATGTAAGTCGAATTTTGAGTAATTCGGAGAAATGCAAATGACCCTTACATCCGACCAATCCACCTCAAGGCTATTGCCGAGCGTTTTCCGCGCGACAATCTCGTAATCCCCCCTGTGGTCATGTATCCACGCGAGATAATAGAGACTTTGTGTCACCAACTCGCCTGTCTCTTTCTTTTTATATTCGATGATTACCGGATTATTGTCTTCAGAGATAGCGAGGGTATCAATTCTTCCGCCATGCTTGGCGCCGGTCGGGAATTCGGATGCCACAAAGCGGCAATTGAAAACAGTATCCAGGTTTCGCTCAATTAATGCTTGAAGATGTTTTTCGGAGGGGAATTTTTGAATTTCGACGATAGCGAGCTTATGCTCTGTGATAGCGTATAGCGGCATTTCTCACCTCTTTTAATTGCCACCCGGGTGACCGGATTTCGTTTACGAATTACCATTCTCCAGCGAATCCGCAATCCCTTTGAACTGCTCCAACGCCGCTTGCAGATCATCGGCGATCTCCGCCGCCAGCACATCCGGATCGGGCAGGTTCGCGGAATCTTCGAGGGATTCATCCCTTAGCCAGAATATATCCAGGTTCACTTTATCGCGGGCCATAAGCTCATCATAAGTATATCCGCGCCATCGCCCCTCAGGTTTTTTCTCAGTCCATGTCGGTTTTCTCTCGAACCGGTTTTCCGCATGATAGCATTTTACAAACTCATCCAGATCCTCTCGCTTGAGTGTGTTCGTCTTTAGTGTGAAGTCCTTATTGGTCCGAAAATCGTAAATCCAGAGTTTCTTGGTCCAGGGTGTTTCACTTGCCGGCTTACGTTCAAAGAATATAACGTTGGCCTTTACTCCCTGAGCGTAAAAGATGCCTGTCGGAAGCCTTATCAAGGTGTGAACATCACATTCATGCATTAGCTTACGACGCACAACCTCGCCTGCTCCGCCCTCGAACAGCACGTTGTCGGGCACGACCACGGCCGCCGTTCCGTTCATGTTCAGGATCGAGCGCACGTGTTGGACGAAATTTAACTGCTTGTTGCTGGTCGAGGTCCAGAAATCCTCTCGGACGATGTTCTGCGCCTCGCGGCGGATCTCGCCCTCGTCGGTGACGAAGGTGACGCTGCTCTTCTTGCCGAAGGGTGGATTGGTCAGGATCATGTCGAAGTATTGCCCGGGATGCGCTGCCAGGCTATCGCTAACACGAATAGGGCTGTTTCCACCATTCACGCCAATCCCGTGCAGATATAGGTTCATCACGCAAAGGCGTGCGGTGTTGTCGACGATCTCCCAGCCGTGTAGCGCCTTGTGATTGAGATGCTTCATTTGGTCGCGGTCCAGCTCGTTGTGGCCAGCGATGTAATCGTGGGCCGCCAGCAGGAATCCACCGGTTCCGCAGGCCGGATCGCAGATGATTTGCTTTGGATTCGGTCGCATTACATCGACGATCGCCTTAATCAACGGACGCGGGGTGAAATATTGCCCGGCGCCGGATTTGGTATCCTGCGCGTTTTTCTCCAGCAACCCTTCGTATATCTCGCCTTTGATGTCGATATCCAGCCCAATCCAGGTTTCCCCGTCGATCAGCTCGATCAACCGCCGCAGCTTGGCTGGGTCCTGGATTTTATTTTGCGCCTTTCGGAAAATGACCGGGATCAACCCAGCGCCGGTCCCCAAACCGGCAAGAATATCGCGATAATGCTTCTCCAGTTCCTCGCCGTTCAGTTTCAGCAGGCTCGACCATCCAAATTCTTTCGGTATCGCGCTCTTCTTCCCGAGCATCGTGCTGTTCTCGTTGTCCATCTTCAAGAACAGGAGGTAGGTTAACTGCTCGACGTAATCGCCGTAGGACATGCCATCGTCGCGGAGAACATTGCAGTAGTTCCATAGACGTTGGACTATACTTGAAGAAGTGGTCAGATTCTTAAGTACTTTGTCATTTTGAATATCGGTCATAGATACCTCGGAATGTGTAGTCTCTCCAGCGAGCAAAGAGATCAATTAGGCTTAAGGCACTTGCCCGCGATTCGGGATTTCTAGCAGCAACTTCAATAATCCGTTTTGCCTCATTGCTGTGGTACATCCATGTAGGGGGATTGCTCTTTTCCTCATACATTGATTTGTAGAACCTAATACAATCTATGGGATATCTCTCGACTTGGCTAGCGAGAAATTTCTCTGTACTAATCCAAAGTTGGTTTCGATATACTGATCCCCGCATGTGCGGTAGTAGCCCTTCCAAGAGATGACGCAAAGTCTTGATAGTTTCGTTTTGGGGCGCCACGAGTAACAGCTGAGAATATTCACCCATCTCAGGAGAAAAATCTGGAGAGTGGTTAGAAAGGGTTGCCTCATTTGTACGCCATTCCCAGAATGCTTTCGCCTTGGGCCAATAT
>JBAVFZ010000331.1:0-6764 GCA_049684495.1 Anaerolineales bacterium | reverse complement strand
GCGGATAGGTGAACCCGGTCGTCAGCGGTCCGATATAGGCGCTGTTGAAGGTGTAGATCAGGGCGTTGCTTACGCAGCGGTACAGCTGCAATTGATAGATGCCGGCCAGCGAGGTGAACGTGAGCGTTTCGCCGGGAACCAGCCGGCCGTCGCCGGGGATCGGCAATTCCTTGGTGTACCCAGAGGCGGTATGGGTGACCTTGGTCCGGCAAACCGAGAGTGTGTAGTTGTTGAAGATGGTAAAGCTGATTTGATTGTCGAGGATCCGGTGATTGGAGCTGGATTCCCCGCCGATGGGGATATCCTGCGCTTCATACAGGATCCCACTGTGATCGTCCATGATCCGGACGTCGTAGAACCCCGCGGTGAACTTGGTGTGGAAGGATTGCTGCGCCAGGATCGGGCTTCCCCCCACCAGGTTGGTTCCCCAAACCGTTTCATCCTTCTGGCGCATGCGGACGCTGGAGATCGTGAGATGAGTCTGGTTTTCGATGGTATACGTGATTTCGGGGAGCGGCGGAGCTTCCCGGACCGGAAGGCTCGACGGATCGCCGCTCTTTGTGGAGCTTCCGCCGAACGCCCAGCACTCCTTTCCGTCGCTCTTCCGGACGTAGTAGTACTCTTCCCACTCCGGCGGCGCCTTCGCCAGCAGGGTCACCACTTCCCCCTCGGCGATCCCGGCCACCCATTCGTAGAGAATCCAGTGCGGGCCTGTGACGCAGCTGAGGCTCTGTCCGGCGGTCATCGTCACCGGCGCGACGGTGAAGGTCGCGGTAAATGAGGGGGTGAAGGTGGCCGTCAGGATCTGGGTGAGCTCCTGGGTGAACGTCGGCGTAAGTTGACCGCCCGACTCCCCGGTCGACCCCTGCACGGCCCCGCCGGGGGTTTCCGTCACCACGATCACCTGCGGGGTGGAAGCCGGGGCGACCGCCTCCAGGATACAAGCGCCTCCAATGAAGAGCATGCCAATGGACAGGCTCACGCCGAGGATTTTCGGGATTTTCATGGTTCGTCTCCTCTCCATAAACGAGAACTTGCTATCCATCATTATTACGAAAGAACAACGATTAGTATATGGTTTTTGGGCGAAAAAACGATTTGTGGAGAGAGTTTGGAGATTTTTGGGAGATTCGACCATGGACCATCGACCATTGACCATCGAAAAAAAGACCCCTCCCCATTCCCCTCCCTGAAAAAATGGAAGGGGCCTGGGAAGGGTAACGATCGTCGAAGGTTGTGTCTCATGACAACGTGATCAGGCTCATCCCCGGATAGACGTACAAGCCGTACAGCGCCGGCAGCACGACGTCGGTGCAGCGGGTGATCTGCAGATTATAGGCCCCGGCGCGCCACCGGAAATCCTTTGTCGCCCCCATGGCGAACGAGCCGCTGGTGTCGTGGTTGTAGAATTCCTCCCAGGCGCCGGTCGGCGCAACACGGATCCGGATGTGGCAGACGCTGAACGGGTAATTGTTCCGGATGGAGAAATCCACGTCGGGGTCCACCGTTAGGATCCGGTAATTGTCGTCACTTCCGATCGCACGGTTGTACGCTTCGTACATCGTGGAGTAGCCGCAATCCTGGACCAGGACGTCATAGTATCCGGCGGTGATGGGCACCACGATCTCGCTGCCGGTGCCGAACATCGTGGCCGCGCGGTTGGCGCCCCAGGCGGCGTCGCCGGCGTTGCGGATGTAGACCTTGCACAACGCGATGTTGACATGGTTTCGTACGGTGAAGTTGACCGTCGGCAGGGGCGGAGTCTCGCGCACCGGAAGCCCGGCTGTGGAGCCGCTGATGGTCGAGCTGCCGCCGAAGGCCCAGCACTCCGTCCCGTTGCTCTTGCGGACGACGTAGTAATCCGGGATCTCCGGCACCGCGCGCGCGATCAGGGTGACGGTCTCGCCGTCGGCGATTCCGGCCACCCAGGCGTAGAGCTTCCAATCCGGCCCTGTCACGCAGCTGAGCGCCTGCCCGGCGGTCATCGTCACCGGCTCCTTGGTGAAGGTGGCGGTGATCGACGGGGTGAAGGTCAGCGTCAGAGTCTGCGTCCATTCGAGGGTCGGCGAGGGCAGCAGGTCCGGCGCCTGCGATGACGGCTCGGCGACGGTCCCTTCCCCGGTGGCCGTCACCACGATGATCTGCGCCGTCGGAGCTGCCATCTGCAGGATGCAGGCGTTTCCGAAAACCGCCGCAGCGAGGAGGAACAACAACCGCAAGGACCCGGATTTTCCGATTTTCATGACCGCCTGCCTTTCTCTTTGAGCCGTAAAGGTTGATATGAATTATTGCCGAATTCCATCGCGGCGTCCATTGATGTTCGACGGTTTATGCGATCTCTGGAGGAAGTTTGGAGGTTTTGGGGGAAAACGGACCATGGACCATGGACCACGGACCACCGACGATTGACCATCGGAAAAACCCTCCCTCATCCGGCCTTCGGCCACCTTCTCCCGGCTGACCCCTGCTTCGTAATCGCGCAGGTTCCTGGAACAAACCGAACCTGCGCACTCCCCCGCTGCGCAAAACAATTGCCATTCATGGAACGAATGGCAATCTGCTTCGCGGGGCAGGCGCGAGGGCAGGTGCCGGGAGAACCTGTCCCGGAGCGCAGCGACGGGAGGATGGGATGAGGGGGATTATGATCCGGGTTCCTCTATCGTCCATGGTCTGGTTCTATGATGGTCGAAGGTCCGGGTCTGCGATCGTCCATCGTCCATGGTCGGTCACCACTCCAGTTTCCTCACACTCCCGTCTTCGACTCCCCACACCTCACTCGCCATCCGCTCGATAAAGTAGCGATCGTGCACGACAGCCAGCACCGTTCCTTTAAAAGCGCCGAGCGCCTGCTCGAAGCGGTCACGCGAGGGGATATCGAGGTGGTTGATGGGCTCGTCGAGCAGCAGAAAGTTGCAGCCGCGGGCGACCAGCAGCGCGAGCAGGAGACGGGCGCGTTCTCCGTAGGAAAGCGATCCGACGGGCGTGAAGACGTCGTCGCCGGAAAAGAGGAAGCAGTGCAGGAGGCGGCGCGCATCGGTTTCGTCGGCGGCGATCTCGGCTTGCACGATTTCAAGGGCGTTTTTGGCGGGGTCGAGCGTCTCCTGCTCCTGCGCCATAAAACCAAGCTTGATGTTGGCGCCGATCCGCACGCGGCCGGCCAGCGGCGGCAGCACGCCGGCGATAGTGCGCAACAGAGTCGTCTTGCCGCTGCCGTTCGCGCCGGTGAGCACCGCGCGCGCGCCGCGGCGCAGGTGCATGCCCACTCCCTCGAGGATAACGGCGCCGTTATATCCCACGGAGAGACTATCGAGTGAAAGAACATCGTTCCCGCCGGCGGCGGAAGGTTCGAACGCGAGCTTCATCCCCCACTCCCAGCCGGGCTTTTCCACGCGGTCCTCGGTCAGGATCTTTTCGATCCGGCGCTCGATCTGCTTGGCGCGCTTTATCGTCCCCGCGCCGCGGTTGGCGAAGAATCCCTTGGTGAATCCATCGTTGGTATCCGCCTTGCCGCCCTTACGGAAGCGCGCGATCCCGCGCAGATGCCCGGCCGCGCTGCGCAGTTCGGCGATTTGCATTTGCTGATCCGAATACGCCTGTTCCTGGCGCGCGCGTTCATCGGTTTTTTGGCCGCGGTAGGCCGAGTAGTTGCCTTCGTACGCTTTGACGGCGTGCGTCCGCGGATCCAGTTCCAGGATGCGCGTGACGGTCCGGTCGAGGAAGGTGCGGTCGTGCGAAACGACCAGCGCGCCGCCGCGGAACGCGTTCAGCCACTGCTCGAGCCACTCGAGCATCGGCAGGTCGAGGTGATTGGTGGGTTCATCTAATAGGAGCAGCTGCGGATGCGCCAGGAGCACGCCGGCCAGCGCCAGGCGCGTCTTCTGCCCGCCGGAGAGCGTGGCGATCGGCGCATCCGATGCGACTCGTTCCAAACCCAAAATGGCGAGCACACCGGCGGCCGAATTGGATCCGTTCGAAACGGAGGCAAGCCGGCCGAGTGCTTCGTCGTAGGCCGCGTGGAGCGATGTATCGGCGGGCGATTCCGCGAGCGCGGCGGCCAGGCGTTCGACCTCCGCCGTGCGGCGCGGCAGGTCGCCCTGCGCGCGTTCAAGGTACACGGAGAGTGTTTCGCTCTCGGGAAGGACGAGCCCCTGCGGAAGATAGCCGATTCGCAGCGCGTGCGGTTTGTGTACAGAGCCGGAATCCGGCGGGTCGATGCCGGCCAGGATCCGCAGGAGCGTGGTCTTTCCGCAACCGTTGGGGCCGACGAGGGCAGCGCACTCGCCCGGATTCAGATTGAAGGAGATGCCGTCCAAAATGACGTTATCGCCGAAGGATTTGTGGATTTGGTTGGCGGTAAGCATATGCGACCTGTGGGAGAAAACAAAAACCGTGGGCAACGCTCCACGGTCGGGGCCGAACGCGGCGGAATCGCCGTACGCGGCAGGCCCTCGCTTTGTATTCATGTTGCCATCCAATAACAAACCCGATGGCAACATACTTCGCGAGGACAGGGGAGTGCCCAGAAAGAACGAAGTTTACAGGTCGATGTCAGTCATTAGAGGAGATCCCTTTCGATGGAACGCGGGGCATTCTATCATGCTTTTTGATCGAAAGACAACCAAAGTTAGGATGAGTAGATGAAGTTACACAAAATACCCATGGAGGTCGAACGGTCGATTTGGCGCGTATTGTCACATGATTTAGATGCGCTTTGACCATGGATATACAAACGCGAAGAATATATCCTTCTGGGTATTCCCAAAAAACAATGCCCAATCCGGAAAATGGCAATCCGGGTGAGAAAACTCCCGGTGGAAGCCCCGGTCTGAGCCGTGAAGAATGCGGCCTACCCGGAGGACCGCCGGGAACGCCCCTATAACTCAGGAGGATTATGAAAGCGGTGACAAATCGGAAGACCATCATATGGATTGCCCTGGCGGCGCTGGCCCTCGGCCGCAGCCAGTTGAACGGGATAATTCCATCCAACCCGTCCAGCCCGGCAAGCAGCCTGCTCACGCCGGAGCAGATCAACGGCATCAACCTGGAACAACAGCTCGTCCGGCCCGGCGACCTTCCGGAAGGTTTCACCGCCGGAAACCCGGGCTCCACGGTCCCGGAACGGTTCAAGGATTTCCCGCCGGCGCAGTACCAGGTCAGCGTGGAGTTGACCGCCGGCGGATCGTGGGCGGGGAATACGACGGTATTCCTCTACGGCAATGCGGACGACATCGAGAAAGCGTTCAATCCGGAGGGGAAAGCGTACGATGAAAGCAATGCGCTGGAAGGACTCGGGGAAAAATCCTCCTTCCTCAAGTTATCAATCCCTTATGGCACGGGCGGATCCACGCTCGACGCCGCGAACGCTTTTTGGATCCGGTGCAGCGCGGTTGTGGAGATCCGCCTGATCACATCGAATGACGACGATGTGAAGAATTACGCTTTGGCGCTCGACCAGAGGATAACGCCATACGTATGCAACCACGGGCAGAACCCGGCGCCCGTGAATCCCACCCCGGCGGCGGAAATCGCATCCGGGGAGACCCCGGTTGAAACCGTCAAGCCGGCCGCCGACTGCCCCTACCAGGAGGACGCCGACCAGGCGACCATCACCGCCATGATCGAGGCGGAGGCGACGGCCGCGAACAACGAGGATACGTCCATCATCCGGGCGATCTTTGACACGTATGTCACCATTCGCTTCATCCCGGACGGGACCGTCTGGCACGATCCGCTCGTACGCTACCGCCAGGTCTTTGACGAGGCGGATATCGTCAATTCGAAACACTTCGGGATCCGGCCCACCGGCCAAGGCATCACGGCGGACAAGGCATGGTTCATCAGCGGGAGTTCCGGGACGTATATCCCCAACGTCGGGGATCCGAAGGATTATTACAACGAGCCCGGGAAGGACAACTGGGTATTGAAGCGGAACTCCAAGGGCTGCTGGGTGATCTCGGAATTCAGTTTCTATTGATGATATCGATCCGGTCCGGATCGCCCGAGTAAGATCTGCAACACGCGCGGCGCCAGCCCTTCGAGCCGGATGGTTCAGAGGGGGAGGCGTCGCGCGGTTGTATCTTCAACATGCGCGACCGGCGGGATGCATAGTGCCGTCAACACCCGCAAGGACAGGCGCCGGGATGACGAGGCTTAAGATGATCGTCATCCCGGCGTGTTCATAGCCGGGATCCAAGAGGGGCCATATGGATGCCGGCAAAGTACACGCCGGGATGACAAAAACTTGGCGCGAGGACAGGCGCAGGACGATCCCAAAGGCGATCCTCATCCCGGCGCGTTCTTAGCCTGCCCTCGCACTTGCCCCCGCGTTCGCCCCCCGAGCGATGAGCATTGGTGACCTTCCGATGCGAAGGTTTCGCGAGCGGGGGGAGCATCTCCACTCGATCCTGATCCATGAGTGAGGATGGCCGCGCAGCGAGGGCCGGGATCCAGGAGCGGCCATAGGGATGCCGGCCAGGGGATATTTGGTTGCGGGATGCCGGCTGCCAAAGGTGTGAATTATGCGGTGGCGTATAATATTCCCGAAAGATAATTCGACCAGGGAGGAAAAATGAATACAGTAAATAAATCTTATTCCACTGACACAAACCATGATACAAACAAGAAACCCTCTTTCTGGTTGCAGCTGCCGTTGCGGACGCTTCCGTTCTTATTCGCGTATGGGATATTTAGGACAATAATATTGGTATTTCGTTCCACGATGGAAAACGCATACGGCGGGTTTAATTGGGGTTATTCGATTACGG
>JBAVFZ010000330.1:0-5279 GCA_049684495.1 Anaerolineales bacterium | reverse complement strand
GGATCCAACTCGCGGACGGCCGCGAGACCACGCTTGAGATCGTCGAACACATCGGCTCGGTCGCGATCGTGCCGCTCGCCGAAGACGGCGGGATCTGGTTCGTGCGCCAGTACCGGCACGCCGCCGGGCGCGAATTGCTCGAACTGCCGGCGGGGACGCTCAACCCGGGCGAGGCTCCCGAGGCCTGCGCCGGCCGCGAACTGCGCGAGGAGATCGGTAGGCGCGCGGAAAAACTGACCGCGCTCGGCGGATTCTTCCTGGCGCCCGGATACGTCACCGAATTTATGCATGTCTTTCTGGCGGAGAGATTGAGCGCCGATCCGCTCCCCGCGGATGCGGACGAGGAATTATTTCCGGAAAAACTCACCCGGGCCAAAGTGCGGGAGTTGCTCGAAGCCGGCGCGATCGAGGACGGCAAGACAGTCGCCGCGTTAGCGCTCGCCCTTCACCGGCTTCCCGAGTGAAGGAAGACTTCAGCCACAAAGAGCACAAAAGGAACAAAATAAATTCCTAAGATTGTCTTTATTTTGTGATTTTTGTGCCTTCTGTGGTAAATAATTTATTACTTCAGAAAAAATCCCCTTATCCAGTCCGGATTAAATAAATCCCGCATTCTGTGTGTCCGCTGTGAATAATATCCGGCGAATTTTCGCGCATAGTAAAATTTATCCATACGGATGAAGCAGGCGGAGACCGCGGGTTGCGGGCCCCCGCTTTTATCCCGCTTTCGCGGGATGGTAAATTTCTCATAGCTGACTGCGCAGTTCTTGTGAGTTGCGATCCTTGATGCCGCGCGGCTTACCGCGCGGTTGTTCATTATTACCGGGAGGCAATCCATGCAAAACGGGCAATCCCATCCCCTTCGCGCCATCCTGATAATCTGGCTGTGCTGGGCGCTGCTGGTCCTGGGTTTTCAGACTGTGGCCGCCGCGCGGGTGCAGCTTAAACCCCCCGATGATGTCCTTGTGTGGACTGGCGCAGAAACTATGCCCGGGGTGCACAATACCCAGCCGTACCTGCTCGAGCCGTTCCTCAACCGGCAGGTTGCCTACGATTCGGAGTTCTACCTCTCGATCGCGGTCGCCGGATACGACGATCCCTCCCTGCGAGCGGTCTGGACCGATCCGGAAAATCCCGTGCTGATCTGGGAAAGTTATCCGCAGGCGTTCGCGATCCCTAAGGATCTGCCGACCGGACGCCCGTATGGACTCCCGGAGAATTTCGAGAGCTTCTCGCTGAATTACGCGTTCTTCCCGTTTTATCCGTTGATGATCCGGCTGCTCAGCCTGCCGCTTGGGCTTTTCGGCTTGAATGCCATCGCGACGGCCACCCTGGCCGGCGTCATCGTCTCGCTGCTGGGCGCATTGGGGGCGATGCTGGCGCTGTATGACCTGACCCGCGAGACGCTTGAAAAATCCGGCGCGATCCGGGCCGCGTTCTACCTGATCGCATTCCCCACCGGGTTCTTCCTGGCGATGGTCCATACCGAGGGATTGTTCGTCGGCCTGGCGTTCGGCTCACTGGCACTCCTGAAGCGGAAACAATGGCTGGGGGCATCGCTGCTGGCGGCGGGCGCAACGCTGACCCGCGCCGTGGGGGGCGCATTGATCGTGCCGCTCGCGGCCGCCTGGCTGGCCGAGGCGATCCCATGGTTCCGTTCCCGGCTTTCGGGGGAAAAGAAAACCGGTTCCCAAGCACGCTGGGAGCTTCTGGGAAAAGGGCTTCTGGCGCTCAGCCCGCTGGTCGCTTTCGGAATTTGGTACCTGCTCCTGGGGCGTCAATTCCACGCCGTGGAATCCGCTTTTTTCAGCCGGGGCGCGCTCGTAATCCAGCGCAGCTGGGAAACCTGGAGGTATACCTTCGAATCCCTGTTTGATCCGTCGAAACAAGGCGTCGCCGTGAATATCGGATACGGCTTTATCATCTTGACCGTGCTCCTGGCGGCGCGAGCCTTCTTTCGGGATTGGTTGGCCAGGACCTTGCCCGGGGCCGCCCAGACAATCCTCAACCTCGCGCTCATCCTGTTCGGCGGAGCACTGGTCTGGTTTTGGTGGACCAATACGAGCCTCGAACAGCGGTCGTTCTACTACATGGTGGAATTCGGCGCGACTGTCCTTGCCCTGACGGCCTGCGCCTACACCCTGCGTAGGCAACCAGGATTGGCGCTGTTCAGCCTGATGGTGGTCGTCATTTCGTTCTTCAGCGGATCCGCCCAGGGCATGCACCGCTATATCCTCGGCGCACCGGCAACGTTCGTCATGCTCGGTTCCCTGGGAAGCCGCGATGAAGCCTTCGACCGGTCCTGGACCATCGGCAGCCTGCTGCTGATGGGGTTGTTTGCGCTGCTGTTCGGTTCCAATTTCTGGGTGGGGTGATTTTCGTAGGGGCGATCGGATGGATCGCCCCTACTTCGTGGTTTTTCACGCGGGATTCTGGTAATATCCATCCGGGCAGCGGGATTTCTTGCCGAAGGAAGGGTGGCTTGGTGGCCAAATCCGGCAACATCCGAAACCGGCCGACGATGATGCTGTTTGCTTCGGGAAAAGGAGTTGGTCCGCGCATGCGGACGATCCTTGAAGCAGCCGGCTTCCGTGTGGAAACCCGCACCCAAAAATCATTCTTATCGAAGAAGCCGGCGGCGCGGCGGCCGCAGTCATCCGGCGCGGCGGCCCGGCCTCCCTCGGCCGGCGGAGAGTTGGAGCGCGTCACCCCGTCTCAATTGCAGCACGATCTTCAGAGCCGGCCCAAAACGATTTCCACGATGTTGAAGGCCTGCGCCGGCCTTTCCCCCGCGGTCCAATTTGCCGGCCTGGCGTTATACGATCCTCCCCGCTCCGAATGCATCCGCTATCAGTGTTTCGGGCCGCGCGCGCGCCTTGTGCCGGAACGGCTGCCGTGGGACCGTTTCCCGCAATTGCGGGTCGCCTATGAAAACCAGCGCGCGGTTTACGTCATGGATTCAACCTGGCTCCCGGAACAATCCGCATTCGACGGGAAGCATGACGCAGGCTGCCTGGCGATCCCGCTCCTGGCGAAGGATCCGGTCGGTGTGTTGCTCCTTTCCCACAACCGGGGGGAACCGCTATCGGTCCCGGGTTACAGCATGATCATCTCGATGGCGCGGGCGATGGAGACGGTGCTCGAAAACGCCATCCTCGCCAACCGCTTGCGGGTGTCCGAAAGCCGCTACCGCAGCATACTCCTTGCGGCGCCCTTTCTGATCGCCCTTTTGGATTCGCGCGGGACGGTGCGGGAGGTTAATCCCAAGGCGGTGCGCGAATTGCGGCGCCAGGGGATCTCGGTGCGCCAGGTGATCGGCCTGAACCTCCTGGAGTACCCGGGCACGCCGGAGGAAATCCGCAGCCTGATCTCCGAGGGCCTGCAGACGGAAGGGGCGGTTACCCGGGAAAAGATCAGCGTCCCCCTGCCGCGCGGGGTGGAAGTTTTCCGCGTGCACGCCTTCCCGCTCCGCGGGCGCGGGCTTTCGGCAAAGGAAATCCTGGTCATCGGGGAGATGATCACCCATTATCAGCAAATCCTCGACGACGCCGAACGGACGGAGCGGCTGGCGGCGATCGGCCGCGTCGCGGCCTCGCTGGCGCACGAGGTCAATAATCCGCTGCAGGCGCTGCGTTCGCATCTCGAACTCATCCGTTCCTATCCGCTGAGCGAGGAGGAACGCGAACAGTCCTTCCGCATCCTCGAACGCGAAGTGGAGCGCCTGGATGAAACCACCCGGCGGGTGCTGGGATTCGCCCGCCCGGCGCCGGATATCCTCCAGCCGGTTTCCATCACCGGGGTGCTGGAGCAGGCCCTTGCCCTGAGCAAGAATTCGCTCCGCAACCAGCATGTGGAAATCGTCACCGCCTTCCCGGAGGACCTGCCGCCGGTGATGGCCGCGGCCGGTCAGCTGATCCAGGTCTTTTTGAACATCATCCTGAACGCGCTCCACGCGATGAAGGGCAAAGGCCGTCTGGAGATCCGGGTCCGGTCGTTGGGGGACCGGGCGGAAGTCATGTTCGTCAACGACGGCCCGCCCATACCGTCCGATTATCTGGCCCGGATATTCGATCCGTTTTTCACCACCCGGCCGGAAGGGACCGGGCTGGGGCTGAGCATCTCGCACGCCATCCTGCAGCGGCATCACGGCACCATTCACGCCGGCAATCTGCCGCACCGCAAAGGCGTGGAGTTCATCATCACCCTGCCGTTCACCGCATACCCTTCCTAGAATGGGGAACCATATGGATCCGTCCGCCACCACGCCCCTGCTGCCCGAAGCGCGCATCCTTATCGTGGATGACGACGCGAATGTCCTGCTCGCCATGAGCCGGGCGCTAAAACTTAAAGGCTACTCCTATGTGGACGAAGCCCACAACGGCCCGGAGGCCGTGGAGAAGCTGACCCGCATGCCGTACGACCTGATGATGCTCGACATCCGGATGCCGGAGATGGACGGCATGGCCGTGCTGCAGAAGGCGCAGCAGCTCCGGCCGAACCTGCTGGTGATCATCCTGACCGGGCATGCCGCGATGGAAAGCGCGCTCTCGGCGCTGAAATCCGGAATGGTGGTGGATTATCTGCTCAAGCCGGTTTCCCTGGATCAGGTGGAAGCCGCCGTGCGCAAGGCGTTGCGCAAGCGCCTGAGCGAAATGCAGCAGCGCCACTCGCTGGAGACGGCGATTGCGGCGCTCGAGCAGCTTAAGAGCGACGCCCCCGTGCCGCAGAGCGGAACCCTGCCCCTGCCGCTTGAACGCTTCCTGCACGCCGGCCCCGTTTCCCTGGACCGCGACAACCGCCAGGCCACCCTCAAGTGGGAGGGGAAGATCCATACCGCGGTCCTGACCGCCAGCGAGGAGAACATCCTGGCGCTCCTGATGTCACGGCCGGGGGATGTTTTCTCTTCGCGCCGCATTGCGCGTGAAGCGTTGAACTACGAACTGAATGAGAACGAAGCCAAAAGCATCGTTCACCCCCACATCGTCCGATTGCGCAGGAAGATCGAGCAGGATTCAAAGCACCCCGGCCTGATCCGGACGGTACGCGGCAAGGGCTATACCTTATCCCTGGAGGAAAGCCCCGATGCAGGCAAACCGGAAAGTTGATATGGATCGGTCATTCGTTCAATAACCATAAAATGGCCTTAATCCAGGGATTTTAGCCTGTTTTTCAAACATATCCCGCATTAATCGATTTTTCTTGACTCAGCCCAAAACCCATGGTATCATTTTTCTCATCCGGTTAGCACTCTCATCGAGAGAGTGCTAAAGGAGTAGTCT
>JBAVFZ010000329.1:0-4750 GCA_049684495.1 Anaerolineales bacterium | reverse complement strand
ACAGTTTCGTCTTCATGTTTGTCCAGCTCTGCCTGGCCATTCAAGCCAGTAACTACGGCTTTGGGCTGGTCTCGATCGAAGAGAGCGAATTGACCGCCGACTTTCTGATGACCAAGCCGGTCAGCCGGGGGCAGATTCTGACCAGCAAACTGCTGGCCGCGCTGACCAGCCTGACCTTCACCAATTTGGTGGTGTGGGTGGCCAGTTTCACCGCGATCACGATTTTCCGTGGCGGTCACGAGTACGAACCGGGCACGCTGATCCTGCTGCTGCTTGGTATAGTGATCTTTCAGCTCTTCTTCCTGAGCGTCGGGCTGGTGGTTTCGCTGCTGGTCAAGCGGGTGCGCAGCGTGACGCCGTATGCCCTCGGCCTGGCTTTTGGGATGTACATATTGAGCGCCTTCAGCGGCATTTTCAACGATGTGAAATTGGAGCTGGTAACGCCCTTTAAGCACCTGGATGCGCCCTACATCGTCCAGCACGGCGCCTATGATGCGCCGCTGGTGCTGCTCAACATGGCGGTCACCGTGATCGCGCTGGCCGTAAGTTATTGGCTGTACACCCGCCGCGATATTCCGGCGGTGTCGTAAGGAGGCAAAAAAATGAACATCTTTTTTCGCGAATTGAGAACCAATATAAAATCGCTATTAATCTGGAGCGGCATCATCGGGCTGCTGATCGTGATGGCATCGGTAAAATACTCCGGTTTCGCCGGCGATCCAGAGATGGTGAAAATGCTGGTTTCCCTGCCCCCGGCGATGATGGATGCCTTTAACATGCGCGGTTTTAATCTGACCACGATCGCCGGTTTCTACGGGATCATGTTCGTCTACTTTGCGCTGATGAGCGCCATCGCGGCCGCCATGTGGGGCAGCGGCACCATCTCGAAAGAGGAGCGCGACAAGACGGTCGAATTTTCGCTGGTGCTGCCGGTATCGCGCGGCCGGGTCGTCACCGCCAAAGCGCTGGCTGCCCTGGTCAACTGCATCGCCTTCGTGCTGATCACCTGGGCGATCTCGCTGGTCGCGACCCGCACATACCATCCCGATCAGGCCTTTTATGACTTCCTGGCGCTCGAAATGGCGGCCATGTTCGTAATCGAACTGATCTTCCTGGCGATCGGGCTGCTGCTGGGCTGCGCGATGAAGCAGTACAAGCTTTCCGGGTCGACCGCCGTCGCCATCATCCTGGCAACCTACTTCGCCTCCATCCTCTCCAGCCTGGACCAGAGAATGGATTTTCTAAAATACTTCACGCCGTTCAAATATTTCGACGCGAGACAACTGTTCCTGACCGGCGCAATCAACGGCGGGTATTTGCTGCTCTCGGCGGCGATCATCGTCGCATGTGTGGTGGTCGCGTATCTGGCGTATAACCGTCGCGATCTCTACATCTAGAATGGGTCGGTTTCCGGTTTTCGGCGACGGTGGGTGCTCGTTCCTATGCCCGTCGCCGCGTTTCATTTAATATTCCGGCGGTCTTGTTCCTGCGCAAGAGCGAAGGCCGGAAATATTGTCTGCTCGCGCGTTTACGGGGCAGGAAAAGGGCGGGGGGCCGAAGCGGAAGGCAAGTTGCCCTCCGGGTTTTGAAGGGCAACCTGTCCGTCTTAATATTTTGTTTTTTCCGGCGGTTTTATCCCGCTTTCGCGGGATGGAGAATACCCCGCAGCTTGCTGCGAATGATCTTGGGTGTTGTACTCCTTGATACCGAGCAGTTTGATGCTCGGTTATTCATTTTATTTTCGCCGCCAGCGACTGGATGACCTCAAACCACGAGTCCACTCCACCTTCATGAATCCCGAAGCGGACAATGATCACGTTCGCCTGCGGGGAGACGTAAATCCACTGGCCCAGATGGCCTTGCGCCGCGAAATCATAGCCGCCGCCCGGGTTGAACCGCCCCCACCACATATATTGATAGTAACCGTCCGCGGCCTTCCAATCGGCATACGAATGCCATGTCCGGTTGTCCGTATCCGGCGAGGTGGATGCGGCAACCCACTTTTCGGAAACCACCTGTATCCCATCCCAGTTCCCATTGTTCAAAAAGAGCCTGCCGAATTTGGCGAAGTCGATCGCGCGGCCGTTGACGCCGGATCCCATCAGCTCAAATCCGTCCTTCTCGCTGTCGAGGTTCCACGACGCCGGATATTCCATCCCCAGCGGCTTCCAGATCTTCTCCTGCAGGTATTCGGATGCGGTCCTTCCGGTGGCCCGTTCCAAAATCAGGCCGAGGAGCAACGGATGATATTCGTTATAGTTGAATTCCGTCCCCGGAGCGTTACCGTCCGGCTGAACCTGAAGCGCGAGGGCCCGGAGATTGGGATGAGTGTAGGCCAGCCCGCAATCGGTGAACTGCGTGATTTCGGCCAGCGGCGATACTTCATCGTCCGGGATGTAGCGGATACCCGCCGACATCATGAGCAGGTCCCGGATGGTGACGGATTCCAGGTTTCTGCCCTTCAGTTCGGGGAGGTAGTCGACGATCCGGTCGTCCACGCTCCCGATGAACCCTTCGTCGATCGCAATGCCCACCAAAGTGGAGGTGAATGATTTGGAGATCGAGAACGCGGTGAGGACCGAATCCCGGCGAAAGCCGTTGAAGTAACCCTCGTAGCGGATGACGTCATCCTTGATCACGATGAAGGATGCCGTTTGTGTGGAGGCGAGGAATGCTTCGAAATCCATCTGCCGGCGTTCACCCATGGAACGGTATTCGACCACCGGTAATATTTCGGGCGACGGATTCTGCCGGAATTGGAATGCGGGTGCGGCGTTCTCGATCGGGCGCTCCGCGAACCGCTCATAATCGGTCAGGGACGAGTCACCCCAGGCCAGCTGCCGGGCCCAAAAAAGCGCATCGTCCGGATAAGCCTGGGTCCAGATCCCTCCCCCGATCGCTAGCAGCGCCAGAACGGAGAGGATCGCCAAACCCACCGTGCGCGCGGAGGCAAAAAACCGGGCGACCAGCACGGCGAGGACGGCGGTGATCACGAGTGTCACCAGGAGGATCGGGAGAATTTGGTCCATTTGCACTTCGCCGAGCCTTCCTGCCGTGAACAGCAGCCAGAAGGCCGCATATCCCGTGAAAAGGGTTGTGGACAGTAACAACGCCCATCCGGCAACCCCCAACACGATGCGGATCGCGCGCTTCAGCCGGCTCAAGGAATTTGAAACGGTTTTGCCTGTGGATGCTTGTGCGTTTTTCATTTCACACCTCCCGTGTTTTGGAAAAAAAAGGTCGAGGGGAGCGTATCGGAACTATCGTGTATCAACCGGGGGCCCGATCCGCTCGACTCGACCGCTGATTTCCTCAGGCCCGCTCGACGGCGGCCTGCATGCTCGGCAAACGATCGGTCCGGAAAACCGCCCCGCCGATTATCCCGCCGATTGTCCCGAAAAGGATATTGAACATCACTCCGGAGATATTGAAGGCGATGGCCTCCCCGAGGGTAAAGTCGAGGGTTCCGGCATTCTCCGCGCCGGCAAAGAGCTTGATCTCGTTCACAATTCCCTGCAGCCCGGCCAGGCCGAGGAAGCTGATGGAGAAGCCGAGGGCTCCGGCGAGCAATCCGGTGAGCGCCCCGAGGGCAATTCCCTGGCCGACGGTCAGTGTCCCGTTCCGGCGGCGGTACAGCCATACGGCGAAGACCGCGCTCCCCCAGAAGCCCACGCACATCAGAACGTTCACGAAGGCAACGACCGGCACGTTGACGACCAGCGTCGTCACGACCGCGCCGCTTGCGGCGGCAATCCACAGATTCTTGGTGTTCATGGTTTTTCTCCTTTGGTGAAATCGTTCGGATGGGTGGATCCATCCTTTTCCAGGATGGCAAGCAACAGGATTTGGCAGGGAGCGCCCTTGACGACGAAACCGTCGGCACCGGCTTTCCGAGCGTATTCCCTCTCACCGGTTCCGGTGTGGACGCTCAGGATGACCACCCGCGGTGCGGGAACCAGGGCCTTGATTTGGCGCGTCGCTTCGAAGCCGTCGAGGAGGGGCATTTCCAGGTCCATCAGGACCACGTCCGGTTGCAGCGCCCGGGCGAGTTCTATTCCTTCACGTCCGTCTTCCGCCTGGCCGGCGAGCTCGATCCGCACTCCTGTGCTTTGGCCCGCCAGTACAAGCACGGCGGCCAAGTTCTCCCGGACCCGGGGGTTGTCATCCACGATCAAAACTCGAATTTTTTCGGAGTCCATTCGGTTTTCTTCTCATGAGCTTCGGATTCGAAAGGGATGCGAATACACGCGAAGAATACAACGGGGAACGCCGAAGCACATCGGCGGAGGGATGGAATCCTAGCTACAGAGGAGGGTTGATTTTGATGATCAGACTGGAGATGGAGAGGGGTTAACCGGGAGGATGAGGAGGATGATCGGTCAATGAGGCGGTGGTTTTCCGCCGGATCGAGACCGGGAGCGACATGCATCTCAAAGGGGGTCTCGAGACACTCTTCTGGGGCTACTCGACCGCCAATTTACGCGGATTCCATTCTTCAATCAAGTGCCGCATCTGCTTCAACGCGGATTGGGTCTGTTCCTGCAGCAGGTCGAGCTGGGGAGCAACTCGCACGGGATCCTTTTCCAGCAGGAGCATTGTGGATTCGGTCGCGAGTTGAATGGCGAAGATCTTCTGTCCGACTGAATCGTGCAACTCCCGGATGATCCGGTCGCGTTCGCGGGCGGCGGCCAGTGTCTCCGCCCGGGCGGTGTATTCCTCGAGCTTATGATGCGCGAGCCGGAGTTCCTCG
>JBAVFZ010000328.1:0-1977 GCA_049684495.1 Anaerolineales bacterium | reverse complement strand
TCGGCAGCCTGCTCGACCATCTATCAACTACACCAGTGCCGCGTTGTTTGGATTGCACACAAAATTCACACGGGATTTGGATTCTTGCCCATTCCGGCAATCCGCCGCGCCGTTGTCGGATTCGGGTATAGGATACAATTGGTAAAATTAAATCCAAACCGTCCGCCCTTTTGGAGATCATACATATGACCGACCAACCGGCCGAGAGAATCGAAACCACCACCCCGCCCTGGCGCAACCTCGATCAGGATATCCGCAAGCTGTTCCCGTGGAACCTGGAAAACCTGCTGGCGGTGACCCTCCTGATCCTGGCTGTGATCACCCGGCTGTACGGATTGGGGGACCGGGTGGCCAGCCACGACGAAGTGAACCACTTCGTGCCCTCGTACGATTTCTCGCAGGGCGCCCAATTCCGGTTCGACCCGATGACCCACGGCCCGCTGCAGATGCACCTGATCGCGCTGGCGTTCGTGACCCTCGGCGATAACGACTTCACCGCGCGCCTGCCGGCCGCGCTGTTCAGCATCGCCACCGTCGCGATCGCGCTGTTCCTGTTCCGCCGCTACCTCGGGCGCAACGGGGCGCTGATCGCGGGCGTGCTGTTCCTTATCTCGCCCTACATGCTGTATTACGGACGGTACCAGCGCAACGAAGCCTTTATCGTCGTCTGGGCGCTGCTTACGATGTACGCCATCCTGCGCTACCTCGAAAAGGGCGAGTGGGGCACGCTGGTCCTCTTCACGGTCGTTAACGCGCTGCACTTCACCGACAAGGCCACCGGGTTCATCTACGCCGGCGGAGAGATGATTTTCCTCGTTGGATTCTTCCTCGTCCGCTTCGGGCTCCGGCCGGACATCAAACAACTGACCAAGATCCGCCTGTTTGCCAGTATGGGCGCGGCCGCGGTGCTGCTCGGCATCACCGCGTTCATGTGGAGGTCAGCCGGCGCAGTATTTGAAAAGAATCCCGATCCGATCGTCTTCCTGCCGTCGATCGTGGTCGGACTCTTCGGCTTGGTGATCGCCGTCGTCGGCATCGTGCTGCTGATGCAGGATTCCGGCGCCGTCGTCCGCGGGGAGCGATCCTTCGACCTGATCGTCCTGCTCGGAACGTTGGTCCTTCCGCTTACCGCTGCCGTCTGGATGATCACCGTCGGAAGTCTCTTCGGCGTAACGGCGCCGATCGACATGAATTTCTCCTACGCGTCGGACCTGCGCACGCTGCTGGACCTCCAGCAGCCCTACGCGGCGATGCTGGCAACCGCGCTTCCCTACATCCTGGTGCCGACGATCGCCGCGATCGCGATCGGCTTTTGGTGGAAACCCAGAGAATGGTGGAAGCTGGCCCTGGTCTTCTTCGGGATATTCGTGCTGTTCTTCACCACCGTACTGACCACGGTCGGCGGCTTGTTCGACGGCCTGATCCGCTTCCTCGGATACTGGATGGTACAACACGGAGAGAGCCGCGGCAGCCAGCCGTGGTTCTATTACCTGTTCGTCCAGATCCCGATCTATGAATACCTCCCGGCGATCGGCGCCGTGATCGCCTTCTTCATCGCCCTGCGGCGCCGGTTGTGGGCCGCGGCGCCCGGCACCCCATTCCAGCCCGCCGTCCGCGATGACGATCAGCGTCCGCCGGTCCCGGCCATCCCGCTCTTCCTGTTCTGGGCGCTCTTCAGCCTGGCGATCTTCTCCTATGCCGGCGAAAAGATGCCGCAGCAGACGATGCTGATTTCCGCGCCGATGATCCTGGCCGCCGCCTGGGCGGTGGGGTACCTTCTGGATACCAGGTCCCTGGGGGAGCTGTTCCAGTTCCGGCAGTGGAAATTTGAGATCCCCGCCGGTGTCACCCGGGGCATCCGCAACGTGGTGCTGGTCGCGTTCGTCGTTCTCGGATTACTTACCGCGCGCACGGCGTACTTCGCCACTTACGTCAACTACGATTACCCCAACGAATACATGGCCTACGCCCACGGGG
>JBAVFZ010000327.1:0-2909 GCA_049684495.1 Anaerolineales bacterium | reverse complement strand
GACACCAAGACACTAAGAAATGAAGTTCTTCCTTTTTATCTTGGTGTCTTGGTGTCTTTGTAGTATTACCGAAAGCCTTGAATTCCAATAGTGTGTTATTGGAAATAGAAGAATTTTTAAATTGATTAACTGCCTAGGATCCGGTCCCGGTATAGCTGTTCACGCCCAGCGTCCACACCTTGTAGGTCAGCGCGAACAGGCCGATCCCGACGACCGGGGTCAGGTAGAACAACGGAGAAATCTCCTCCGGACGCAGGAAAAACTGCGCGGGATAAAAGGCGATGAAGCCGATCGGCAGGATGAAGGTGAAGGCGAACCGGAAGACGCCGTCGAAAATACTCATCGGATACGGGGCGAATTCGCGCACCTTCCACGCCAGCGCCAGCACCGGGTAGGAATTAACCAGCCAAAAGGCGGAGGAACCCGCCATCACGGCGATCGAGATCAGCACCAACGAGGCGCTGAAAAAGGCGATCAGCAGGATCAGCACTTTCCCGACGGACCAAGCCAATCCCAGCTGGATCGATGAATAAACCAGCAAGATGATCCCCGCCGCCAGCTGGGTCAGCCCTTTGATATCGAACCGTTCCGACATGTAATAAAACATCATGTTCATGGGCCGGAAATAATACTTCACGAACTCCCCCGATTGCACCTTGTAGCGGATCCACCAGATGGCGTCGAACAGGATTTGCATCGGTGAAATGGCGATCATGTAAAAGGCGTAGATAAATACCATTTCCATCAGGCTCCAGCCGGCCAGGCTGGGGATCGAGTTGAACAGCACCACAAACACGCTGAGCGTGGCCAGGCTGCTGAAGAACATCCCGATCGAGCTGATCAGGAAGTCCGCGCGGTATTGCATTTGGCCTTTGATGTACTGGGCCTCGATCTTGAAATACAAGCGAATGTATTCGCCGAGAGAGAGCATGCCCTACCCTCCCGCCACGCGCAGGACTTTTATCGCCTGGTTGTAGAGTAGCCGGCTGGAGACGTATGTTACTCCGGCCCACAGGGCTTGCACGGCAAGCATCCTCAGGAACACCCCCGCATCCTGATCCGGCTTGGTCACCATCATCAACGGCGTGAAGAACATGGCCTGGAAGGGAAGCACCATCAGGATCTGTTGGATCGCCGCGGGAAAGAATTGCAGCGGCAGAAGCGCCCCCGAAAGGACGGACACGATGATCTCCTTGGTGGTGCTGATGCCCCAGATGGATTCGGTGTAGAACGCGCTCAGGCCGACGGCATAATCCAAGTTGAAATTGATGATGAACGCCAGGATCAGGCTGACCGGGAAGAACAGGTATCCCGCGCCGAGGGCGAAGTGGATCCGGAACACGAAGACCAGCATGATCACGGTCGGCAGCGTGACGGTCACAATGCTCGTCGACGCAAAGCCGATGGTGGTGAAGAGGTTGTAAAGCTGGTAATCGATCGGCTTGGTGAGATAGACGGAGATTGTCCCGTCGCGGATCTCCTGCGCCATGCCCCAATCCGTGTAGGTTTTAAGCAGGATGAAGATCGTGCTGCCGAGCGCGACATACAGCAGCGCCTGGTCGAAGGTCAGCCCGTTGAGGGTTTCCCGTCCGGCGTAAATGCTGCGCCAGAGAAAGTACGCGATGATCATGTAGATGATGTTGCCGAGGATCGTGAACAGAAATCCCAGGCGGTACACCACCCCCACCATGATTGCGCCGCGCAAAAAGGCGAGATACCTCCTCATCGCAGCGCTCCATCGTAGACTTTGCGGACCACGTTTTCCATCGTGATTTCCACGATCCGGACGTCCGTCACCGGGAAATTCGACATGACAAACGCCAGCACGTCGGCGAGTGCCGTCCGCGCCTGGTCGATGGTGACGTCGGTCCAGAAATCCTCGGTCTGGCAGATGGTGATGCCGTTCTCCGCCCCAAAACGCCCGTTGAGGCGCTCCTGCAAGGCGGCCAGCGTGGCGTCGGTGTAATCCCCAATCTGCAATTTCAGAGTCCGGTAGGCCCCGAAGAGCGCGGTGACCTTCCGGATTTCGCCGTCGTACAGGCTTTTGCCCTTGTCGATGATGATGATCCGCCGGCAAAGCGCCTCGACGTCGCCCAGATCGTGCGTGGTCAGGATGATCGTGGTATTGCGGGTGCGGTTCAACTCCAGGATCAGCGCGCGGATCTTGGCTTTAATCGAAACATCCAGGCCGATGGTCGGTTCGTCGAGGAATACGATCTGCGGATTGTGCAGGAAGGAGGCGGTGATATCGCACAGCATCCGCTGACCCAGGGAAAGAGTCCGCACCTGCTGGGTATACAGCGCCTTCAAGCCCACGAGTTCGTTGAACATTCCCAGGTGCTCGTCGAACATCTTCTGGTCGACCTTGTAGATCTCCTTGAGGATCTTGAAGGATTCGATCACCGGCAGGTCCCACCACAATTGGGTGCGCTGGCCGAAGACTACCCCCATGATCATCGCCTGGCGCATGCGGTTGTCGTACGGAACGAGCCCGTTGACCTGAAGCATGCCGCCGCTCGGCTTGAGAATGCCGGTCATCATCTTGATGGTGGTCGACTTGCCGGCGCCGTTTGGGCCGATATAGCCGACGATCTCACCCGCCTCGATGTCGAAGGAGATTCCATCCACCGCCTTGACGGTGCGATAGTCGCCGGAGAACAGGTCGCGCACGGCGCCTTTTAATCCCTCGTGGCGGTTGAGGATTTTAAAATGCTTGGACAAGTCCTTGATGTGTATGAGTGGCATTTTTATTTCCGTGTCGCTATGGGTCCGATTATCTTATCATGATCCGGTGTCTTTTTGGGAAAAAGGAAGGGTGATATTTTAAAGGTTTTTTTGGGCGGCGGTAGTAGAATATCCGGAAAGAGAATTGGTTCAACTTCATTCGTTTCTTCAAGGTTGGTTTCAGA
>JBAVFZ010000326.1:0-4710 GCA_049684495.1 Anaerolineales bacterium | reverse complement strand
GGGGTGAAGGGATGACCATCGACGATCGACCATCGACGATCGAAAACAAATCCTCACCTCCCTTCCCCCTCTCCTGGCGCCTGCCCCCCGAGCGATGAGCATCGGCGAATTTCCGATGCGAAGAATTCGCGAGTGGGGGTATGCCAGGAGAGGGGGAAGGGGGGTGAGGAAGGAAAGGACTTTAACCAAATGAAACGCACTTTACTCCGCTCCAAAATCCACCGCGCGACGGTCACCGACGCGGATGCCGGCTACGAAGGCAGCATCACGATCGACTCGGATCTGATGCGCGCGGCTTCCCTCGCGGATTATGAACTGGTCCACATCGCCGATGTGACCAACGGCGCGCGGCTGGAAACGTACGTGATGACCGGCCCGGCGGGATCGGGCGTGATCTGCATGAACGGGGCCGCGGCACGGGCGGTCGAGGTCGGGGATAAGATCATCATCATGGCCTACGGGCAGGTCGAGGAACCGCTCCCATCCTCCTGGAACCCGGAGATCGTCCTGGTGGATGAAGAAAATAAGATTCGCGAGGTGCGCCATGCTGCTGTGCATTGATATCGGAAACACCAACATCACCCTGGGCCTGTACGAGGGCGCCGCGCTCGGCCCGCGCTGGCGGCTCTCGACCGAACACGAACGCATGCCGGACGAATTCGGCCTGCAGGTGACGGGCTTACTCGCCCTGGCCGGGAAATCCCCGGCCGATATCCACGGCGTGGCGATGGCTTCGGTCGTTCCGCCGCTGACCGGGCGCTGGATCGAAACCTGCCGCACCTACCTCAAATCCAATCCGCTGGTGATCGACGCCGGCGTGCGCACCGGGGTCAAGATCCGCTACGAGGATCCGCGCGCGGTCGGCGCCGACCGGATCGTCGATGCCGCCGCGGCTTACCGCCTCTACGGCGGGCCGGCCTGCATCGTGGATTTCGGGACCGCCACCACCTTCGATGCGCTCTCCGCGGAGGGCGAATACCTGGGCGGCGCGATCGCGCCCGGGATCGGGGTCGCCGCCCAGGCCCTCTTTCAGCGGACCGCCAAACTCCCGCGCGTGGATATCGCCAAGCCGCCGGCCGCGATCGGCCGCAATACCGTCCACGCGATACAATCCGGGCTGCTGTTCGGCTACGTCGGGCTGGTGGAGGGCATGGTCGGCCGCTTCCGCCAGGAGCTCGGGCCGGAGATGAAGGTCATTGGCACCGGCGGCGAAGTGGACCTGATCGCGCGCGAAACCAAGGTGATCGAAATCCTCGCCCCGTGGCTGACCCTCGACGGCCTGCGCATGATCTACGAGATGAACCAATGAATCCCATTCAAGGCAAACGCATTCTGCTCGGAGTGACCGGATCCGTCGCCGTCTACAAGGCGGTCGACCTGGCGAGCAAGCTGGCCCAGGCCGGCGCCGAGGTGGACGTCCTGCTGACGGAAGCCGCCATCCGGTTCGTTTCCCCGCTCAGCTTCCAATCCGTCACCGGCCGCACGGCCCACACGGATTTCGAATTGTGGGGCGCCGAAGCGCATGTGCTGCATGTGAACCTCGGCCGCCCGGCGGACCTTCTGCTGGTGGCGCCGGTCACCGCCAACACGATCGCCAAGTTCGCCCTCGGGCTGGCCGACAATCTCCTCTCGCTCACCGCGCTCTCGGCCCGCTGCCCGCTGATGATCGCTCCGGCGATGGACGGCGGCATGTTCGCATCCATCCCCAATCAGGAAAATCTGCAAAAGCTGATCTCCCGCGGAGCGATCGTCGTCGGGCCGGAGGAAGGACACTTGGCCTCGGGGCTCTCCGCCATTGGGCGGATGACCGAGCCGGCCGAGATCCTTAACCGGGTCCGCCACCTGCTTTCCCGCGGCGGGCGCCTGCGCGGCCGCAAAGTGGTCGTCACCGCCGGCGGAACACAGGAGCCGCTCGATCCGGTGCGCATGCTCGCCAACCGCTCTTCAGGGAAACAAGGATTCGCCATCGCTCAGGCGGCCTTGGACGAGGGCGCCGATGTGACCTTGATCGCCGGGCCGGTGGCGCTCGCATCCCCGTACGGCGCGAAGCGGATCGACGTGCGAACGGCGGAGGAAATGCGCGCCGCGGTATTGGCCGCGGCGGCCGGTTCGGATGCGCTCATCATGGCCGCCGCCGTCGCGGATTTTCGCCCTGCCGACCCGGCCCCGCGCAAGCTGAAAAAGAGCGCCGCCCCCGATTCGATCCGCCTGGAACGCACTTCGGATATACTGACTGCCGTTTCGGAAGCCAAAACCAAATCGGGATGCCCGGTCGTGACGATCGGTTTTTCCGCCGAGACGGAAGATTTGGAAGCCAACGCAAAGAAGAAACTGAAGGCGAAGGGTTTGGATCTGATCGTGGCCAACGAGGTCGGCCGGGCCGATTCCGGTTTCGAAACCGAGACCAACCGGGTAACGCTATTCTCCACCGACGATCCGGCGGAATCCCTGCCGCTGATGGAAAAATCGATTGTCGCCGAGGCGGTCATCGGGCGACTGGCTGCGTTGTTGGAGAAAAGGAATAATAAGTAGACAGGATTTTTAAGTCATGCTGAGCGTAGCGAAGCATCTGCTCTTGATGCAATCACTGGTGGTTCATCCGATCTCGCGACTCCTCGGCCCTCTCGGGCCTCGGAGTGACAGGTGAAGGGACCATGGGCAAATTGAATGATTCCATAACGGATGTTCCGGGAATCCTCGTCGGGCAGGCCCAGGAAGAAACCGCCCTCACCGGATGCACGGTGGTGCTGTGCCTGAAGGGCGCGGTCGCCGGGGTGGACCAGCGCGGCGGCGCGCCCGGGACGCGCGAAACGGACGCGCTGCGCCCGATGCACCTGGTGCAAAAAATTCATGCGGTGATGCTCTCCGGCGGATCGGCCTTCGGGCTCGATGCGGCTTCGGGTGCGATGCGGTATCTCGAGGAAAAGAAAGTCGGCTTCTCGACCGGCGTGGTGAAGGTGCCGATTGTGGCGTCGGCCATCCTGTTCGATCTGGCGATCGGCTCATCGAAAATCCGGCCGGATTCCGAAATGGGGTACCGGGCTTGCGTCCAGGCATCCACGGCGCCGCCGGCGGAAGGCAACACCGGCGCGGGAACGGGGTGCACGGTCGGCAAGATCTTCGGTAAAGCGGGCTCCGTCAAGAGCGGGATCGGGAGTGCGAGCATCGATTGCGGCGGGGGGATCATGGTGGGCGCGCTGGCGGCCGTGAATGCCTTCGGCGACGTGGTCGATCCCGAGAACGGCGAGATCCTCGCCGGCGCGCGGCCGGTCGGGACCGGACCCTTGCGCATCGGCGGGCAGGACCGGTTCGCCGATACGCTCGCGGTGATGAGCACCCACGCCGGCCGTTTGATCCTCGGAGTGGCCGAGGGCGGAAACACGGTTATCGGCGTGGTCGCCACCAACGCGCTGCTCACCAAGGAAGAAGCCAATAAAATGGCGCAAATGGCGCAGGACGGCCTGGCTCGGGCGGTCCGCCCCGCGCATACGATGCTCGACGGGGATACCATCTTCGCGCTTTCCACCGGCGCCCGCAAGGCGAACGTTAGCCTGGTCGGGGCGTACGCCGCGGAAGCGTTCTCCCGCGCCATCGTGAAAGCCGTCCTGGCCGCCCGCGGCGCCGGCGGCTTGCCCGCCGCGATCGACATCCGGAGTCGGAACGCGCCATAGATATTGAATCCACGGAGAACCCGGAGGGGTACGGAGAAAAAAGCAAGACGTCACCCCGTCCCGGCCAGGAACACGCCGGGATGACAAGCCGGGGTCCAGTGTTGTTTCGAAGTATTGTGTATGGACACCTCATGAATTCCGGCTTAGAACACGCCGGAATGACGATTGCCTCCTTGCTCTCCGTGTCCTCCGTGGATAAATTTCAGCATCCTAAACACAAACCAGGAGTACTCATGTTTCAGAAAAAAGACTCTTCCCCCCTGCCCGAAGTTCTGCGTACAACCGGCAAGATTGAAACCGTGCTCGGACCCGGCATTTCCATCCAGGGAGTGCTTACCGGCAAGGGCGGCGTCCGGATCGAGGGCGTGTTCGAGGGGAAAATCGATATCGAAGGCCCGCTGGTCGTCGGCGAAGCGGGAAAGGTCGTCTCGGAGGAAATCAAAGCCCCTTCGCTCGTCGTTGGCGGGACTCTGCAGGCAAACGTATTTGCCGAAAAGGTCCAGGTCCTGCGGACCGGGCGGGTTTACGGCGACGTCACCACGTCCAACCTCTCGACCGAAGAAGGCGGATTCTTAAAAGGAACGATCCATATGCCGGAGGAGAAGGGGTCGGAAGCCGCGCCGCCGGCTGAGACCGGGAAGAAATGACCGTTACCCCATGGCGTTAGGGGCTTTCCAAAAAGCCGAAAAAAGGATTTCCCGGGGATAATGATTTGCCGTTGTTGGGTCGTCATTCCCGCGTGTTCTTAGCGGGAATCCAGGGGTTTTGTAGAGATGGATGCCCGCCAAGTACACCCTCGCTTCGCGTTCACCCAGCGCATGAACCAGACGCGCGCCGGGATGCTATGCGAGGGCAGGCGCGGGCATCACGAGCATTTGGTTGTTCAATTGCTCTTTTTGGATAACCCCTTACTACGTCGGCCTGCCCTACCCCTGAACCGCATCTTTCAACAAATCCTCCAACCACACATTTTCCGTCAGAATTCTCGTCCTCCAGCCCGGCGCCAGCCGGTCCAGGATGACCGCCTGCGCCAATCCGC
>JBAVFZ010000325.1:0-11751 GCA_049684495.1 Anaerolineales bacterium | reverse complement strand
GTTGACGGAATATAATGAGGGCTGCTATGTAAAACACCAATTCGACCAAAAGGACTCGCTGGTTTTACGGTGATTCCCGAAATTTGCTTAACTCATGCAACAGGCTCAAAACTGTTTTTTATGTCCTTTGTGGCTATATGTCTTGGATTTTAATATGGGGATTATTCGTCGGGCGCCTGGGCGGCGAATTCGTCCAATTTAAGGCTGATCACGGTCGATGCGGAATCGGAACCCATCGACACGCCGTAGATCACCTGCGCCGCCTGCACGGTGTTGCGGTTGTGGGTGACAATGATGAATTGGGTCTGGTGGCTGAGCTCCAGCAGCAGGTCGCGGAACCGCCCGACGTTGGATTCGTCGAGCATCGCATCCACTTCGTCCAGGACGCAAAACGGGGTCGGGGAAACTTTTAACAGTGAGAAGATCAGCGCGACGGCGGTCAGGCTGCGTTCGCCCCCGGAAAGCAGCGCCAGCCCCTGCGACCGCTTGCCGGGCAGTTTGGCGGTGATGTCGATGCCTTCACCGCTGCCGTCGCCCGCATCGGTCAGGGCGAGCTTGGCGGATCCGCCCCCGAACAGCCGGACGAAAATCTTCGGAAACTCCTCCGCCACGGCGGCGAATGTTTTCTGGAAGGCGTTCTGCATCATCGTATCCAGTTCGGCGATGACCTCGCGCAGCTGTACTTCCGCCTTCTGCAGATCCAGAACCTGGGCGCTGAGGAATTCGAAGCGTTCCTTGACTTCCGCGTATTCGCGGACAGCTTCCGGATTGATCGCCCCCATCCGCCGCAACTGCCCGCGCCGCCGGTTGACCAGATCCTCGATCTCCGGAGTAATCTCCGCCACGTGCGGGAGCCGCTCGACCAGATCCGCCAGCGGCAGCGGATTGGGGCCGGTTGTATCGGTGGTGTATTCGAATTCGACCAGGCCGAAATCATCCTCGATCCGCCGGCGCAGGCCTTCGACTTCCTCCTGCCGCCGCGCCAGATCCACCTGCGCCTGGGTATAGAGCCGTTCGGCCGAATGCAGTTTCTGCCGGCCGTCGGTTTCGCTTTCCTCAAGCGCGCCCTGCTCGGCTTCGGCTTCCGCCAGCTGTTTTTCCGCCGGCTCGATCTGGACCTGGGTCTCGTGGATCGAGACGGAAAGCCGGGCTTCTTCCTCGCGCAGCGATCGCAGCGAGTTTTCCAGCGCGGCCCGTTCTTCTTCCAGCGTCCGGATGCGCTCCTGCCGTTCCTCGACGCCGCGGTCCGCCCGTCCGAGCGTCTCTTCGACGTCGGAACGCCGGGCTTCCAGCGCGCGCATCGCCTGGTCGGTGAGCGCGAGTTTGGTCTGCCAGTGGGGAATGTCGCTCCCCGCCTCGGCGGATTCTTCCGGTTCGGAAAGCGCCGCCCCGCCGCGGAGCGTTTCGCGCGCGCCGGCGATCTTCGAGCGCAACGCATCCATCTCCCCGGCCAGGCGCGCTTCTTCTTCGGCGATGGCGCGGCGCTCGGTTTCGATCTCCGCCCGGCGGACTTCCTGCCAGCGCACTTCTTCTTCCTTGGCTGTCTGCGCATTGCGCGCATCTTCGAGCCGCAGCCGGGAATCCTGTTCGGCCTGCTGCGCATCGGCCATGGCTTTGGCGTTTTCCTCCGCGCGCCCGACGGCGGCGCGGTAGTTTTCTTCGGCTCCGGCCAGTTCGGCTTCGGCGCGCGCGGAAGCGTTGTGCGCCGTGGCCAGCGCCTGTTCGAGTTCGCGGATTTCGCGCGCCCGGGAAAGGGTCGAAGAGCCTTCGCCGCGCCCGGCCACAACCGGCCCGGCGGGATGGAACACTTCGCCGGCGAGGGTGACCACCTTGGCGTGCGGCGGAAGCTGGGCGGCGAGAATCCGGGCCGCGCTGCGGGAGCGCACGACCACCACGTTCACCAGCAGTGAATCCAATGCCGGGCGCAACGCGGCGGGTGCGCGCACCAATTCGCTGGCCCGGCCGATGATCTCCGAATCCGCCGGCAGGGCGATCGGCTCGGGCGGGATGAGGCCGGGCAGCGCCAGCAATCCGGTGCGGCCGGCCGCGGTTCCCGCCAGGGATTCGAGCGCCCCTTCGAGTGAATCCAGTTCCTGCAACAGGACCGAATCCTGAAATTCACCGAGCGCGGCGGCGATCGCCGCTTCGTAATCCGCCTTCACCTCGAGCTGCGCGGCAAAGGCGCCGAGCACGCCGCGCAGCGCCCCCTGCTGCGAGCGGCCGACCAGGTGGCGCAACCCGCCGCCGTAGCCCAGCAGTTCCTTTTCGGCCTGGGCCAGCACATCGCTGCGGGTGCGCAGCCGGATCTCTTCCTCGCGTTTTTGGGAAAGCGCCTGGCGCACCTTTTCGGCTTCGGCCTGCAGGGTGGAGACGGCTTCCGCGGCGCGGGCCTGTTCGGCGCGGGCCTGCTCGAGTTTCTCCCGTTCCGCTTCCCAGGCTTTCGTCGAGGCTTCGCTTTTCGCGGCGAAGGTTTCGGCCGCGGTGCGGGCCAGGCCGTGCGCCTGGGCCACGCCTTCCTCGCGCTGCGCCAGTTCTTCACGGCGCATGGCCAATTGCGAGGCGCGTGCCTCGCCGAGCATCCGCCGGGAATCCATCTCCTGCACTTCGGCCTGCAGCGCCTGCTGCTTCTCTTCGCGGGACCGGCGTTCGGCCGCGAGGGTTTCCCGCGCGCTTTCCGCGCGCGCCAATTGGGCAAGGATCTCCTCGCGCTCGGCGCGGATCCGTTCCAGTTCGCGGCCATGCTCCGCGGCGCGCTCTTCGAGCGCGGCCTTTTCCGCTTCCGCGCCGGCAAGCGCCGTTGCGGCCTCCGTCTGCGAGCGCTCGAGCTGCCGCAGCCGTTCCTCGTTCACCGCCAGCTCCCGGCTGAGCGCCTCGCGCGTCCGGTGCAGCTCGGAAGCCTGCCGGTGCCAGGAATTCAACTGGGCGCGCAGCGCGCCGAGCGTGGTGCGCACGCTGGCGAAACGGCTGTCCGATTTTTCCTGCGCCTCCTGCAGCGCCGCGAGCGCTTTTTCGGCCGCTTCGGCCGCGGTCCGCGCCGATCCCACTTCCTCCTGGGAGAGGCGCCAGTGGTAGCCATGCCATTGCAGGAGGACGTCCTTCAGTTCGCCGCGGACGGTGTCGAATTCCGAGGCGCGCTTGGCCTGGCGGCGGAGGCTTTCCACGCGCGGCTGCAGCTCGGCCAGGATGTCGAGCACGCGTTCGAGATTCCGCTTGGTGGTATCCAGCCGGCGCAGGGATTCCTCGCGCCGCGAGCGGAACAGCCCGATTCCCGCCGCTTCCTCAAACAGCCGCCGGCGTTCCTCCGGCTTGAGGGATAGCGCGCTGTCCACCAGCCCCTGGCCGATGATCGTATAGGTGCGTTCGGAAAGGCCGCAGCGCGCCAGCAATTCGTCGATATCCTTGAGGCGCACGCGGGCATCGTTGAGGAAATATTCGTTCGACCCGTCGCGGTAGGCGCTGCGGCCGATCGACACCTCGGTAAATTCGATCGGCAGCCCGCCGTCGGAGTTGTCGAAAGTGATCAGCGCCGAAGCCATGCCTGCCCGCGGCCGCTGTTCGCTCCCGGAAAAGATCATGTCCTCGGTTTTCTTGCCGCGCAACAGGCCATAGGCCTGCTCTCCCAGCACCCAGCGGATGGAATCCGCGATGTTGGATTTGCCGCTTCCGTTGGGGCCGACGATCGCGGTGATGCCCTCCGCGAATTCAAATCGGGTCTTGGAGGCGAATGTTTTATATCCGTGGAGTTCGAGATATTTGAGATGAGACATGGGGAGACGTGCCGTATGGCACAAGATGCCCCGTCCTTTGCGGCCGGGGCAACGGGATTATAGCATATCTCTCCGCGCGCCGGGCCAGGGTTGGCAAAGGCGGGGAGAGAGGATATGATTAATCCATGAGAAGTCCGGAGGCGTCGGAATCGCTGGAACGCACCACCATCACCCTGCGTTGGGCGATGCTGGTCGCGCTGGCGATCCTCGCGCCGCTGACCGCCCCCCTGCCCCTGACCTCGCTTTTCGCGCTGATCTGCCTTTTCCTCCTGCAGCTCGGACTCAGCATCTCCAGCTACATTAATCTGCGCCTGCCGAAGATCGCCTGGGCCGGCATCGCGGTTCTCGACGCGCTGCTCATCCTGCCCGTCTACCTGCAAAACGGCGGATCGGTCGGCGCCATCTTCTGGATCGGTCTGCTCCCGACGGCGACCTTCTCGATCTTCTTCGGCGCGATCTGGGGCGTGCTTACCGGCTGCCTGCTCGCGGTCATTCAGATCATCCTGCTCCTGCCCGAACCGAGCGCCACGCCGGCGATCCTCGCGCTGGTAGAGAGCATCCCGTTGATGATCATCGCCGGCGGCGCGGGGAATCTTGCCGGCCGGTTGGATTTCCGGATGATGGTGGCGCGCCGCAAGCGCGACGAAGCCTTCAATCAGGAACTGGACCGGCTGAAAACCCTGGTGCGTTCGGTATACCGCATGGCCAGCGCGATCACGGGCAGCCTCGAACCGTTGCGCATCCTCGACACCGCGCTCGACCTGGCGTCCGAGGGCGGCGGCGAAAAGGGCAGCACCGGTCGGCTGATCAGCATGGCCCTTTTGCGCGATCAAACCGGGTTCTTCATCGCCACCGCCCGCCGGCTGACCCGCGCCGATCTGCGCGCCACATTCCCCGGCGAGGGCGGCGGGCTCTCGCGCATCCTGCGCTCGCGCATGCCCACCCGCGTGGATTCCCCCGGGCAGGATCCCGAACTCTCGCAGGTGGTCACGCTGCACGCCTGCCATGCGGGGATCCTGCTGCCGATGGTTGTGGATGACGAAGTCCGCGGCGCGCTGCTGTTCGCGCATCCGAATCCCAACTTCCTCGAGGGCGACTTCCTCGAACTGGTCGAGGGCCTGACCAAACAAACGGCCTCCACTTTACGCAACGCGGAACTCTTCCAGGCGCTGCGCGAAGAACGCGACAAGCTGGTGGAAGTGGAGGAAGCGGCGCGCAAGAAGCTGGCCAGCGATTTGCACGACGGCCCGATCCAATCCACCGCGGCGATCGCCATGCGCGTGAATTACGCGCGCCGCCTGCTGCAGCGCAAGCCGGAAACCACCAGCGAAGAACTATATGAAATCGAGGAACTTGCCCGCCGCGCGACGAAGGAAATGCGGCACATGCTCTTCACCCTGCGCCCGCTCGTGCTGGAAACCCAGGGGTTGGCCGGCGCGCTCCGCCAGCTGGCGGAAAAAACCCGCGACACCTACAACCAGGATATTCTCCTCGACGTGGAGCCGACCTCCGCCGACAAACTCGATATCAACCGCCAGGGGGTGCTATTCAACCTGGTCGACGAGGCGATCGGCAACGCGCGCAAGCACGCCAAGGCCTCCCATATCTGGATTCGGATGCACCGCGAGATCGATACGCTGTTCCTCGAGGTGGCCGACGACGGGGTGGGGTTCGACCTGGCCGAGGTCGAAAAGCATTACACCGAACGCTCAAGCCTGGGGCTGGTTAACCTGCGCGAACGCGCCGAACTGGCCGGCGGGAATCTGCAGATCCTCTCCGCCGCCGGAAAGGGAACGCGGGTCCAGGTCCGCATCCCGCTGCAGCTCTCCTCGTCCGACGAAAAATCCGCCTGAAGCCCGATGTCCATGAACCCCTTTCTTCCCGGCCTGATCCTTGCCCTGGCGGTGTGGATCCTGCCGCTGGCCGTCCGCTTAATCCCGGCGCGGTCTTTTTCCGGCATGCCATCCCGCGTTCCGCAGCTTTCCGAATGGGCGCCGTGGATTAACAGCGTCGGGCTGCCGTACTTCGGCTTGATGTTCGGATGGATCTCCTCCCGGGATTTCGGGCTGACCGGTCACACCGCAACCGAATGGATCCTCGGCGCCGCGGCGGCGGTGATCCTGGGGATCTTTCTGGGCAGGGTATCAGTCCGGGTTTCCATTGCGTTGGGTTGGGGAGTGGTTTGCGACGAGGCGCGCTGGACTCTTTTCCGCGCCGCGGCCTGGCCATGGGTAGCGCATCTGCCGCTGGCGGTTGCGGCCGCGCTGATTGCCGCGTGTGCGGAATTTGCACTGGGGCGCAAACTCGGCGGGGAAAAGCTGTTCGATGAAGTCGGATTGCTATTCCTTGTTCATACCGCGGGTTCGTCGGTCCTATTCCTCCTGGCGCATAATTTTTTCCTGGCGATGGTGTTGTATTTGACCGCGGTATTGGCATCCACGCCGGATCTTTGGTTGCGAATTCGTGAAATGCTGGCTCAATTTAAAAAATAAAATGCGTGAGCGGACGGCCGTCCGCCCGTACCCCTCCCGGCCTCCGGCCACCCTCCCCAGAATGGGGAGGGATTTAGACCCCCAAAATAATCCTGTAAATCCTGAAAAATCCTGTCAATCCTGTCTATTCTATTTCCCCGGCGGAAAGAATACCCCGCAATATCGGCATCGCCGCCCGCGCGGCGCGCGCCCGGTGGCTGATCCTGTTTTTCTCCTCGGCGGAAATTTCAGCCATCGTTTCCGGCCGGCCCTCCACCTGGAAGACCGGATCGTACCCGAACCCGTTCGTCCCGCGCTCGGCGAGGGTGATCTCCCCGCGGCATTCGCCTTCGGCGTATTCGGTCGCCCCGTCCGGCGTGGCGATCGCGATCACGCATACGAATCGGGCGCGGCGCGGGGCCGGGACATGGCGCAACTTCCCGAGCAGGAACCCCCTGCGCTTCGGATCATCGGCGCCCGGACCGGGGTAGCGCGCGGAGCGCACGCCCGGTTCGCCGCCGAGCGCCTCCACCTCCAACCCGGAATCGTCCGCAACGGTGAGCAAGCCTGACGCCTGCGCCAGCGCGCGCGCCTTCTTGGCCGCGTTCTCGCGGAAGGTCGCGCCGTCTTCTTCGACTTCGAGCGTGATCCCCAGTTCGTCGGGGAAAACGATCTCGGCCGGCACCCCGCGCAGCAGGGCGCGGTACTCGCGCTGCTTGCCGGGATTGGTGGTGGCGACCAGCAAACGGGGTTTCTCGGTCATGGGCCTCCCAACTTACCGATGGTACAATCCAAACCAGATTCTACACCGGAGAAGATGAATGAAGCGCTGGCAGTTCTGGGTCGGGGTCGCCATCAGCCTCCTGTTCCTGATCTTCTACCTGCTCCCCCAGCAGGATTGGGCGAAGCTGTGGGATTCCCTGCGCAGCGCGCAGTATCTGTGGCTGATCCCTGCCATCGCGACTTATTTTATCGGAGTGTGGGTTCGCGCATGGAGGCTGCATTATATGATGCGGCCAATCAAGAAGGTCCCCACCCGCACGCTCTTCCCAATCGTCTGCATCGGCTACATGGGCAACAACATCTACCCGGCCCGGATGGGGGAAGTCCTGCGCGCGTACGTGATCAAACAAAAAGAGGGCGTTTCGATCAGCGCGTCGCTCGCGATCGTCCTGATCGAGCGGATCTTCGACGCGGTGGTGATGATGCTGTTCATCTTCGTCAATTTGCCGGAACTCGCGAAGAAGGGCGGCGTCGAATCCGGCGTAGGCGGAACCATTCAGGATGTCGCGATAGTCGGGACGGTGATCTTCTTCGGAGCGCTGATGGTATTCCTGCTCGCGGCCATGTTCCCCGCCGTGACGGCGCGGGTCGTCTCCTGGTCGATCGCCCACCTGGTGCCCGTCCGCATCCGACTAAAAACCGAGGGAATCGCCGGGAAATTCCTCGAAGGGCTGGCCTGCCTGCGCTCCCCGCGGGACGCGTTGATGATCCTCGTGACTTCGATCGTGATCTGGTTGTTCGAAGTCGGAAAATACTGGTTCCTCATGCACGGATTCGCCTTCAGCGTTTCCTTCTTCGCGCTGATGCTGATGAACGGGATCGCCAATATTATCACCTCGATCCCCGCGGCGCCGGGATACATCGGCAGCTTCGAAGCGGCCGGGGTCGCCGCGTTGCAGGCTTACGGGGTGGGCAAGGAGATCGCCACCGCTTACACCATCGTGCTGCATGCCGCCTTGTGGCTGCCGATCACGCTTTTGGGCGCGTATTACATGATGCGGATGGGATTATCGGTCGATCAAGTGCGCGAGGAAGTGAAAGCAGATTCAGAAGAAGAAGGCACACGCTGATGTGCCTTCTTCTTTCCAACTACATTTTTTAGTCAACCTGCTGACCTAAAGTATTCGCGATCGAATCCCCACTTATTCCCCCATAGCAGCCGGTGGATTCCATTCCACGCTCCATGGCCCCGCCACTTCCACACTCATAATGGAAAGGTCGATGGTGCCGCCGATGATCTCCGCTTCCGTCTGCACACTGCTGACAAATTCTCCCGTTTCGTTCATCGTACCTTCAAGCCATGCATTGCGGTACGCCAAAGGCAAAGACTCGAGGGTCCGCATTCCGGAACTGCTTTCGAACATGAAATAAAGGAATCGAAATTCGAGGGGAGCTTGGACCGCAAATTCGAATCCATTTCTTCCCTTAAGGGTGATCAACTTCGCGGAAAGCACCCGAACGGGCAATCCCGCCACGTTGAACTCTTGGCCGATCGGCCAACTTTGTCCGACGACGGGATCCGGTCCGGTATCGAACGAGAACTTTATGGGTTTTCTCAATGTAAGGCCGACGGAAGCGGCCGTTAGCCGAATTGGAGCAAGCAAGTCTTTTCCTTGTATCCGGATCGCCCAGGGAATGGTGTTGTATTTTTCGGTACGGTCCAGGTCTGAAAAGGAGTAAGAGAAATCCATTTCCGCCGCCAGTTCCTTCCCATCGGCGTCCGTCACGGAAAGGTTGACCGGTCCGCCAAAGTCAAAATAGGAACTGGTCCAATGGAGACTTCCGAGCAGCAAATAGCCGTCCTCCAAGGCAACGGTTTTTTCCAGCACGAGTGTGATGCCATATTTATCATCGGCGTCCGCCGACGGTGTTTCCATCGGCGAGATCTCCACGCTGGGCGTCTTTACTTCCATAACAGGCAGGACCGTCAGATCCGGCGGAGCGGGCTTAAGGCGGAAGGGGATCCGCCAGGTCTCCGGCGCCTTGCCCGATAAGAGTCCCCCAATACAAGGAACGATCAATTCCGCCTCGTTCACATCCGGCGGCATATCCTCAAAAATAAGGCGGCTTTGATAACCCGATCCCCAGGGGTTGTGATCCCCGCCCGTCATCCATATCTCGGTCCCGCTGGGCAAGCGAAGGATTTCATTTTGATAGCAGGCCGGGCGGCCTTCCTTGTTGGGTTCGGCGGGGAGAGGCCCAAGGCCCTCCACTTCCAGGATCAGAATGGTTCTGACCGAATCCGCAACCACCTCGCTCAATGTTATGGTGATCTCATTGCGTGTAATTGTGACAGGTTCGGCCAGCACGCGGATCGATCCGGAGTCAACGAATCCAATCCCCGGAACATAGCCGAAGATTTTTTGAACGGTTGAAACGACTTTCTGCGGGCCGACGATGACCACGCACGCCGCCATCAAGACCGCTCCCAACACCAGCGCCCACACCACCCGCCGTCGCAGATGGTTCCGCGGCCGGACGGCTGCGGACGGATCCATCAGCCTGGCCCGCAGCGCGTGGACGAACGCTTCCGGCGCGGAGGGGGCCGCCGCGGCCGCTTGCATCAGATTTGAGAATTCGGGAGAAGGAATGTATTCGTTCATGGCTTACTCCATCCTTCCGTGAAGCCGCTCGAGCAGGCGGTACATCGATTTCTTCACCGCGTCTTCCTTTTTGCCAAGCAGAACGCCCATCTCGGCGTAGGTGAGGCCGGCCGTAAAATGGAGCCGGATCAGTTCGCGCTCCTCTTCCACAAGCGAACGAATCAGGCGGGCCAGTTTTTGAGTTTGATCCGCGCGGGCGGTCTCGCCGGGAAGGTCCGACTCGGCCGCGATTTCTTCGGCTTCTTCCAGCGGAGCATTTATCCGGCGGCGGAATAAATCCGCCGCCTTGCGGCGCGCGATCGAAAAAAGCCAGGCGGAGAAATATCCGCGGTGGTCGTAGCGCGGCAGGGATTCCATCGCGGCCAGGAATGTCTGCGACGTCAGTTCCTCGGCTTCCTCCGCGGAGCCCACCCGGCTGCGAAGGTAGCGGTATACCGGCTGGACGTACCGGTCGTAGAGTCGGGCAAATGCCCGCGGATCATCGCGGGCGGCGCGGACATCGGCGGCGTCTTCTTCCGGCGCTTGGGTAATGGACGCGTCTTTCCGGAATTGCGGCATCAAGTAAGCAAGCCCTTTCTACGGGGATGCGGCAGGGATGCGATCAGGATCTATAAGAATATCGTGGAATGTGGGAAAAGGGGACACTTACCCCTCCCGGCTTTCAGCCACCCTCCGCGTATCGGGGAGGGAAGGGAGGGGTTATGCGATATTGGTTGTGCCGTCTTCCACTGCCTCGTTGAGAAGTGGAACAACCATTATCAATGGCTCTTCATACGGATGCAGGCTTCGGATCAGTTTTACCGCCTCGGATGCGCGTTCGGCCCGGCAAACGGACTCCACTTTAACTTCATCAGCGGAAGAAATTTTTCCCGCGCGGCCGCGGTGCGGCTGCGCGCCTTCGAGCGGCCGCCAATACCCCCGGACGCGGGTCTCGGCGGCGCAGTGATCGAAGCGGCCGATGCGGCCGAACCCCGCCCGTCCGAGCGCGAGACGAATGGGATCCGAGTGACTCTCGGGGACGAAAAATTCTCTCTTTACGATTATCGGTATTGTCCTGATGGAGATCCGGTATGATATTCATGGATGCCGCGAAAAAAGAAAACGGATTTCACGGATTTGAACAGGCAAAATAATCCATGAAGTCCGTATTCCGTACTGATGAGAACACGCGTATGGAACCGTTGCCTCTACCCGTTCAGTTCCGCCTCGATGGCATCGCGGAAGGTTTCATACGGCTGAAGCCCGGAAATGAACCGTTTGTTGATGAAGAAAGCCGGCACGCCGTTGACGCCGAGCCGCTCGGCGTCCTTCATATCGAGGTCGATCTCGTTAGCAATTTTATTGTCGGCAATGCAGCTGTTGAAGGTGGATACATTCAGACCGATCTCCTGGGCGTAGGATTGGTACATCGCCCCGCCGAGGCCGCGCGCATCGCCGTACAACAGTCGGAAATAATCCCAATATTTTCCCTGGGCGCCGGCGCAGTTGGCGGCGATCGCGGCCGGTTTGGCGTTGGCATGGAAGGAAAGCGGGAAATCCCGGTATACGAATCGCACCTTGCCGCTGTAGTTGGCATACAACTGCTCGTAAACGGTGGAATACCACTGCCGGCAATACGGGCATTCGAAATCCGCGAATTCGACGAACGTCACCTTGGCGTTCGCCGGTCCCCAGGACGGATCGTCTTTGGCGTTGGCGCCGTCCGCGGCGCCGCCCCCCAAACTTCCGGTGATCGCAGGCAGATCCCGCGCGGTGTACCCCACCGCGATCCCGGATGCGAAAAGGACGAATCCGAGGATGATTTGCCGGATCGGCCAATTGCCCGAGCTATCCAGATTGATATTATTCTTCATGCGGGAAATTGTAACACGGGACCACGAAGGACACGAAGGGAAACCGGAAGAACACGAAGAGAATGTCCCTTCACTTCAGGTCTTCTTCGTGTTCCGGTACTATCAAAAAATAATCACCGAGACATCCTTGATCGTCATGCCCGCGCCTGCCCTCGCGCAGCGGGGGTGTACTAGGCGGGCATCCATTGCTGAAAACTCTGGATTCCCGCTAAGACCGCGCGGGAATGACGACCAAACATCTGTGGGCCTACTCCATAAAAAAAACCATCCCTCC
>JBAVFZ010000324.1:0-8604 GCA_049684495.1 Anaerolineales bacterium | reverse complement strand
ATTTTCATGACAGGCGGCGGATAGGATGGATGAAAGCCGGTCACTAATCGGCTTTGGAATTAATCCATCCTGGAGGGAATACGCAAATGGAAAAACAAAGTGTCCAGTTTCCAGTTCTCCGTTCCATCATCCTGGGAGCAACGGGATTCACCGTCAGCCTGCCGCTGGCCGTCCTGACTACTTTTTGGATAAACGATCACTTGGTCCATTGGACGGTGGGCTGCGCGGTGATGGGGGCTTTCGCCGGATGCCTGCTGGGGCTGGCCGAATCCACCCGGCGCCCGGCGTTCCGCATGGCTCTGGCCGGTTCCATCAGCGGCGGATTAAGTTTTCCGATATCGTACTCCCTCTATCAATGGATAGAGGCATGGAGTAAAGGGAATCCGCAGGAGCAATTCATCCTGAACCTCCTCCGTGTCTTCCCGCTCTTTCTTTTCCTGGCCATTGGCTTTGGGGCGGCCGCCGGCGGGAAAAGCCGCCTGTTGAAATTTGTATTCTACGGATTTCTGGCTGAGATCGCCGGAGCTCTCATCCTTGAGGTGATCACAGGGTGTTGGGGGAATACCGCCGGCGAGTTCATCGCCTATGCGTTTGCCGGAGGATTGACGGGTTGGTTTTTGGCGCGCGAATTTCCCGTGGCGGCGAATTCGGTGCAGGCTTCGTTTTCCCGGAAGGGTTGTCTGCCGGTTCTCAAGGCGATTTCGATATTTTTTTTGGCGCTGATTGCGGCGGCATCGGCAACCGGCGTGGGAATAGCGCTCTCCCGCATCAACCGCCGGGCATCGCAGGATGTGGCGTTTGTCGCGCCCTCGTCCATTCCCGCGCTTCCATCCCTGTTCCCTAAAATCGACAGATTCCCGCCGTCGATGTACGGTAATCCCGGAAGCCGGGGCGCGTTGAGTACCCTGCCCTCGTATGACCCGGCGTCGATGGATCCCTTTCAAATGGACCTGAGGGGCATGGACCTTTCCTCTCTGGACCTGCGGAATTCGCTGGACGAACTGCAACATGCCCTTTTCGACGATGAAACCGTCTGGCCGCCTTCGGACCGGATGCCCGCCGGGTTCGACGTGGAGAGAATCATGGAATTGGGAAGGAATCCCGGCCTGGGAATCCGCGCGCTGCATGCACTGGGAATCACCGGCCGCGGAGTGGGGATCGCCATCATCGATCAAACCCTCGTTGCGGATCACCGGGAATACGCCGGCCGGCTGCGGCTGTACGAAGAGGTCGGTTACGGGCTGGATTCGCCCGCCAGCATGCACGGGCCCGCCGTCGCGTCGATCGCGGTCGGTAAAACGGTAGGCGTGGCGCCGGAAGCGGACCTCTACTTCATCGCCGATTCGATGTGCACCGGCGAAAATTCCGATAGCGCGGATTACGCCTGCCTGGCAAAGAGCGTCCGCCGGATCATGGACATCAATCAATCCCTGCCGGAGGGGCGAAAGATCCGGGTCCTTTCCATCTCCATCGGTTGGGGGCCGGACGCGAAGGGGTACGAGGAAATCATGGACGCCGTTCGCGCGGCCAACGCCGCCGGGATTTTCGTGGTGACCACAAGTCTGGAGGTGACAAACGGCCTCAGCCTCTGCCCCCTGGGCCGGGAACCGCTGGCGGATCCGGATGAATTCTCCTCGTACGAACCGGGGCTGTTCCTGGTGAAGGATCCGAACCGCCGGGTGTTCGCCCAAATAACGATTCTGCAAAACAACTGTCTGTGGGTGACTATGGATTCGCGCACCACCGCCGAATATTCCGGACCGGACGATTATGTCTTCTCTCGCGCAGGCGGGATGAGCTGGTCGGTGCCCTACGTGGCGGGAATATACGCGCTGGCCGCGCAGGTGCAGCCGGACATCACCCCGGAACAATTCTGGTCGCTGGCGCTTTCCACCGGCCGCACGGTATGGAACGGGCAGACTCTCATCCTGGGCCCGATCGTCGACCCGCAGGCGTTGATCGCCGCGTTGCAAGGCGGATCGATGGAATAACCTTCATCCCTCATCCAACGTACGGACAGAAAGGATCGCTTGTACAAGCGGTCCTTTCTGTTTTGAAAACAATTCCGCCATGGCCGCCGGCGCGGCTTGTTTTATAATGCGGGGACGCGAGACGGGGAAACTCTTCTCGACCGCCGAATCCCGGCCGGCAAAATTAACCTTTCGACTTTCGAGGCCGCATGAAACTCTTCGTTCCAGGACGCATCTGCCTGTTCGGCGAACATTCCGATTGGGCCGGCGGGTACCGCCGGATCAACGCGGAGATCGAGAAGGGCTACACGCTCATCTGCGGCACCGATCAGGGGATCTACGCCGAGGTCGAGCCGCACCCCACCTCGCTCGTCCTCTCCTCCACCACCCGCGACGGCAAGCGGCACGGCCCGTACGAGATCCCGATGCAGCCCCGGGCTCTGCTCGAGGAGGCCGAGAAGGGCGGCTTCTGGAGCTACATTGCCGGCGTGGCCTATCAGGTGCTCACCAACCACCACGTGCGCGGGCTGGTCCTCCACAATAATAAAACCGATCTGCCGATCCAGAAGGGGCTCTCCTCCAGCGCCGCGATCAGCGTCCTAACGGCGCGCGCCTTCAACCGCGTGTACGACCTCAAACTCACGGTGCGCGGCGAGATGGAACTGGCCTACATGGGCGAGATCACCACCCCTTCCCGCTGCGGGCGGATGGACCAGGGCTGCGCGTTCGGCAACCATCCCGTGCTGATGACGTTCGACGGCGACCGGCTGGATACGGATGCGCTGACCGTGGCGGGCGAGCTGTATTTCGTGATTGTGGACCTGCAATCCAAAAAAGACACAATGGAAATCCTCAACCGCCTGAACCGCTCGTACCCGATCGCGGAAAATGCGGTCGAGCGCGGCGTGCACGAGTTGCTGGGTCCGGTCAACAAACGCATCGTCCACCAGGCGGCGGAAGCGCTGCGCGAGGGCGACGCGAAGCGGCTCGGCGCGCTCATGACCGAAGCGCAGGCGCTGTTCGACAAATACGCGATCCCGGCCTGCCCGGAGGAACTGACCGCGCCGGTGTTGCACCGCACGCTCGCGCACAAACCATTCGAACAGCACATCTGGGGCGGCAAGGGGGTCGGATCGCAGGGCGACGGCACGGCTCAGTTCATCGCCCGCAGCGAAAAAGACCAGCAGGCCGTCATCGAAATCCTCGCCAGGGATCTGCATTTGGCCGGATTGGCGCTCACCATGCGCCCCACCCGGCGCATCCGCCGGGCGGTCATCCCCGCCGCCGGATTCGGCACGCGCCTCTTCCCCGCCTCGAAAGCCACCAAGAAGGAGCTCTTCCCGGTGGTCGACCGCGACGGGATCGCCAAGCCCGCGATCCTCTATATCGTCCAGGAGGCGCTGGAGGCCGGGGTCGAGGAAATCGTGATCATCGTCCAGCCGGACGACCTGGACGACTTTCAATCCTTCTTCAACGATCCGGTGTCGATCGAAAACTACAACAAACTGCCGCGGCCATTCCAGGAATTCGCAAGCCGGATCCTCGACATCGGCAAGCGGGTGACCTTCGTCGTTCAGAAGGCCCAGGAAGGATTCGGGCACGCCATCTTCTGCGCCCGCGAAGCCGTCGCCGGCGAACCGTTCCTGCTCATGCTGGGAGACCATCTCTACCGCTCGAAGGGGGAAAAATCCTGCGCCGTCCAGCTCGTGGAAGCCTACAACCGCTATGGAACCAACATCCTCGGCCTGCGCAGCACGCCGGAGAATCAGATCGCCAACTTCGGCACGGTCGGCGGAGTGTGGGTCGAGGAAAACCGCGTGCTCAACGTCACCGAGTTCGCCGAGAAGCCGACCGCGGATTACGCCCGCAGCAACCTGCGCGCGCCCGGGATGACCGAGGGTGAATACCTGACCGTCTTCGGGCTGTACATCATCCAACCCCGGATTTTCGAATTCCTGGAGGAACACATCCAGAACAACGTCCGCGAGCGGGGCGAGTTCCAGCTCACCTCGGCGCTCGACCGGCTGCGCCGCGAGGACGGCTTCTACGGCTTGATCATGGACGGCACGCGCTTCGATATCGGCCTTCCGGATTCGTATCTGGAGAGCTTGGCGCTTTTCCGGAAGGAGTAAAGGCGGCCATCGACCATGGAGGTTGGATCGTTACTTCACGTCAGGTTAAGGCCTGATCAAATAACGTTACAAGATATCGTCGCAGTTTTTTATAATCAGGGATGGACGGCCGTTCTCGGGCTTTCTTATGGATCGCCATTAGCTTTTCCAGCCTGACTTTGCTGCCCGGCCAGGCATATCCGTTTTTCCAATCCTTCGTAAAGAAGGAACTCCGTGTGGGAATACCAATTCCGTACAGGAATCGTTTGTATTCCTCCTCCTTGTTGCACAGCATCTCGATCACTTTTCCGCCGAACCGTACGCTGACCGAACCCTTCATAATTCCCAGGTACATATTGCCCATCACGCCCCCGCCCGGGAGAGCGCAGATACCCAATTTTCCCGCCAGATGGGGATATCGGAATATCAATTCGCGCAACTGTGTGTACCAGCAGAGGTAAACGGCGGCGTTATCCCGCAACCCGAAGCTTTCGCCCCGGATTTTCTTCTCCTCCTCCCTGGTTTCCTTGGTTTTATACATGCCCTCCTTTCGGACGGGCGTCACTAATAATTGCTTTAATGCCCGTAATTCACTCCGCAATTTCGTATCGCGGAATAAGCGGGACAAGGCGCGCGATGGATCATCGAAAGGTATTTTTTTCAATTTCCGGGAAAGAAGGTCCAGCATTATACAGGATTGTGTTTCATAGGAGAATTCGACGTAATCCAACCCTTCGATGTCTTCTTCTCGGTTTGCCTGTAGGTACTTCCAGATCGCATGCCATCCGACGGCCTGAGAATCCCGCACAAACGACGCCTCGCCGGGGGCGTCGATCCGGTAAGCCAGCAGGAGGACATTTGCGAAATAAGGATAAAGGAACTCAACTTTTTCGAGAGTTTTTCCGTTTTTTCTTTCAAGCGGGACGATAAATTCTTTCTTTTCTGTCGGCTCCTTACCCGCCGGGAGTTGCATCAGCGGGACCATGTATTCCTCGGTGTTTCTTTTCTTCCATTCATCTCCGGACTGTCGTTTCTGCGGTACGCTTTTTCCTTCCATCCAAAAATCATCAAACATGCATACGATTGTTTGGTCGATTGGGGCGTTGCCCATAACCGAGAGGGAATCGTACATGGGTTCCGCCATCATGGTATCGAAGGTGACTACCTGAACCTTGGAAGCCGTGAAATCTTCGGAGCGACGGCCGGGTTCCTTGGCAGGGCAGGCGAAAGCGAAACGAAGGATTTTTTCGATTTCTTCGTTATACGATCGGTGGCGACCGGTGGTCTCGAGCAAATACAGGGCGAGGCCCGGGCGATGAATGTTTCCCGTATCGAATCCCACCAAACCTTGCAGGAATTCCAAATCGAGATTGAAGATATTCTTTTCCTTCAAACGCAGAATGCCCGGCACCGGCTCGCGCCGGTCGGGCTGCTCCACTGTACCGGCGATGAGCCCTTCGCCTGAGAGGGTAACATACCGGTCTCCGAAAATATCGCAGAAGCGACACGCGACGGTCGTGTCGGCCAGCGATCGTGCGCGATTGACGGCTTCATTGGCCTCGGAAAGGTCGCCGGTGGTGCCGGTGATCACCAAGTCCATGTCGTAGTTCCGAATTAGGTTGACCAGTGTCGGCAGGAAGAGATCCCCGCCGGTGCGGCTGTGCCGGAGGAGGGGATAGCTGACGCCGATCGATCCCACGTCATCCAGTACGACCCGGTTGATGGTATTCCTCCAACTGCTTCGCTCGTCCGCCGAATCGGATCCCGACGACTCGGGCGACTCCAATTCAAAAAACTTTCTTAAGATGTCCATGAATTCTTCCGCCAAAATGGCGCCGCTGCGGAACGCAAGTTCCACGATATACCGGTCTTGGTGATGAATATCCGGGTATTTCCAAATGCGGGTGTCGACTTTTGTCGGATCCAGCTCCTTCTTCAGTTGCGATTCCAACAATTCATCCTTCGAAAGCTTTTTCAGGTCGACCGGTTCGGTCCGGCTTCCTTCGGCATGGAGTACTTGGACTTGCTCCACATGCGGGATATCCGGGTGGAAGACTCCCGCATTTTGCAGGTTGATTAACAGTACGTTATCACCGGACGCCAGACCGGAAATTAGGAAATTCATGGCCAGGGTGGATTTAAATGTCCCTTGCGGACCCTCCAGCAAGACAACGCTGTTTCGCTTCAATTTTTCTTTCAGAATTTTATTGAAATCCTTTATTCCAAAATTAAATTCCTTTTTCGACGGCTCACGTGTTTCAATGGTCGACAGCAGGTAATGCAGCGACGGAAAAACATCCAATGCGTTGATCTTGCCTTCGGCGGGGGCGATTTTAAAGGGATGGCGGCCGTACGTCTGGCGCTGGTAGCGCGATTTCTCCACCTCAATATGGCGGACAAAATACCCGTCGTCGTCGGTCGCATGCAGGGCGATCACCACATCCGCCATATACTCGATCGTATTGGGATGGAGTTTATTGCCGGGAACGCCTTCCTCGCCCGGGCGGGCTTCCAAGGTAAAAACGCCGATCGTCTGATAGCGCTTGAACAGGTCAAATACACGGAAGATCTGTTCTCGATCCAGTAAATGCTCCCCGAAGACATTCAGGCTGTCCACACATACCAGCCGCAGATCCATCCCCGGCGATTCATGCCGCAACATTTTTACCGCTTTGAGAAGCGTTTCCAATTGCCGGAAGCGGTCCCAAAATAGCAAATGCTCCCCTTTGGATTCATCGGTGGATGTTAAATTCCTCGGTGTAAGGGAGGGCAATAAAACACATGGATCGGTTTTTTTCCCTTTTACCGTAAGGATGTCCATCAGACTAAGCGCCAGCTCCGTATCGGTGCATGGCTCGTTGGCAGACGAGAATGCCCTCAATGGTTGGAATCTGACATTCTTCCATTCCAGCCGCTCGGCTTTGTTCATTATGAATTCGGGCTTCTCTTCGAGCGATATGTACGCGGCGTGTTTAAAATTTGGCGACTGCGTGCAAAGTACCGCGAGTTGCATGGCCAGGGTGGATTTCCCGCTTCCGGGACGGCCTTTTATGACAATGTTTCCAATTCCGGGAGTGGCCGGTCTTCTCCCCTTTTTGTTTTCTTCAGGCGTGGAGATGGATTCCCTTTCCCTACCGCCTTTCCCTCCCTCCTCCTCGGATAATAAACGGACGGCCTCGGAGGATATTTCGGCGGCCGAATCCTCCTCCGGGAGAAGCAGACTGCCCTTTTCCAGTTCCGGTCGATATTTTCCGATGCGAATCTCATTGTTCAACAAAAGATCCAGGGGATCGCCCAATACGATTCGATTTTTATGATTCGTCATCGGAATCCTCATGAGACGGGAGGTTTGGTTTTCCCAATTTTTCAAGCTTCTTTAACTTCCCTCTTAATGCATTGGAGACAGACGCTTTGGACGGCGGATTATCCCAACGCCAATTCAGATCGCTGTGCCAAATCATTCCCGAGTGGATTTTCCCGGAGGTAACGATTCCGATCCTGTGCACGGCTTTTCGGATGTAGTCGATCCGGGATTCCCTCAATGCGGATGCAAGTTGCTCGTAAGTGAAGGACGTCGTGCCAAAAACCCCGGTGCTGAGTTTATGCATCGCCCCTAATACTTCCGGTAAATAGCCCGGGCTGAAAATTGGTTCGTACGTCTCTTCCCCCGCTTCGTTGTAAAGGCGATCTTCGTATTCCACCAACCAGGCCCGGACGGGTATCCCGTGCGCGAGCAATCCATCGCCCACCCGCTCTAATGACCGGTTGTTCTGATGGATGTCATGCAGGACGAGCGCCAAAATGGCGCCTATCGGCCAGGATTTGCTTTTTTCCGTTCGTTGGATCTCGGTCTGACAGCGCGAAAGCAGACCTTCGAGGTAACAAAAAGTCTCGTTGGTCGTTGCCCGGACCAACGGCGGAAAGAGTTCACCCGCTCTTTTTAAAGGTGGTTTCCGCATGAGTTCCCGAATTATTTTTTTTGATATTTTTTTTGGAAGCATCCTGGGATTTGGATAATGCCATCTTTTCAGACAATCCTTCGCTTCTTTTCGCTCCAACAATTGGATCTCAAGATATTGGTAGTTCCGCGTGCTGTAATAATCCGGCTCTTTTTGGGGCGGATGGAAGAGCTCCGTCCCGATGCTGATGGTAACCATTTGGGCGATGGGATCGTAATTGACGCCCCGGACGATTTTCCGAAACGCACCGATGACTCCCAAATCTTTCAGGGAATGGATATAGGAAGGTATGACCCGTAAACAGGAAAAATCCATGCAGTCGATCAATACCAAAATACTGGCAATCATTTTCTCACGAACCCTGCCGAAGGGATCGATGGTAACATCCCCAAGCGACTCATACTGGAGGATTGGGGTATTGACCGGGGAATTATGAAATTCGCAGATTCTGGCGATGCTCCGCATTAATTCCAGGGAGGAAATCCCAAGCTCACCTCCATTTGCCTCCAGGATCGACTGCGAATTCTGTCCATGGGTCGTTTTAATTCCGGGAACCTTTTTTGC
>JBAVFZ010000323.1:0-7802 GCA_049684495.1 Anaerolineales bacterium | reverse complement strand
AGTGGGCTCGGAGATTTGTATAAGAGACAGTGTCAGGTCCGGGCGCGGGGCGGAAAAAAAACAATCGCCCCATTCCTGGGGCGATTGTTATCGCGGTTCCACCCATGTTCCCGCGCGGCCACGCCGCGCAGCTTAAGCAGCCGGTAACGGGGCTGGACCGTCCTTCATACTGGGCCTTGCGGCCGTTCCGTTGGAGCGCGCCGGGCGGTTTTCCGGATATCGGATCGCGGGCCTTGCACCGATTGCTCCCGCTCGCTTGGATCCGTTCTTCCCGTACTCGTCCCGGCGATCGCTGTTGATATATGCCCCGGCCACGTACTGCCTGAGGAGGTGGGCGGTATAGGGCTCGAACCTACGACCTCACGGATGTCAACCGTGTGCTCTAACCAACTGAGCTAACCGCCCGGAAGAGTGGGGATTTTACCGGATTTTGGCGCTCCCCGCCAGAGGTATTCGAGGCTGCCGTTTTCCTGCAAGCCCGGCAGCCTCGAGATTGGTCATGCTTTTCCTTTGAACAACAGGATTTCCGCCCCGGCGCCCCCGGGGAACGGGGCAATCCATGACCTTCCTCTCCGGCCTCGCTTAAGGCGCTATGACCATGCTTTTTACCAAGTCGGTCAGGAGTGAGAGAATCGGGACGAAACTCCTCGGCGCTTTTGCGTTGACTTCGGCCGTCAGTTGCGAGTAGTACGAATCGGGATCGTCTTTAATGGTGGCGTAGATGGAGTTGGAAGGGTCGCCTTGGGTTTCCCATAAACTTGGATGGTTGATGGGAAGGATGACGGATATCCAGTATTTTCCATCCGAGGTCAACCCCTGGAAGGAGAAGAACAGGTCGTGGTTGTTGATTGGAACATACGCTTGCGCATATTGGGTAATGTAGCCGACTCCGCTTCCGTTTTGAAAGGAGAGCACCGCGTATTGCGCGAGGAACAACTGCTGCGCATTCTGGACGGGGAGGATGGGCGGATCCCCGTCGCCCGGCGCGCCGCCCGCGATCAACGCCTGCAGTGCCGAAACATCGGGGTCGACTACGTCCGGCAGAAGCTCGGCGAAGCGCTCGACCGGGAAGACCGAGATCACCGGCTGCATCAGCATACCGGAAAGCGGATACCCCACGAAAGTCACTTTCGTATACGGCGGATAGGTGTCGAACGCCGCGCTGTCCGCTCCGCCGGATTCGGGAATGGTTTCACACTTTACTTTTGTCGCCAGATTTTGATTCAGGAAAAAAGAGAGTTCGTTGCAGGAGGTGTTGGTTTCGGGGGGGAGAGTGGCTTTCTTTGTCGGCGCCTGCGTTCCATCGGAATTTTGCGCCGCTCCCGGCTGGCTGGTTCCTTCCTGGGCAGTCGTAGTAAACAGGCTGCATCCCAATAGGACGATTGCCAGAAGTGCGAAGGCGGGAAGAGAACGTTTCATGGCTCCTCCTTTTCGTATTGTCATTATATACAGGTTTCTGGTCGAAAGGAGGGGGTAGGAAGTCCGCCCGGCGATGATATACTCGCCATTAAAGGGCTTGGAATTGAAAACTCGGATTGGATTGTTGTTGATCCTGCCCATTCTCTGGCTGGCCCCGCTCCTGGGCGACCCCGCGCGGGTCCATTATGCGCCCGGCGCGGAATATTCCGACCTGGTAGTGGCGCACTGGCCGAGCGCCGAGTTCGTGCGCCGGTCCCTTGTTCAGTTCGGCGAGATTCCCCTTTGGAATCCGCACACCCTCGGCGGGACGCCCTTCGCGGCCGATCCGCTCTCGGGATTGTATTATCCGCCGCTGTGGCTCGCCCTCATCCTCCCGATACCGCTGGCTTTCAACATCCTCTTTTTTCTCCATCTGGCGTTCGCCGGGTTCGGGGCGTATATGCTTGCGGAAGAAGAGGGGGCCGGACCCGCCGGCTCCCTCTTGGCGGGAATCGCCTTCGGGGGATTGCCGAAATTGGTCGCCCATGTCGCCGCCGGACATCTGACGCTTGTCCTGGCCGTCTCCTGGACGCCCTGGCTGCTGCTGGCCGCGCGCGAAGCTGCGCGCAGCGGAAGCACCCGCCGCTGGGCGCTCGCCGGATTGATGGCGGGCATCATCTTCCTGGCCGATCCGCGCTGGGCTATCCCCGCCGCCGCGGCCGCGTTCGGATATGCGGTTTTCTGCGGCGGAGGAATGCCGCCACAGCCGCGCCGCGCGATGATCCTGGATTGGATCAGGCAATTCGCCGTCTTTGCCGGATTCGCCGCGGCGATCGCCGCGGTCCTTGCGCTGCCGATGGCGGAGTTTGTTTCGCTTTCCACCCGCGCGGATCTCACGGGCGCGGAAAGCACCGTCCTCTCGCTCCCGTTTTCCGGGTTGATCGGAATCCTTTTTGCCGGCATCGGGAGTTCGATCGAATGGGTGATATACCCCGGCGTGGTTATACTGGCGCTGGCTGTCGCCTCATCCCCTTTCTCCCTCTCCTGGCATCCCTCCTCACCCCCTCACTCCCCACCTCCCGGCGTAAGCCAGGAGAGGGGGAAGGGGGGTGAGGTGGTTTTCTGGTGGATCCTCTTTCTACTCTCCCTCTTCCTTTCCCTCGGTTCCAACATACCCGGGATGTTGCAGCTGTTGGACGCGGTTCCCGCGGCGGGCCTGTTGCGCGTGCCTCCGCGCGGAATGTTCCTTGCCGGATTGGCGCTGGCGATGCTCGCCGCGCGCGGCCTGACCCGGCTGAGCCGGATGGTGGACGAACGCGGCCTATTAAAGAAGGCGGGCTTTGGATTGGCTGTGGGCGGTTTGATCTTGGCCGCGGCGGCGGGCACGATGAACCTCCCTGCCGCGATCTGGCAAGACGGCCTGATCTGGGGCTTGCTGGGAGTAATCCTGTTTGCGGGTTTCTACTCGAAGCAATGGAATTTGTCGGCAACCCGCGCGCTGGTTTGCCTGGCCGTGATCGATTTGGCGGTCGCGGATGCACGGATGATCGATCCGCATCCGGCCGATCCGGTCTCGGCCGCGGCGGCCGGGGTGTCGCAAGCGTTACAAGAAAAGGCAGCCGAGTTCCGGGTGTATTCCCCATCCGCGAGCATCCCGCAGCTTGCCGCCGTGCAGGACGGATTGCGATTGCTCGACGGCATCGATCCGATTATCCTGCGCTCGACCGCCGGGATCGTTTCGGTGGCGGCGCGTGTTCCCGCGGCGGAGTATTCCGTCACATTGCCGGCGTTCGAAAACGGGAACCCGCAAACCGACAACCGGGACGTCATCCCGGATTGGAGGCTGCTCGGACTTTTTAACGTGCGTTACATTGCGTCGGCGTACCCGATCCGCAGCGCGATGCTCGGCGGGTGCGAGCCGATCGGCGGAATCCACCTCTGTAAAAACCTTTTTGCCCAGCCGCGCGCATGGATCGCGGAAGGGCTCGATACGTGGGACCGGCCGATCGCCGGCCGCGGGGTACGGATCGAACGGGATAGCCCCAACCGGATCCGGATCGCCGCCGCCGGCCCCGGGATCGTTATCCTCGCCGATGCGTACTATCCGGCTTGGCGCGCAGAGGTGGATGGGGAAACCGCTGAGCTTATGACCGCCGGCGGCTGGTGGCGCGCGGTGGCGATCGGACCGGGGATACATACCGTGGAAATGGCGTACGATCCGGTGCTTTTCCGGATCGGGCTGGCGGTCGCCGTGCTGGCCCTTGCCGCCTATGGAGTGATGAGACGATGGGACGCGTGACCCGTTCGGAATGGCGCTGGGTGCTGATTTTCGCGGCCGCCGCGTCGCTGCTGCTCGCGCTCCCCTACCTGGCGGCGTACTCCGCACAGGGAGAAGAGTGGCGCTTCAGCGGATTCCTGTTCGGCGTGGAAGACGGAAACTCCTATATCGCCGATATGCGCCTGGGCACGGACGGCGCGTGGCTGTTCCGCATTCCCTATACGACCGAACCTCAGAGCGGCGCATTGATCTACCTGCCGTTCCTCCTCCTGGGAAAGCTGGCCGGCGGCGCGGCGATGCACGAACAGCTTGTGGCGCTGTTCCATCTGGCGCGGATCGCGGCCGGGATCGCGATGCTCCTGGCGATATACCGGTTTCTGGCGAGCTTCATCGAAAGCGTGCCGCTTCGCCGCTGGGGGCTTATCGCGGCTGCGTTCGGGGGCGGGTTCGGCTGGATCCTGCTCGCCAAAGGCGCGTATCCGCTTGAGTTCACGTCCCCCGAGGCGTTCGGTTTTCTCTCGCTGTTCGGGCTTCCGCATCTGGCCGCGGCCCGCGCATTGCTGCTGCTTTCACTGGCGTGGTTCATTTCGCCCGCGGCGGAGGAGAACCCGGCGCGGGCGGGGGTAAAGATCGGGCTCGGGCTTGCACTCGGCTGGTTTTTCCAGCCGCTTGTCGTCATCGTCGCCTGGGTTGTAGGCGCGGCGTACCTTGCACTATTATTCCACCGCTTCCGAATTCGCCGCGAGCCCGTCTCCGTTTCCCTGCGGGCGCCGCTCATCCGGGCGCTTGTTGCCGCCGCGGTCACGCTGCCGCTCCTGCTGTATTCCGTCCTATCCTTCTCGCTGGATCCGGTGCTGCGGCAATGGGCCGCCCAGAATACGCTCCCGGCCCCGCCGGTTTGGCATTATCTGCTTTCTTATGGCGTGCTCCTCATCCCGGCGCTGGGCGGAGCGTGGCGGACGCGGCGGGAAGACGAACGCTGGCTGCTGCCCGTCGGGTGGATGATTGTGGTTCCGGTGCTTGTGTATCTGCCGGTCTCGATCCAGCGCCGACTGGTCGAAGGCTTCTGGATGGCGCTGGTCGTGCTGGCGTTGTTGTTCGTTGAAAGGAGATTAAAGGAAGCAGCCTGGCGGCCGGCGTTTATCCTTGCGACGGGATTGCTGCTTCCGGCCGCCGTCTTGTTTTGGGGCTTGGCGTTCTCGGCGGCGCTCAAGCCCGCCACGCCGATTTTTATCCCGCAGGCCGAGGCCCGCGCGCTGCTCTGGCTGGATGCGAATGCCGGGCCGGGCGCGATCGTCCTAAGTACCTATAACGCGGGGAATGCGCTCCCAGCCTGGACCGGGCGGACGGCGTTTATCGGCCACGGACCCGAGACGCTGCACAATCCGGAAAAATTCGTCCTGGTGGATGCGGTCATGGATGGGAAGCGGCCGGATGATGAGCGTCTGGCTGCGCTCGCGCAGAGCGGGGCGGATTATGTGCTGGTCGGTCCCGCGGAACAATCCCTCCTCGGCGCGGGCATCCCCGGGTGTGAACTTGTATACCGCGAGGACGGATGGGAAGTGTGGAGGGTGATTGTTGTCATACCGGCGGGATCCTAGCCGGTATCCAACAGGGGCTATTATTACAATCGTCTGGATCCCGGCTAAGAACACCCTCGCTGCGCAACCATTCCCATTCAACAAACAAATTCGAGTGGGAATGCTCCCCCCACTCGCGAGGACCTCGCATTGGAAAACCACCAATGCTCATCGCTCGGGGGGCAAGCGCGAGGGCAGGCGCCGGGATGACGAACGCTTGGCACAGGAGGTCCTCATGCAATACCGCGAACTGGGGCGAACAGGCTGGAAAGTATCCGCCGTAAGCTTCGGCGCCTGGGCGATCGGGGGGACGTGGGGCGCGGTGCAGGATTCGGATTCGCTCGCCGCGTTGCACCGCGCGCTGGATCTCGGCGTCAACTTCTTCGACACCGCCGATGTGTACGGCGACGGGCACAGCGAGCAGCTGCTGGCCCGGTTGCGCCGCGAGCGGCGCGAGCCGTTCCACATCGCGACCAAAGCCGGCCGCCGCCTGGATCCGCACACCGCGGCGGGATACAACCGCGTGAACCTCACCGCGTTCGTCGAACGCAGTCTGAAGAACCTCGCGGCGGAGGCGATCGACCTGCTGCAGTTGCATTGCCCGCCGACGGAAGTCTATTACCGGCCGGAGGTGTTCGGAATCCTCGATGACCTGGCGCGCCAGGGGAAGATCCGGCATTACGGGGTGAGCGTGGAGAAGGTCGAGGAAGCGCTCAAGGCGATCGAATTTCCGAACGTCCAGACGGTCCAGATCATCTTCAACATCTTCCGCCAGCGGCCGGCGGAACTCTTCTTCGGGCAGGCGGCAAAACGCAAGGTCGGGATCCTTGCCCGGGTGCCGCTTTCCTCCGGAATGCTCACCGGAAAATTCACGGCCAAGAGCGCCTTCGAGCCGGACGACCACCGTGCCTTCAACCGGAAAGGCGAGGCCTTCGACCGCGGGGAGACTTTTTCCGGATTGGATTACACCCTCGGGCTTCAGGCGATCGAGAGTCTGCGGCCGCTCGTGCCGGCCGGGATGACCATGGCCCAGTTTGCGCTGCGCTGGATACTGATGTTTCCGGCGGTCACTTGCGCCATCCCGGGCGGAAAGCGGCCGGCGCAGGTGGAGGAGAACGCCGCCGCGGCCGATCTGCCGCCGCTGCCGCCCGATGGGATGGCGAAAATTCAATCCCTCTATGACGAAAAAATCAGGCCGCAGGTGCATGCGTATTGGTAGGATTTTATTTTTGGGGGCGGGGTTGACTATTTTTATAAGTCCTCCACTTAAAATCCTCGCAGGTAAAAAAAAAAGAAAACCCCCGGTCCGGCCGACCGGGGGTTTTCTATAGTCGCTCGGTTTTGGAATTTCACTCCACCGGTGTCAGGCTCTTTTCCTTCAGCACGGAATTCAACAGCGATAAATCATAGATGCCGTCCAAAACGGGCGGCTCCTTCAGGAATCCCGCTTCGTAGGCGGATTGCGCCGAGGTGAACAGCGAAGCCGAGATGGGATCCCAGGTCACCGTCATCCGTCCCCAGGCCATGGAAAGCACTTCCGCGGCGAGTTTCTTGCCGGTCAGTTTTTCGATTTCGGTATTGAGGAGCGCCTGGGCTTCGGCCGGATGATCCAGTTCCCATTGGGTGACTTCGATGTGGGCGCGGATCCAGGCCTTGACCAGGTCCGGGTGCTCCGCAAGGAATTCGCTGCTGACGATGATGTGGGCGGTGACGAACTCGCCGTTGGTCTCGGTCCACAATTCGCGTTCATCCAGGAAGAGCTCTCCGCCGCCCTCCACCACCAGCCGGCTGGCCCACGGTTCGGGCACCCAGGCCCCGTCGATCTCGCCCAGCCGGAACAGGTCGAGGATCTGCGGATTGTCGGTCGGGACGACTTCCACCGTCCCGCCCTGTTCGAGAGTCTTCAGCCCATTGTCGAGGATATATCGGCGCAGCGCCACATCCTGGGTATTGCCGAGCTGCGGAGACGCGATCTTCTTGCCCGCCAGGTCGGCGGCGGTTCGGATGTTCGCCGCGGGACGGACGATGAAGGCCGCGCCGCCGCTGGTCGCGCCGCAGACGATGCGCAGCGCTTTACCTTCGGATTTAATAAACCCGTTGATGGCGGGATTGGGCCCGATGTAGGTCAGGTCGATCTGCCCGGCGAAGATGGCTTCGATGGCGGAAGGCCCGGCGTTGAATTGGGTGGCCTGTATCTCGACCGAGTTCCCCAGCGCCGTTTGAAAATCCCCGCGCGCCATCCCGATCAGCGCCTGGGAATGGGTGATGTTCGGAAAATATCCAACCCGGATCACCAGTTTTTCGGGAGTGCCGGCGGAGGATTGACAACCGGCCATGCCGACCATCATCCCTATGAAAAGGCACAACACGATCGCATATTTTTTCATATCCTCTTCCTCCTAGGCGTTTATACACGACTTATTTGGTCGTTATTACAATTAAACATTATATCGTGAAACGGATTATTTCGCTTTGGCAAGCCCTTTTTTCGGAAGTGAGTTCAGCGCCACGGATTGCAGGGAGGCCATATCCATCATCCGGGCGGT
>JBAVFZ010000322.1:0-4599 GCA_049684495.1 Anaerolineales bacterium | reverse complement strand
CTTTTCATTCCACTCACTGCCGAAGGCAGTGGTTTTGAAACCTGATAACAGCAGAGGCGGGTCGGATTTGCGGTATCGGCCGTAGTTCAGGTGGCGGTCGGAACGGTAAACCAGAAACGGCTGCCTTCGCCGACACGGCTCTCCACACCGATGCGTCCACCCATCGCCTCGACCCAGGCTTTGGCCACCGCCAAACCCAGCCCGGTGCCGGCACTTCCGCCGGAGCCGGAAGATTCCACCCGGTAAAACCGGTCGAACACGCGTGTCAGGTCGCCGCGGGAGATCCCTTTTCCGGTATCGGTGACGCTGACGGTGGCGGTTTTGGTGTCGTATGCCGCGCGCAGGATGATCCGGCCGCCTTCCGGCGTGTGCTGGAGCGCGTTGACGATCAGATTGACAAGCACCTGGCGGAGCCGGTCCGGATCCGCCGAAACCGGAATTTCCGCGCCGGGTAACTCCCGCTCGAGGACGACGGTATGCGCGTCCGCTGCGGCGGCGAAGCTATCCGCCGCCGATTCCACAAGACCGGCCAAGTCGAGCCGTTCGCAACGCAATTGCGGTTCCCTCGATTCGGCCAGCGAGAGCTCGCGCAGGTCGTCCACCAGCCGGCTGAGGAGGCGGGTCTCGTCGAACAATACGGCGATCTCGGCCTGGGTTAGCGGGTACACCCCGTCCAGCATTGCCCGCAGGTTTCCCTGCATGACGGCCAGCGGTGTCCGCAATTCATGCGCGATATCCGCCGTCAGGTTACGGCGCAGTGTTTCGGCCTGCTCGAGCGAGGCGGCCATTTCGTTCAATGCGCGTGAAACCTCGATCGTTTCACTGGAACCGTGTTCGGGGATGCGGCGGGTCCACTGGCGGCGGGAAAAGGAACGCGCGCCCTCGGCCATCCGGCGCAGGGGAGCGGCGATAAAACGCCCCAGCGTGGCACCTGCTAGAAGGCTCAACGCGGTGGCCACAAGCGCGGCGACCATCAAAACCGTACGGAGATTGTCTAGCAGTTCCCCCGCCGCCGGGTCCTCTCCCCCGGATCCTGTCGCGGGTACGACCAGATAACCGACCGCAATCCGGTCCCGGAGAATGGGCAGGGAGGAGTTGCGCTCATCGGTCGTAAGCGTTTCATTTGTCCGAAGCCCCCGTTCGTCGAAAAGGATCCGCCCTTCGGCATCGGCCAGCAGAACGGGAGGCCGACCGCGGCCGTATCCCGCCCCGGAACCGCGGCCCTGCTCGTACGAAGCGATAAACGCGTCAACACCCTGCCAACCTCCATTAATGCCGTAGAACGCCGCCAGATCCGAAAGCAAACCGCTTTGGGAGAGCATTTCCTGCCGGGCCAGATACTGGCGCACCTGGCTGCCGGCCTGCCAATCGACGAGAAGCGCGATCGTGCCGATGCCCACGAGCGATACCAGGCCGAAAGCCAGAGTCAGGCGCACCCATAAGCGGTTCACGCGGCATCCTCCCGGAGGCGGTACCCCACCCCGAAAACGGTTTCGATGTAGCGCGGTTGAGCGGGATCGATTTCCACTTTTTTTCGCAGGTTTTTTACGTGGCTATCGAGCGTCCGTTCCAATCCGTCGTAAGCGAAACCGAACGCCTTCTCGATGAGTTCCGCGCGCGTAAAGGCGCGGTTCGGGTATTCCATCAGCGCTTGCAGAACGGAAAATTCTGCGGGGGTCAATTCCACCGGCGAACCGTCGGCTGTGAGCACGTGGCGGTCCAAGTCCATCCGCAGCGGTCCGGATTCGAGAACGTGCGCGGGGCCGAATTCCCGTCCGGCGCGGCGCAAAATCGCGCACACCCGAGCGACGACCTCACGCGGATTAAACGGTTTTGTCAGATAATCATCCGCGCCGAGTTCCAAACCAAGGATCCGATCGCCATCGTCCACCCGCGCCGTCAACAAGAGGACGGGGATGGCGCATAAGTGTTTGTCTTCCCGGAGCGTCCGGGTAATATCGAGACCGTTCATACCGGGCAGCATGATATCCAGCACAATCAGATCCGGACGTTCCCGCCGGATGGCATGCATCGCCGAATCGCCGTCATCGGCGGTCAAGACCGCAAACCCGGCTTCTTCGAGATATGAGCGGATCAGGCGGATGATCTGTGCGTCATCGTCGACAACGAGGATGCGTTGGGTCATGATTTTATATTATAGACCAGCAGCTTTGATCCCGGTTTTCACTGCATCCATGCGCCGGCGGCGCAAACCCGTATCGGGCGGCCTGATTGCACCGCCCGATACGGGTTTGCCGTGACGGTTTGCGTCCGACATCGGCCATGCTATTCGAACAGCGGGCTTGGTCAGGAACCGGTGCCGTCGCAGACACCATCACCATCGCCGTATCCGTTCCCACCGGGATGGAAGGGCGTGTTGATCTGTTCGGTGACATGGATGCGCATATTCTCCAGCATCCCATCCGCCTGGGCCTGTGTCAGCCGGCCTTCGGCAACCGCTTCCTGAAGTGCGGCGGCGCGTATCGCGAGGAAGGCGTCCACGATTTTCGCGGGATCCACACCCTTCTCCTTCGCGACAGCGGCAATGGTTTTGCCGGTATTAAGTTCGGCCACCAGATCCGTCCGGGTCATCCCCAGGGTCGTGGCAGCGACAGCCACGATCGAAGAATCCGGTCCGCCGACTCCCCCGCCTCCGCTTCCGTTCCCGCCGTTACCCGGTCCGCGGCCGGCATCCTGCGGCTGCGCCAGGGCGGTCGTGCCGGCGGCCAGCGTTCCGGCCAGGGCCACGACCAATGCGAGTGTTCCGATCTTGATCCATCTGTTCATTTTGACCTCCTAGGTCTGCCTATTCAGCGGATGGAAAGCATCCGCAGTTATAGAAACAGCATAACGGCGGCCCATGGAGTTTGCATGGAGACGGCATGAAGAAGAACGGAGTAAATCGTTTCACCGGCAACTCGCCGGGGCAGAGTCGGACCTCAAACGGTATAAAACAACCTAAAAAAACAAACAAAGGACCGTGGCGTAGAAAATCAGGTCAAAAAACCGGAGTACCGGAAGTTACCGGCAAACGGGGTAATGTTGCGGACCATCGGAAAACCAATTTTGTTTTTCTCCTTTTTACTCATTTTTACTTCACCCGCCATACATGCACGACCGGTTTGGCCCCATCCGCATACAGCTCCAGCACGTACAACAATCCGTTTGCCCGGTCAAAGGATACATCTCCAATCCGGTAGCGGCGCTGGTCCCCTTCGCCCAGCATCTCCACATCGGTGCCGGATGGGTTTAAGTAGAGATGATCGTCGATGTCGAGGGTGGCATAAGGTTGCGGTTCCCACGAGTCCATTTCTCCGGCGGCAACGCGGGCCAGGTCGGCCGGATCGTAGAAGATGAACTGCGCGTCAAAACGGGTGCTCCACCACCCGCGCTGGCTGATGCAGCCTCCCGCCTCGGCGTCGCAGCATCCGCTGAAATCCTCCGGCGGGCAGTCGGCCCCGTCGGCCAGACGGCAGGTCGGATAATCCGTCACATGCGCATCCACACAAGGCTGCCCCGCGCCGGACGGGTTGCGGTAGCCGTACCAATATTTGGCGCCGTTGCTTTTTGTCCCCGCAAACAGTACCGCCGACCTGCCCGAAGGGGCCGTCATCCACGCCCCGCCTTCCCATTCATCGGGATGCTGATATCCGGATTGGCAGCGGATGATCTCCTCCGTGGAATCCGAAGTCGCATACAGCAGGAGCACGGTTTCGGCCAGGCGGGTCCCCGGCGCAGGCGCCGCGCCGCCCGCGTCCCACGGCCGGTAGGCAAACAGCGCCGGCCCCATCCCGCCCTGCCCGCCGTCCCGCATCCGTCCGGCGGCCAGGTAGCGCCCGGAGGCATGCGCATCCGCCCAGGCGGCGGGTATTTCGAACAGATAGCCGTTCACGCTGTAGGGATTCTGATTGCCGAGGAACCACACTCCCCTGAAATCCGGAGCGGCGAGGTTCGGGCTGAACCAGGCAAACGACGGGGCATCCGGCGGTTGCAGGTGCTGGCCCCATGCCAGATGGATCCGGGGACCGGTATCGGGATGATTGAGATATTGCATCCCGGCTTTGGGAATTTCCTCGAGATCGGTGAAATAGCCTGCGGTCACGTCGGCAAACTCCTGGAGAAACGCGGCGGTCGGCAGGTCGGCCGGGTTGGCCGCGAGTGCGGGAACCGGAATGCTTACTTCCGCCACCTGGCTGCCATCGGGTAATGATCCCCAGGCCTGCCGGTCGTGACCCATGACGAACAGCGAGCCCGGAAAGAGATCATCGCCGACCGGATCGCCGTCGGGGTTGAAGGTCATGGCATTGCCGCCATAGGCGAAGGTTTTCGGGGGAGTATCTTCGCCCGGGAGGCGAAACGCGCCCAGGTACACCAAATCGGAGGGGTTTATCAGACCTGCGGCGGGGAGAGATTCCGGAGTGCCCGGTCCGGTATCGGGCAACTGGGCGGTGGCGGATTGTTTTTGGGCGGATTCGATCGCAGCGGGATTGCCCGGTCCCGCGGATTGAAGGGCGCAGGCGAGAGACAAGATGAGGAGCGCCGGAAGCGCATATTTTTTCTGCTTCATGATTATCAACTCCTTCACTGGATATGTAATCC
>JBAVFZ010000321.1:0-14026 GCA_049684495.1 Anaerolineales bacterium | reverse complement strand
GGATGGGTCGCTGCAATGCGTGACGGCGGGATTTTGGCGGATGGCAGAAACGGCCGCATCGATGAATTCCCGAAACGGATAAATCCGCCACACGCTCCCGCCCACCACAATCCTTTGTTGCAGGGAGGCGACGGCGGCCGTCAGGTTTTCGAAACCCTCGGAACACCCGCCCTCCTCCACCTCAATATCCATTCCGCCGGCCAGCCTTCCCCAGCGCCGGAACAACCGCCGTCCGGAAAGTTCCTCCGCGAAGTGTACGGCGGTCGCCGCGGTTAATCCCACGCCCGCCAGAAGGAGCCGGGCGGGCGGACCGGCGTAGACCCTTTTGAACGGTCCGAATACATTCAGCGGGGATTGATCCGCAATCAACCCGGCCGCCAGCGGGCCGAGCCCGGCAAACGGATCGCACGGGTGGTTCCCCCGAACGCGCCCGGGGCGCTCGATCAATCGGGCCGGGATCGCGCCCATCTCCGCGCGGCTGATCTGGTTGGCGTCGGGATCGTAACCGACGGCATGGGTATGCCCGGCGATCCATTCCGGATCCATGCCGTTTTGCGGGATCGAGCGTCCTGCGGGCGGCGCCGCCTGGCTGTCGTAGAAGAAGGACGGGACGATCAGCGTGCAGCCCGCTTCGAGGAACGCGTCGATGACGGCATCCGCCCCGCCGTCGACCCGCCCGAAGGATTTCAGCGACGCGTGCAGGCATACGATGCGTTTGGATAAACCCGACTGTTCGATTGCTTCCCGGATTTGTGTTTGCGCGAGAGGCATCGTCCGTCTAATTCCGCCGTTTCCAGACCGACGCGGTCCCCGCCAAGATCACCCCCGCTTCCCCGGCGAAAATCACGCCGAGGGCAGGCGCGGGGATGACGGACCGCGCCGGTCTCTCGGTCTTCGCTACTTCCACTCCGTCAGTTTGTAGAGGGACGCGTACGCCCCGACGGTGTAATCGGCTCCCATCAGAAGCAGGCTTGTCTTCTCCGGAAGGGTTGCCGGGGAAAGCTGGATGGTGCGCGTCCTCGCGTAAAAACCGGACCATACGCCGACGGCTATCTCCAGCGCCGCCCGGTCGTAATGGGTCGGGATGATCAGCCGCGGCTTGACCTGGTCCATCTGGTTGAATCCCGTCCGGTTGGTCGCGTCCATCATGCTGAAGCTGTTGCTGAACTGGGTGACGGCCAGGTCCACCTTGCCGATCGCCTGCATCTGTTCGTCGGTGAAGGAGAGTTGCCCGCAGTCGCCGAAGTGGACGATGCGCAGATCTCCCGTTTCGATCAGGAACAGGAAATTCGTGGCCTTGGCGGCTTCGAGCGGGTCGGCCGGCAGGTGGGCGGAGACGATCGCGGTGACTTTGACATCCGGCAGGTCGATCTTTCCCGTGGTCATGATGATCTTCTGTCCGGGGAAGGAATCGACAAAGTCCTTGAAATAATGATCGGTATGCATGTGGGTGGTGAGCAGGATGTCTTCGGCCGACGGTTCCTTGGTCAGGAAACTTACATTCCAGACGTCGATATAGACATGTCGTCCCGCCGGGGTGACCAGCTCCACCTGGGCATTATCCCCGTAAGTCAGGGTGATGCCGGCCGGTTTTTCCGTCGCGGTCGGTTCCGGCGTCGCGGTCGCGGCGGGCGCGGCGGCGGCGCAGGCCGAGAGCAGGAAGACCGCCGGGATCGTGATCAGGAAAGAGTATTTATGGTTCATGGGGGTATTCCTTTCGATAAGAATATTTTACGACATCATCATCGCACGGAAATAGGGGCGATGTCAAAATCCTCAGCAAACTTACAGTTCGAAAAAGGCCTGATAATCGGCCATCGAACTACCCGGCCTTGAGAAAATAATTACCCGACCATGGACGATAGACCATGGACCATCGCCGACCTGCATTTATAAACGGTTGCATGTCGATAGACGGTCGATTGTCGATGGTCGCTCCTCCCACCCCCGGATCATGCCGTAAATATCTGCTCCAACCCGCTGTTCGGCCGCAGGAACACCGGAATGGCGTCCAGCGGCGCGGAAGCGATAATTCTTCTTCCTCCGGGAAGAGTCCTGCCGGTCCGCGCGTCGATCCACGCCGTGCCGTCCGGAAGGTACACCGCCCGTTCCCGCGCGCCCTGCTCCAGGACCGGCGCTACGAGGATATCGCGCCCGAACATGAACTGATCCTCGACTCCCGCGCATTCCGCATCCTGCGGGAAATCGAAAAAAAGCGGGCGCATCGGCGGAATGCCCTTTTCTGAAGCCGGCGGCATCTGCCTGCGGATGTACGGGCGCAGCCGCTCGCGCAGAAGCAGCAATCCGCGCAGTATCCCGTACACGTCCTCGCCGAAGGACCAGATCTCGTTGCCTGCGCCGCTCGCGGGCATTGGACCTTTGACCGGCTCGCGGTACCCATGCATGCGAAGGACGGGGCAGAAGACGCCGTATTGGAACCAGCGCACGATCAGCTCGCGGAAATATTCCGTGTGGATATCCCCGCCGTGAAAGCCGCCGATGTCGGTAGTCCACCACGGGATGCCGCTCATCGCCATATTCATCCCGGCCCGCACCTGGGCCTGCAGGGATTCGAATGTGGATGCGATGTCCCCAGACCAGATCACCGGGCCGTAGCGCTGGGCGCCCGCCCAGGCCGACCGGGAGAGCATGAGGATCTCGGTTTCACCCTCGGCGCGCAGCCCTTCGTAGAATCCCTGCAGGTGCAGAAGCGGGTAGATGTTCGCCACCTCGATCCCGTTGCCCAGATGGAAGCGCAGGTTTTCCGGATGGTACGGGTTGACGTCCGGCTCGTCGTTATCCAGCCACCATCCCTTCACCCCCTGCGAGAAATAATTCCTCCGGACGGTTTCCCACAGGAATCGCCGCGCCTCGGGATTTGTCGCGTCGACATAGGGATAATAGGCCGGCCCGTTCACGCCGTGATCGAGGAACACCTGCTGGGCCTCCACGCCGTGCTCGTTGTTGATCAGGAGGCCGCGTTCGCGCATTTCGGAATAATTTTCCGAGAGCGGGCTGACCGTCGGCCAGATGGAGACCATCAGCTTCACGCCCAGCTCCTCCAGTTCGCGGGTCATCGCCGCCGGATCGGGCCAGCAGGCCGGATCGAACCGCCAATCCCCCATGTGCGACCAGTGGAAGAAATCGCTTACGATCACATCCAGCGGAAGGCCGCGCTTTTTGTACTCGCGCGCGACTTCCAGCAGTTCCGCCTGGGTCTCGTAGCGCAGCTTCGACTGCCAGAACCCAAGCGCCCAATCCGGAAGCGGCGGCGCATGCCCGGTGACATCGGCATAACGTTCGAGGATGTCGGCGCAGGTATCCCCGCACACCACGTAATAATCCAGCTGGCTCGCCCCCTCGGCCACCCAGCGGGTTCCGTTGTGCCCGAGCTCCACGCGCCCGACGGCGGGGTTGTTCCAGAGGAACCCGTACATGCGGCTGGAGACCAGGAACGGAATCGCGACCGCGGTGTTGCGCTGGCGCAGGTCGATCACGCACCCTTTTTGATCCAACCGCCCGTTGAGGTGCTGGCCCAGGCCGTAGAACCGTTCGCCGTCGGACGCCTCAAACGACGCCTCGATCCGGAACAATCCGCCGTCGCGGTGCCGGAACGAGCGCCGGGGCGGATTGCCCACCGCCTCGTCGGCTTCGCGCAGGAATTCTCCCGTGGCGGAGGAAAACCGCAACTGGCCTGCCGGGGAAAGCGCCGCGCGGATTTTCCCGTTGCGGATCGCGGCTTCCCCGTCACGCATTTCAATTTCCAACTTCCCGCCGCCCGCGGGAGCCGGGATCAGCAGCGCCTGCGGCAGATCCAGTGGCGCGCCGGTCAGGTTGGCCTGCACGCGCAGGCCGTCCCTGCCCCAGGGGCGGATCCACAATTGTTCCTGATTCTCCCGCCAGATGAGCGTGCTGCCTTCACGGAGAATTTTGCCCATGCTCCTCGCTCGAATTCATTTTAATGTCGGACGATGATGATTCTCAACCCGATCACAAGTAAACGGATGGAGCTTCTGCCGGACGCGCCATACCGCGGCGTTTTTTCCGCCGATCAGGTGACGAAGAACCGTACGGCCATGCTGAGGATGAGCGATCCAACGACGACCAGGCCGTTCAGCAGCAGACCCAACCGGGTGAAAGTTTTAACCCGGCCGTACTGCCGCCATCCGATAATACCGAACACAACACCCACCAGGGAAAACAAAAAGGAAAGGCAGAATAACGGAGAGATATCCAAGCTCGGCCCCGCCGCCCCGGCGGCCGGAGAGGCCGTGAGAAAAAAAACATCCACATAGATGATGAGAATCGAGATCAGGGAGAGGGCGAAGGAGATCGTTCCCCAGACCGAGGGTTTTAGGAACTCCACTTCCTCCATCCCGGCCAGCTCGATCAAGCCGGGGTTTTTCTTCAGAATTTGCGCATGGACCGTGGATTTCAGCGCCTCGGCCGCGGCCTTCCGGACTTCCCCGGACGCATCCTTCTGGCTGGCCCGCAGGAGTGCCTCCACCAGGCGGGGATGGCTTTGCGCCAGCTTGCCGATTTTCTCCGCCGCTTCGATCCGGCGGAAGGCCAGCCCGCCGCGTTTTATGTCCTGAAGCAGTTTTTCCATTTCCGAGCCGAGGGGCTGTTCGCTCATGACCCGCTCCTAATGCCAGAATTCCCAGGCCATCCGGTTCTTTACACCATTCATCTTAACCCTGGAAGGGGATATTTTACCCGAACGCTTTCGGAGTGAACATGTCTATATTTGCTCCGCTCTCTCCGAAAGCCTCATGACTTTCAATGCGGAACAGACGGAAAAACTCGTATATGATTATGAACGCCGTCGTTTTACAATTTAAGTGCGCCGATAAGGACACATCCAATGTACGGTTTTTTCCCGCCCGCCGGGCGCCGCTCTCCGCCGCGGGTGCATCCGTGAAGAATCCTCTTCAGATTTTCCTCCTGGGTCCCCTGGAGATTCGCGACGGCACGGGGCGTTGGCGCGCGAATCCCGGCCCGAAAACACAGGCCTTGCTGGCATACCTCGCCGCTCTCCCGAAGCCGCATACCCGGAGCGCGCTTTACGATCTCCTGTGCAGCGATGCGGAGGACCCTCCCGCCGCCTTGCGCTGGCACCTCAACCGGGTCCGGCGCTGGCTCGGTTCCGAGGCGCTCATAACCGACGACGACCGTATCCGGCTAAACCCCCTGGCGTCGGTTGTGGATTGCCATACTTTTGAGGCGGCGGCCGGAGCGGGATTGGAGGCCCGGACTATCCCCGCGCTCACCGCGGCGGCGGAAGCCTTCCGCGGGGAATTTCTCGCCGATCTTTCCGTCCCGGATGCGCCGGAATTCGAACTCTGGCTGCTTGGTGAACGCGCGCGGTTTCACCGGTTGAACGAACGGGTTTTAAATGAATTGATCACACTCCGGATCGCGCAGGAGGAGTTCGAATCGGCGATTCCTCTGGCCGTGCGCCTCCTTCGCAGCAATCCCATCCTGGAACAGGCGCACGCCCGCCTGATCTGGTTGTACGCGAGAACCGGCCAGCGCCAGGCCGCGCTGGATCAATATGCGCATTGCCGCGAGCTCCTGCAGCGCGAACTGGCGGTGGAGCCGATGCCCGAACTCGCGTCGCTGGCGGAGGACGTCCGCACGGGGCGGGTTGGAGGGTCGATTGCGGCGGCTCACGCGCCGGAAACCGCCGCCCTGGGCTCCAACCACACCGCTGAACTTGTCGGTCGAGAAGGGGAAATAAATAACCTTGCGGGCTTGTGGGAATCGGCCAGAGGAGGCCGGGGCAGCGCGGCCCTCATTGAAGCGGAAGCCGGCGGCGGCAAGACCCGGTTGGCCCGCGAATTCATCCGCTCGCTCGGCGGGCCGTCCGGGAGATTCCGGGCGCTATGCGGCCAATGCTACGAATCCACCCGCGACCTTCCGTATCATCCGTGGATCGGACTGCTGGAAAGCAGGCTGGACGGAGTGGAGGATTCCGCGCTATTGGAGATCCCCCCCTTCTGGATGGAGCAACTCATCCGCCTGCTGCCGTCGCTGGCCGGCCGGCTGGCGAAAGGCTCGCTGCGGGCTCCTCCCACTTCCGGCGGCGAGGTGGAGCATCTGTTTGCGGCGGTAAACGACTTCCTCTTCCGCTTTTCCGGCGATATCCCGCTCCTGATTTTCATCGACGATCTGCAATGGGCGGACGAAAGCAGCGTCCGGCTGTATCACCACCTCGCCTGCCGCGTCATGCAAAGCCGCGCGCTGCTCCTCGGCGCATTCCGCCCCGAGGAAATCGATGCCCCCTCCGAAATGCAGACTCTGCTGGATGACCTGCGGAGGGGGACGCTCGGGGAATTGCGGCTGGCGCCGCTGGATGTCGAGCGCGTGACTGCCCTCACCGCCCAGCTGTGGCCGAAGCTTCCCGAGGGCTACCGGCCGCATGTGTGCGCGCTGCTGGCCAAGGCCACGGGGGGAAATCCGTTGTTTGTCACCGAGGTTTTGCGGGAGCTCTCGGGTACGGCCGACATCCCGATGGACGTCCCCGTTCCCCCGACCGTCCATGCGCTAATCGGCCGGCGGCTTGGAAAATTGCCCGAAAGCGGCCGGCAGGTGCTCCAGGCGATAGCCGTGCTGGATATGCCCGCGGCGGTTCCGCAGGCCCAGCAGCTCAGCGTCCGCAGTGAGGAGGAAACCGTCGCAGCGATCGAGATGGGTTTGCGCTGGGGGCTCCTCAAGAATGCGGCGGCGGCGCCGCCGGTATGCTACGATTTTTCCCACGACCTTGTCCGTGAAACGGTCCTCGCCCAGGCGAGCGATGCGCGCCGGAGGATGCTGCACCGCCGGTCGGCGGAGATGCTGGCCGAAGCCGCCGGCAACATGCCCGTCGCATCGCGTCCGGAGACCGCCGCGCGGATCCTGCATCATGCCGTGGAGGGCAGCCTGGATCCGCTGATCCTAGCCTGGGCGCCGGCCGCCGCCGAACACGCAAGCCGCCTGCATGTTTACACCGACGCCTTGCGCGCATACGATGCCGCATCCGAGGCGCTTGCCCGGCTGGAGGCGGCCGGCGCGCTTCCCGTGCCCGCCGTCAAGAAGCACCGGCTTGAACTCTCGCTCGCGCGGGTCGAAGTGCTCGGACTATTAGGCAAGCACAATGAGCAGACCGCCCCGCTTCAAACGGCATTTGAACTGCTCGAAAGGGACTCATCACTGAAACTGAAGGCGGCCTACCATCTCGCCCGCGCATATCATCTGGCCCGGATGAGCCGATACCGTCCGGCTCAGGATTCCGCGGAGCAGGCTTATGGAGCCTACCGGCAATTAACCGACCCGGGACACGCCGCCAAATGCCTTATGGTGCGCGCCGATGCCACCCAGAGCCTCGGTGAAAACAACGCCGCTTTCCGCATGCTGGAAGACGCGCTGGCGCTGTATCGCGTCGCCAAAGACCGGAGCGGGGAAAGTGTGTGTTTATCGCAGATGGGCGGAGTCCTTCAGGATCTGGCCCAGATCGAGCGGTCGCTCGAGCACCTCGACCGCGCGCTCAAGCTTTCGGAAGAGAACGGGGATTTGTTCGCGCAAGCCACCGCCAGCTCGTGGCTCGGGAATGCCTGGGTCCATTACTACAACGTGGAAAAAATTCTCTTCTACGCGGATATCACCTCCGGCTTGTGCCGGATGCTGGATAATGAATTCAAGGGCGTAAGAGCCCGGTGTTATTACATGATCGCCGATTACCTCCGCGCGAATTGGCAAGCCGCCCATGATTCTGCCGACCGGATTTATAAAACCGCGACCGGCATGAAGGACGGCTGGCTGGAGGGGTGGGCTGCGCATTTCCTAGGACGCATCGCGTTGATCCAGGGGGATATCCCGGCCGCGGAACGCTGGTTGCAGCACGCCCGCGCGATCCGCGAACGGAACGGGGAATTGCAAAATTCCACGAACGATCTGGAATGGCTCGGGCGGCTCGATCTTGCCCGCGGCGATCCGGCCGGCGCCCTGGAGCACACCTCGGCCGCCGTCCGGCGGATGGAGGCGTTGTGGACGAAGGCGCGGGTCTGGGAAGCCCCCGACGTTTACCTGTGCCATGCCGAAGCGCTGGGCGCGGCCGGCGAGGCGGCCAAGTCCAAAGGATTTGTCCGCCGCGCCCACCACGAACTCCTCAAGTTCGCGGAGCAAATTCGTGAACCCGGTGTGCGCCGCGAATTTTTATCCGCGCCGGTCAGTACCCGCATCCTCTCAGCGCGGGAAAGCGGCCAAATCCCTCCATTCCCCTTTTAGCCGCCTCATCCCCCCTCTTTCTTCAAAAAAAAAGGTTGAAGGACCTCTGGAAACATCACCCTGAGGCCGGGTACCTGTCTCTAGGAACGGGGGGAAACAGGGCCGAAGGGTCCCAATAGATGTGACCGGGATGCTTCACTGCCCCCTCCCCGCAGTTATCCCAGCTTATGGAACAAACTCGAACAAGGATGCTCCCCTCGCACCGCAACCTTTCCCACTTAAAAAAACAGGTTCGAGCGGGAATGCTCCGCGAGGGCAAGCGCGAGGGAGGGCGCTCCGCATGACAGTTTTTTCGGCGATCTCCCCGATCCTGCAAACGCGTTTGCAAACGCCCATGGAATATCCTTTTTGGAAAACCCCGCTCCGTTCCCCCGCCAGGAGGGGCCATTCGGGGCCGAGGGTCTAAAAAAGGAGAGGGAACATGAACAGCTTTACTGTATCGAAACGAATGCCGGTATTGCTGCTGTCGGTGCTCGGATCCGTTCTGGCGGCGTGCAGCCCGCCGGCATCGGCGGCCGCGCCCACCAACACCGCGGCGCCGGCCGTGCTTAATTACGGCGGCAGCGGGATGGCGGTCAACACCTACTCGGCGTTCCTCAAAGCCGGTGTCGCCCGGGTCACCGTCTCGGGGGAGGGCGCGTTGACGGTCGATATCGACGGTCCGGACGGATTCAGCTCCCAGGTGTTGCATGCCGCGAAACAGGCGGATTCCATGCACGAAGTGCAAATTCCCGCCGACGGCACTTATCAGATCACGGTCGATCACGTCGGCACGGGAAGCTGGAAGGTCACCATCGACATGACCGGCGCGGCGGCCGCGCTTCCCGCCGCCCCGTCGGCCACGCCGGAAACCGCGGCTACCGCGGCGGTCATCCCCACCGATACGCTGGAACCCGTGCCGCCGACCGGCACGCCCTCGGATGCGCTGCAATTCAGCGGCACCGGGATCACGGTAACCGCACACAATGTCTCGCTGCCGGCCGGGATTGCCCGTTTTCTCGTGTCGGGTGACGGCGCCCTGACGGTCGATATCACCGGCCCGGAAAACTTTTACTACCAGGTGAAGCACATTGGAATTCCATCCGAGACCGCAACCGATGTCCGGATTCCCGCGGACGGTACGTACAAAATCGCAATCGATTTCGCCGGGAGCGGAAATTGGAATGTGACGATTGAAACATCCGGGAAGTCCTCCGGGCTCCCGGAGGCCACGGCCACCCTCGAACCCACCGCGGCGGCGGCCGGCGGACCGTTTGTGTTTAAAGGCAGCGGAACCTCGGTGTATCAATATCAGGTGACACTGCGGACCGGAAATGCACGGTTCCAGGTGGATGCCGGCGGGGTGCTGACCGTGGATATCACCAACGCGGAGGGTTTCTTTTTTCAGGTCGAGCACCTTGGGCTTAAACCCAGGACCGTGACCAATGTGAACATTCCGGCCGATGGAACGTACAACCTGGGGATCGATCATGTCGGCAGTGGTGCTTGGATTCTGACGGTTTCGCAATAGGCCGTTCCTCGGCGCCGGGGCCGGCTGCGGGAACCTTTTCCGCGCTTTCGTCCCCGGCGCCTTCCATCCCCATGTGGAAAACCGCCAACCGCCGGATCATCCTGGACCTGATCGCGGATCACCGCAACGCCGCATGGGATCCGTCCGCGGTCCTCCGCGATCGGGCGCAATCCCGCACATACGACGGGGCCGCGGCGGCCCGCTGCATGCTGCGCACGCTTTACGACGAAGGTTTTTCCAATGTTCAAACGGTTGTTCACCGCGTCGTCGCCGACCGGACGGGAGCGGCGGTGGAATACACCCTGCGCGGACGCCATACCGGTGTGTTTGCCGGCATCCGTCCGACCGGGCGCGACGTGGTTTTGCCGATGGTCATCCTATGCGAAATCCGCAACGGCCGGATCGTCTGCGCCGATTTGTTTTACGATACCGGCGTCCTTCTTCGCCAGTTTAATCTGGCTTTGTAATTGACTTTGCCTCTCCATACCGATAGGAACCAGCCCATCCTTCCTGCCCTTTCCCCTCCTTCCCGGACTACGGGAAGGAGGGAGGGGGAGATCCATATTATTTTGTGCGAAGAGGTTGGAAGGGGAGGGAGGATGGAATGGGCGCTATCTGCAAACGGTTTATCCGTTGCGCGGCTGCGTCAGAATCTGATTAACCATCTCCAACCGTTCAATCGGAATGTGCCGGAGATCCCAGGAGAGCACCACACCGGCGGGCGCGGCGGCGGAGAGCGTTTCCCAATCCTTCCGGAGCCAGACCGGATCGAGTTCGGCGACACCCGGGATCTCGGCCAGTTCCAGGCCCGCCAGGAACGGGCATCGGCAGACATCCTGTCCGCGGGCGATCTCAGCCGAGAGGATCGACGAAGGCAGCCGGCCGCGGCGAATCTCTTCGGCGCGGGAAGACAATTCCCAGCCCGCGGCGATCGCGAGATTGGCCAGCGCCCCGCTTTCATCCCCGGCGCCGGACGGTTGCAGCCCCTCCGCCAAATCCAGTATCTCATACGGGAGCGTGGCCGGCCCGAACGCCCGGAGGTAGATCATCCCCTTGATCCAATCGCCGGAAGCCGAAAGTCCCGCCAGGTTCTGGCCGACCATCGGCGTAAGAGTTGGAGAAAAACAATCCAAACCCACTTTCAATCCCCGGGCCCGCGCCCGAGCCGCCGCTTCGCGAACCATTTCGGTGATGCTCCGGTTTCGAAACTCGGCCCATTGGGCCAGCACCTCATCCGCGGGCCAAGCGGCCGATCCGGCATGCGGGGAAAGCCAAAAGCGGACGATCCTCCGCCTGCCTTCCGGATTTTGAAGCAAGCCGGACAATGACTTTCGAACCCGCGTCCAATCCACGTCTTCCGATTGCGCCCGCGCGGCGCAAGATTGGCAAAAACATGCCAGGCTTCCGGTGAGATTCGCGGCCGGCGAGGGAAAACGGATGCGGTCAAGGAAAACTCCCTGGAAGAATCCGGCGGAAAGCGCCTCCTCCAAATGCCGGAGGACTTCGGCGCGGGCGTCCGCCCGGTTGGGGCAAACAAAAGTGAACTCATCCCTGCCGCGCGGGTCGGCGATCCGCGTTCCATTCCATCCAACCGTCCGCCATTCCGGCCTTGGAATAAAAACGCCGTCGCCGGACAGGAGCGGATGCCAGAGGTAGAGTTCGGCCTGCGCGCGCCGGCATTCCTCCGCGCACGCCTCCACGAGCGCGGTCGGCAGGTTCCAGCCAAGGAGGACGGCTTCGATCGGCAGCCGCGCGAACGCATCGCGCAGGATACGGCGCGCTTCCGCCGGTGGGCACCCGGCGCTCGCCGGCCCGCCTTCGAGGAATTGGACTATTATTCTCATGCGATGAGCCTTGAAATCATTCCCGCTCCATCATCGCCGGCGATTCCGGCGCGGCTCCGGCCTCCGGAAATTTCTTCTCCAGCCGGTAAACGGTTGTCTTATCGGCCAGAAGTTCCGGACCGCCGTAAAGGATGAAACCCCGGTTTTGCCAGAATTGGATCGCGGAAGGATTGTTCACCATCACCCCGATCCGGATCCGGGAGATCCGCGGATCCTTGCGGACCTCCGCCTCGACCAGCTCCAGCACGCGGGCTCCGAGCCCCCGGCGCCGGAAGGAAAGCCTCAGCATCAACAGCGCAATGTAGGCCGTATCGGGTTGTCCGCGGAAATTTCCGGGCACGAAATCCAATACGCCTACTAGCGTCCCGTCCCGCAGATAAATTCCGCAGAACTCGCCGCCCATGATTTTTGACATTTCCAGATCGGCGCGGATCATTTCCAGGGATGCGGTTGCCACCGGGCCCAGCGCGAGGAAATCCTCGCACTCTATATACACCCCGAAAATTTCCTCCACGCCGGCTTCGTCCACGGCACGGATTTCCAAAACCTCATCACGGATAAGCATAGCCGCCCGCCATCTTCCGAAAAATAGATCGGCCCGCGGGGCGATAATCCGCCGCGGCCCGATTGCCAGGATTATATTGGATTGGATCCCCCGCGTTCCCGCCGTTCATCATGAAGGCGCTTCCGGAAAGTCCCGGACGCCGGAACGACCGGCCTGCTCTTCCGGATCATCATCACCAGCACCGCCGCCAGGATGATCATACCGCCGAAGGCAACCCGCAGAGATGGAATCTCGCCCAGCAGGATCATCGCCAGCAGGATTCCATATACCGGTTCGAGCCCGATAACAATCCCGGCCATGCGGGCGGAGATCCAGCGCAGGCTGCCGATATACAACGTTTGGGCCGCGGCGGTGCAGACGACGCCGAGGATCACCAGCAGCGGGATATCCGTAGCGGTAAGGTATGCGCCCGTCCGCACGGCGAACGGCAGGCTGGCGGCTGCCGCAAACGCAAGCTGGTAAAAAGCTATGGTGAGCGGCGGATGAGTCCGCACGTGAATCCTGTTCCATACCGAGAGAACGGCGAAACTGATTCCGGATAACAACCCCCACAGCACGCCCTGGGTCATCCGGTCGGCCGGGTCGAATCCGGGGACCACGAAGGCAAGCCCCGCCGCCACCGCCAAGGCCGCGATCCCGTCGAATACCCCCAATTTTTCCCGGAAGGCCAGCGGCTCCAGAAATGCGATCCAGAGCGGAAATGTGCCGAAGGTGATCAATGCGACGGAGACGGATGCGGTCTGGATGGACTGGAAAAACGCACCCCAATGCGCCGCCAGCAACACGCCGGAGAGGAAGAGAGTCAGGCCGGATCTGCCCGACCGGAGCGACGGCCGCCGGCGGGTCAGGATCAGGTACGCCAGCAGCGCGATCGCCGCAAAAAAAGTCCGCCCGAAAACGATAACGGGCGGACCGGCGGCGATGAGTTTACCGAGCAGGCCTGAAAAACCAAAAAAGAAAACCGCGAGATGGATCTGGAAAAATCCGGCTCGCGTGTTCCCCGCAGACGGGGGATTTGGATCGCGGCTGTCCGGCGGGGGTGGTTCCAATTCCGCGCTCCCCAGTTTTCCCGGGCCAAGGGATACGCCCGGACGGTTATTCGCTTTCTTTCTGTTTGAAATTATTCCGGTATTTTTCGATGAAGGCGGGATCCAGGACCGGCATCGGATTGGAATACAAGTCGACCGGAAGCGGATAGTTGGTCCGGCAGTCCGGGCAGGTCCAGTTGGAAGGATGCTCGCCGTTGCTCAGCGAAAAGGTATACCCGACCTGGCAGTGCGGGCACCACACCTCGATCGCCTCATAAGTGCAGTGCTGGAGAAAGCACGGCGCTTCCAGGTCCTCGCAAAGGTACACCAGCTCCTTTTTGCAATCCTGGCAGCGGAATAGGACGAGCTCCCCCATATTTCCATCCGGGATGGCTTCGTTCGGTTTTTCCGTCATCTTGCCTTTATGGTTACCGCGTGAATTATCCTGACCGACTCTTCCCCTTCGGACGTCCCTGTCCGGTTCAGCCTGCACGGCTTGTGTTGGGACATTGTACTCCCGGCGTGCCGCCGGTAAAACATCCATTCTTCCTATTCGATTCCGACCGCCGGGCAGGCTCCAATAATCCGAAGAATGGGAGTACAAACGCCTCTCCCCGGATCAAATCACCATGATCACCCTATCCCGTGCGTTCAACTCGGCGTACAACTGATCCAAATGCGCCCGGCTTCGGGCGACGATTCGAATGGTCAGGGAAAGATATTTCCCGCCGGCGCTTGTCCTTCGGCTGATGTCCTGCTCCCGCACCTCGCCGGCGAAGGTCCGCATGACCGATAGTACATCGGCCTCGAATTC
>JBAVFZ010000320.1:0-4574 GCA_049684495.1 Anaerolineales bacterium | reverse complement strand
GGGGGAAGGGGTGCAGGGGAAGGGGGTGAGGAAGGTTATTGATCGGATATCGCTTTCGCTATCGCTTCTACGAGCAGCCGGTGCTCGACGGAATGGATCCGCGCTTCGAGCGTCTCGAGCGTATCGTCCGCGAGGATCGGCACCGCTGCCTGGAGCAGGACCGGCCCGCTGTCGACCCCCTCGTCGGGCACAAGGTGGATCATCACGCCCGTATTGCGGATTTCCCCGCGCTGAAAGGCTTCGAAGGCGCGATCGATCGCGTGTGTGCCGGGAAAGGTGCCCGGCAGGGCGGGGTGCAAATTCATCACCCGGTTCGGGAAGCGGGAGAGGAAATTCGATGAGAGCACCCGCATCCAACCAGCCAGGATCACCCAATCCGGTTTGTACGAAGCCACCAGATCCGCCAGTTCCGAATCATACTCCCGGCGGTCCTGCTCCTTCGGTTTGGGTTTTGCGATTGCCGGCACGCCGGCTTTCTGCGCCCGTTCGAGCCCGAAAGCATCACGCCTGTTCGAAACCACCGCCGCCACCGCGGCCCGCAGCGTTCCGTCCCGGCAGGCATCCAGTATCGCCTGCAGGTTGGTGCCGCTGCCGGAAATAAGAACCACAAGGCGGGCTTTTTCGGGCATTGCATCCTTCTTTCCTCACCCCTTTCCCCTGCGACGTGTAAGGGCGCACGGCCGTGCGCCCCTACAGAGGACGGGGTTGGGGGTGAGGCGGTTAATGATGGAACAATCGCACTCCGGAGAACACCATCACCATGCCGTATTCGTCGCAGGCCTGGATGACGGCGTCGTCGCGGTTGGAACCGCCGGGCTGCAGGACGTAGCGCACGCCGCTTTGCGAAGCCCGGTCGATCGAATCCCGGAACGGGAAGAACGCATCGGATCCGAGCACGACGCCCCGCAGGCCGCGCGCCCACTCGCGTTTTTCATCGGCCGTCAGGGGCTTCGGCGGCTCGGCGAAGATTTCCTTCCAGCCGCTCTTTTCGGCCGGCGTGACGTCGTCGCGCAGGAACTGGTCGATCGCGTTGTCGCGGTCGGGGCGTTTGACGCCGGGCTGGAACTTCAGCCCGAGCACGGCCGGATGCTGCCGCAGCCGCCACAGATCCGCCTTGATCCCCGCCAGGCGCGTGCAATGGATGCGCGACTGCTGGCCTGCGCCCACGCCGATCACCTGCCCGTCGGCGGCGAAGCAGACCGAATTCGACTGCGTGTATTTGAGCGTGATCCAGGCGAGGATCATATCCCGGATGGCGCTTTCCGGCAGGTCCTTTTGGGTTGTGACAATGTTGCGAAAATCCTCGCGGGTGACGGGCCGGTCGTTGCGGTGCTGCTCGAGCGTGATGCCGAACACCTCCCGCCGTTCGGTCGCTTCCGGAACGTAGGAGGGATCGATCTGAAGGACAACGTACTTCCCCGATTTCTTGGCGGACAGGATCGAGAGCGCTGCGGGATCGTAGGCCGGCGCGATGATGCCGTCCGAGACCTCGCGGCTGATCAGGCGCGCCGCGGATTCGTCGACCGGATCGGAAAGGGCGATCCAATCCCCGAAGGAAGACATGCGATCCACGCCGCGGGCGCGGGCGTAGGCGGCGGCCAGGGGCGAGAGCTCAAGATCGTCGACGAAATACGCCTTGCGCAGCGCCTCCGGAAGCGGGACCCCGACCGCCGCGCCGGACGGGCTGACGTGCTTGAAGGAGGCCGCGGCGGGCAGCCCGGACGCCTGCTTCAATTCGGAGACCAGCTGCCAGGAGTTGAGCGCGTCGAGAAGATTGATGTAGCCGGGCGCACCTCCCAAAGCCTGGAAGGGAAGCTCGCCCTGGTTCAGGAAAGCCCGGGCCGGTGTCTGGTTGGGATTGGCGCCGTAGCGCAGCTTGATTTCCTTGGTCACATATATCTCCCGGTCATTTCAAGATGACCTTACACTCTCCGGCGACCAACTCGCCGACGATCCAGGTTTCCTCGGGGATCGCTTTGCGCAAACGGTCCGCATTCTCTCTCGCGGCCACCACCAGCATGCCGATCCCCATATTGAATACGCGGTACATCTCGGCCGGATGGATCTCGCCCTTTTGCTGGATGACCGAGAACAGCGGGGGAACCGGCCACGACCCGAGCTTTACTTCGGCGCCGATTCCCTCCGGGAAGACCCGGATGGGATTTTCGATCCACCCGCCGCCGGTGAGGTGGGCCAGCGCTTTGATCAGCGCCGGCTCGGCGCCAAGCAATGGCTCGAGAACGGGCAGGTAGGAGCGGTGCGGCGCCAGCAGCGCGTCCGCCAGTGGCACGCCGAGAGAGGGCAGAACCGTTTCGAGCGGAATAGATTCGAAAATCTTCCGGATGAGTGAATACCCGTTGGTATGGGGTCCGTTGGAACGGATGCCGATCAGCACGTCGCCCGGGCGCAGGTCCTTCCTCGGAAGGATGCGTTCGCGATCGACTGCGCCGACGATCGTCCCGGCCACGTCGAATTCACCCGGCTGGTAAACGCCCGGCATCTCGGCCGTCTCGCCGCCGATCAGCGCGCAGCCCGCCTCGCGGCAGGCCTTGGCCATCCCGCCGACGACGTCGGCGATGATCACGGGATTTAATTTGGAGGAGGCGAAATAATCCAGGAAGAACAGCGGGCGCGCGCCCTGGACGAGGATGTCGTTCACGCAGTGGTTGACGATGTCTTCGCCGAGCGAAGCATAGCGGCCGGTTGAGGCCGCGAGTTTGACTTTGGTTCCGACGCCGTCGGTCGAGCCGACCAGGACCGGGGCGCGCATTTCACGCAGGATCCCGCTGGCGTCGAACAGGCCGCCGAACGCGCCGATGCCGGCCAGCACTTCCGGGGTGTAGGTGGATTTCACCGCGGCGGTCATCATTTGCACCGCCCGGTACTTGACGTCCATATCCACGCCGGCGGCGGCGTAATCGGATTTTTGCGCGGGGGAGGAAGTGGGATCAGCCATGGAGTGTCGTCGTCACGGCCCTGCGGCCGATATCCTTGCGAAAGTGCATCCCCTCGAAACGGATCGGCCCGATGGCCGCGTAGGCTGATTTTAACGCCTCCGCGATATTTTCGCCCCATCCGGTGACGCATAAAACGCGCCCGCCCGCGGTGACGATCTGGCCGTCCCGCTCCCGGGTGCCGGCGTGGAACACGAACGAATTCGGCTGCGCTTCCTCGAGCCCGGAGATCGGCCGCCCGACGGGATACTTTCCGGGATAACCTTCCGAGGCGATCACCACGCACGCGGCCGCGCCTTTGCTCCAGCGGATATCCACATCCGCCAGCCGCCCCGTCGCGCAGGCCATGAGGATCTCGAGCAGGTCGCTTTCCAACAGCGGCAGGATCACCTGAGTCTCCGGATCCCCAAAGCGGCAATTGAACTCGATCACCTTGGGGCCGTCGCCGGTGAGCATCAGCCCGCCGAAAAGCACGCCGACGAACGGCCGGCCTTCCGCGCGCAATCCGTCGATAGCCGGCTGGAGAATGCTGCGCGTGATTTTTTCCGCCATCGCCGGGGCGCAGACCGGGACGGGCGCATACGCGCCCATGCCGCCGGTGTTCGGCCCGCGGTCGCCGTCGAAAATGCGTTTGTGGTCCTGGGCGGGGATTGTGGATTTCAGCGTCGTTCCGTCGGTGAACCCGAACAGCGAGACTTCCGGCCCGGTGAGTTTTTCCTCGAACACCACTTCGTCGCCGGCGGCGCCGAATTCCTTATCGACCATGATCCGGCGCAGCGCGGCCTCCGCCTGCGCGGGATTTTCCGGGAGGATCACGCCTTTGCCGGCGGCCAACCCCGAGGCTTTAATCACCACCGGCCGCTCCAGATCCCGGAGGTAGGCCAGCGCTTCGTTGAAATCGCGGAAGACGGAAAATTTCGCGGAGGGGATCCCGCGCCGCTGCATGAATTCCTTGGCGAAGACTTTCGAACTTTCGATCCCCGCGGCGGCCTGCGACGGTCCAAAAACCTTCAAGCCCTTGGCGCGGAAATCGTCCGCGAGTCCCGCGGCCAGCGGCGCTTCCGGCCCGATCACCACCAGGTCGATCTTTTTCTCGAGCGCCGTGGCGACCAGCGCCTGCTTTTCTTTGGCATCGATGGGAAGGTTGGCGATCTCCACCCCCGGAGCTTGGAGACGGGCGGTGCCGGCGTTGCCGGGCGCCATAAAGAGCGCTTTCAAGAGTGGAGACTGGGCCAGTTTCCATGCCAGCGCGTGTTCCCGTCCTCCCGAACCGATCAGCAGCACTCTCATATCGCGCTCCTTTTGAAGGTCAGGCTCCGATTCCTTGGCGGGAGATCCGACAGACTCTCCGCGCCGGTGCGGCCGGCGGGTTCATTTTATCCAGTAGCCGCGAGGTTGGGTAGTAGGCGACGATTTCCTCTGGAACGGAGGAAATGGGAACCGGATTTATTGCTCTAATGGACATCCGAGGAAACCTTTGAAAAGAAAGTCTCCGGCCTGGAGACAGGCCGTTGAGAATTATGAACCCGATTGATTCCAAAGGAATTTGCGGAACAGAAAACCGGGGGGGCGGGAACTTTTCCGCCGCTTTTGGGAATTGTACCATAACCCCCTCATCCC
>JBAVFZ010000319.1:0-10642 GCA_049684495.1 Anaerolineales bacterium | reverse complement strand
ATTACAATCTCGAAAAATTGGAATCGCACCTAAAACAACTCTCGCCGGCGGATACCGTTGTCATCGATGCATATATCGACGGCATCAAATCCTTTCTAAAAAAAGATCCGTTCGGCGCCATGCTGATGGGATCGCTTTGGGAAAAGATTTCCTACGCACCGTATTTTCTCGTGCGGCTGAAGTACTTCCAATTCACCTTGGGAACCTTTGCCAAACGCTTTAAGCACCCGCTGCTCCGGAAGGCTTTCCCGCTGCTGAATTACTCCCAACCGGACGTCCCCTTGTTCTTTTATCTTGCCAAGCATATCTCGGGCGCCATCGGCGATATGGCCTGGCCTAGGGGCGGATCGCTGACATTGGCCAGGAACATGGCTGCCCGGTATCTGCAATTGGGAGGAACCATCCACTATCGGCAAAAAGTGGTGAAAATATTGACGGAAAACAATCGCGCTTGCGGCGTGGAATTGGAGGATGGCACGCGGCACAAAGCCGACTTTATCGTATCCAACGCGGACGGCCGCAAGACCATTATGCAAATGCTCTCTGGCCGGTATGTAAACGAAAAGATATCTAAATATTGTGAACCCAATCCGGACGTTGAGCGGCCCTTCTCGGTGCATGTGTTTTTGGGGGTGAAACGGGATTTATCCGCCTTTCCTTCCGCCTTGCTCATGTTCCTGGAAAAACCCGAAGTGATCGGCGGGCATACCTGCGATCATCTGGATCTGCAAATCTACGGGTTTGACGCCAGCATGGCTCCGGCCGGCAAGGGCGTCATCAAGGTCGAGTTGTTCACCAGGCCGTCGTATTTTTCGCGGTTGTCCGGCGACCAAGCCGCCTACCGGGCCGCGAAAAACAAGATCGCCGATCAAGTCATCACCTTGCTGGAAGGGCAATTTCCGGGACTTCGGGAAGATATCGAGGTCATCGACGTACCCACTCTGCATACCTGGGAGCGGTTCATGGGCGGAACGGAGGGTTTCGATAATTTCCCCAAAAGAATAGATAATTCCAATATCTTCATAAACGGTCTGTTGGGTTTGGATAAGAAATATGCGCTTCCCGGGCTGAATAACTTCTTCTTTGCCGGAGGGTGGGTCACTTCGGCCGGTTCCCTGTTTTTTAATGCCTTTTCCGGAAAAACCGTTGTGCAGAAAATCTGCAAACAATGCGGCATGAAATTCGAAAAAAAACCTTCAATGTGACGGATGTACCCGGTCCATGGATGAAACATTCCAAGTCGAACGCGATCGAAATGCAAAAAAATTCGAATCCCCCGCACTGATCTCAGGAAGACGGAAGAATATAGCCAATATGGGAAAAGACCATGCCCGGATGGGAGGTTACTATGAAATGCCGGTTTTCAATCTCCCAACTCCTTTTTGCCCTGATACCTTTGAGCTCTTGCGGGATGGCCGCCGGCCCTGCTGAGAAAAATTCAGTCCCATAAACGGGTTTTCGAGATCAAGTTAGGAATGCGAAATTAGCGAACTGCGATGGTATTCGCGGAATTAATAATTGAAAATCTTGTGATTATTCCAATAAGGAAATGTCCAACCCGCTTCGGCGGCGGAATCCGGTTATAAAAGCCCGCGTGGCGCGAGGGAAACCCCAAGACGGATTGTGATTTATTTCGCTTCGAGTTTTCACGGCTTCCATCTTCGATTAAGTATCGAGTAAAATGAAACAGGTCTGCACCGGTCGGCTCCCTGGCCCGCCCTTGAAAAGTGCCCTTGTCCCCGTTGACTTCGGGAACAACGTGCAATCATGAAGCGGGAGCCGGCTAGCGGCCTGCCAAATAATTCCTCACGCCGGAGCGGATCATGATCCTTGCAGAGTTCGTAAAAGAAGCCTGCGGCCAGATTGACCTTACCACCGAAGCGGTGCAACAGGTCGCCGCGCGCTTTGAAGCGGCGATGCTCGAAGGCCTGGCCGGGCGGCCGAGCTCGCTCCGGATGCTGCCCTCCTACATCACCCGGCCGACCGGCGCCGAACAGGGCGAAGCCGTCGCGATCGACTTCGGCGGCACCAACGTCCGCATCCTGAAGGTCCGTCTGAACGATGGCCAGGTCCGGATCGAAAAATCCAGTTCCTTTTGCCTGAAGGATCCGGGGGGCGCGTACGACTATACCCTCGCGCAAACCCGGGCGGAGGAACTCTTCGACTTCATCGCGCATCATGTGGTGGACGTACTGGCGGGCGACGTTTCCACCCTGCCGCTCGGGCACACCTTCTCCTTCCCCTGCCGGCAGGAGGGCGTCAACCGCGCGGTGCTGATCCAATGGACCAAGGAGATCCGGACGAGCGGCGTCGAGGGGCGGGATGTCACGCCCCTGCTGGCCGAGGCGCTGAAACACCAGGGCTTGCGCAACGTCCGGCCGCGGGCGGTCATCAACGACACGGTCGGAACGCTGCTCGCGGCGGCTTTCAAGCTGCGGAATGTCGACCTCGGCAGCATCTGCGGGACGGGCCACAACACCTGCTATCTGGAGCCCCGCCATCCGCTCACGGGGCAACCCATGATCGTGAACATGGAGGCGGGCAGCTTCGACGGAGTTGCGCTCACCCCGTTTGATCGGGCGGTGAACGAGACAAGCGTCCGCCCCGGGGAGCAATTGCTCGAAAAGATGGTTTCGGGCGCCTACCTCGGCGAAGTGGTGCTGGCCGCCCTCCGGGCAATGACCGCCGAACGGCTGCTTCCCGCCGGAACCCGCAGCTGGGATCGCGGAGCGCTTACCGGTGTTCACCTGGCCCAGGTGCTCGCGGATGGACCGGATCTAGGCACAACGAAAAGCGTGGCGGAAACCCAACTTGGGCTGATGGGGCTGACGATCGAGCAACTCCAGGCAATTCGAAAGCTGGTGGAGAGCGTCACCGGGCGCTCCGCCCGGCTGGTCGGCGCCACCTATGCGGGCATCCTGCGCTACCTCGACTCCGGGCTTGAGCGGGAGCATGTGGTGGCCATCGACGGCTCGCTCTACGCAAAAATGCCGGGTTACGACGCGGGTATCCGCGCGAGCCTTGAGGCCGTCCTGGGTCAGGGAGCACGCGGCGCGACCACGCGCCTGATCAAAGACGGCTCCGGCATCGGCGCGGCGATTGCGGCGGTGGTCGCCGACGCGCAGGGGTAGACCCTGTGCAACCGGATTTGAAGAAGAAGGAATCGCCAGACCGGGGCGTTACCCGCCAAGAGCGCACCCGCTTCGCGAGTGCAGGCGCGGGTATGACGGACCGCCTCGGTCTGGCGATTCCAACCGCCATCCAAACCTCCTCAAATTGGCAGAGCATACGCTATCGGCCGGCCGGAAGTCCCACTTATCCGAAAGTGATCCAATTTATATGAATTGCGCGTGCGAGACGGGTGCAAGCGGCGTAAAAAAGCGCGCCGCAATCTATCCCCAAGAATGCCTTTTTCTCCATTAGGGGTAGAATTGACCCATCACGGGAGATTCTTCCGAGCCTCGGACGCTTGAGTTCACAAGGAATAGGGAGTTAGCGATTCCTCGGGGCAATGCCCTTCGGAATGACTCATCTGGGGTCCGTAAAGGACTGCGCCCCTCGGAATTACTCCTCTGAAGGTCCGCACAGAGTTGCGCCCCTCGGAATAGCCGACTGGGAGATCCGCCCGGGTAAACGCGAAGCATGCCATCCTCGATAAAAATAGCCCCTTCCATCCTGGCCGCCGATTTCCTGCAATTGGGAGATCAGATCGCGCAGGCGCTCGAAGCCGGCGCCGAATTCATCCATATGGATATCATGGACGGCCAGTTCGTCCCGAATATATCGATCGGTCCGGTCGTCGTCGAAGCGCTGGCGCCGATGGTGCATAAGGCGGGGGCGGTCGTCGACGTACACCTGATGATCGATGAACCGGAGCGCTTCGTCCCCCGCTTCGCATTGGCCGGAGCCGACATCATCACCATCCAGGTCGAAGCCTCGAAGGATGTGCTCGGCACGCTGAAGGCGATCCGCATCCACGGCGCGCGCAGCGGGCTGACCCTGCGCCCGAGGACCCCGTTGCTTTCGATCCAGGCCGGCTTGCCGCTGGCGGATGTGATCCTGGTGATGTCGGTCGAGCCGGGCTTTGGCGGCCAGAAGTTCCTGCCGGAAAGCGTTTCCCGTGTCAAGCGGATCCGCGAATGGCTGACGGCCGCCAACTCCAAAGCCGAATTGGAAGTCGACGGCGGCATTACCGCAGGCAACGCCGCCGCATTGGCGGAGGCGGGCGCCAGCGTCCTGGTAGCCGGCACCTCCATATTCCGGGCGGGCGTTCCCGTCGGCGACGCCGTTCGCGCGATGCGCGCCGCGGCGCTTTCCACCGCGGTCCCGTCATGACCGGACTCCTCCGCGTCCCGTCCTCGCCGTTTGGCAAATCCCTCCCCGACCTTCTGGATTCCCTCGGCAAACTGGTTGAGAAATCCGCCAGCATCCGCAGCATCGAAAACCTTCTGCCGGACCTGTTGGAAGCCGCGATGACCTTCAGCGGCATGCCCTCGGCCGCGGTCTACCTTACCGGTGACGGCGGCGAGGTCCTGCATCTGATGGCGGAAGCCGGCCTGCGCATCGGACCGGAGGAGCGCCGGCGCAGGCTGGTGGTCGGGGAGGTCGTCACCGGACGGGCTTACCAATCCCGGAAGATGATCGTCGTCGAAAACGCCGCCGACGAGCCGATCCTGGACGAGCAGCTGCGCGGGCTGGGTATGAATTCCCAGGTCAGCCTGCCGCTCATTTCCGGCGGGCAGATTTTGGGGGTGCTGGATCTGAACGATTCCGAAGCGCACCGCTTCACCGCGGAGGAAACCGCCTGGCTCGAATCGCTGGCCGGGCACATCGCCGTGCTGCTGTTCGGTTCGCGCCTGTTCGCGCAATCCCAGACGGCGAACATCCAGCTCACCCGGTTCTACGAGTTCGGCAGCCGGATCATCGCCGCCACCACTTTCCCCCAGGCGCTGGAGCTGACGGCCAAGTTCGCGCTGATGGCGACCACCGCCCACTCGGCGATCGTCTACCTGATCGATGCGGAGGGACGGATTTCCCTGAGCCACGGGGTGGATAACGCCGGTCGCGAGATCCTCGATGAAACAGTCCCGCACCCGGAATCCCTGGTTCCGGAAATTCTCGCCGGCGGGGCGCCCAAGGTGCTGATGTCGGACGAACTGGCGGAGCCTGCGGAACGCGAACTGCTGCGCGCCAAGGGCGTCGTCACGCTGGTCGGCCTGCCGCTCAAGATCCGCAGCCAGGTGATCGGCGTGCTTTCGGTCCGCTATTCGCTCCCGCACACCTTCTCGCAGGCGGAGATGGACGGGCTGACGCTCTACGCGGTCCAAGCGGCCGGGACGATCGAACGCCTCCGGCTGCTGGAGGAAAGCCGCCAGCGGGAATCCGACCTGCGGATGATCGTCGACATGGCGCGCGTGGTCACCTCGACCCTCGACCTCGAGGAACTGCTGCAGCAAATTGCGGTACTCCTGGTCTGGACGGCGCGGATGGATGCCTGCGTGATCGCTTCGGTCGATATGGAGCAGGGCCAGGTCCGGACGCTCGCGGCGTATTCCGCGTTCGGGGAGCGGACCGACCGCGAATTCGGAGCCGGTTATGCGCTCGCGGATTCTCCGGTCAGCGGGCAGGTGCTTAAGGGAAGCGATCCGCTGCTGCTGCGGATCGACGATCCGGGGTGCCATCCGAGCGAGGCGGTCATCCTGCGCCAATTGCATTACGGCGCGGTGCTGATGATCCCGCTGTGGGCGGGCGGCAAGGCGCTCGGCCTGCTGCGGCTCTACAGCCGCCAGAACACCCGGACCTTTTCCGCGCTCGAACTCCAGCGCCTGCGGGTGCCCGCCGAGCAGGCCGCCCTGGCGCTGGTGAACGCGCGGCTTTACGAAAGCGAACACCAGCAGCGGATCCTGGCCGAGACGCTGCGCGACATCGGGTTGATCCTTTCCGGTTCGCTGCGCGCGGGCACGATACTCGAAACGCTGCTCGAGCAGATCGGCCGGGTGGTGCCCTTCGACAGCGCCAACGTCATGCTGCTGCAGGGCGATCGGGTGCGCGTGGCCTCCCACCGCGGGTACGAACGCTTCGGACTGACGGAGTGGATCTCCCGGCTGGACCTGCCGATCGAGCGCCTGACCGGGATCCAGCACATGGCCACCACGCGCCACCCGTACTTCATCCCCGACGTCCAGACCGACCCGAACTGGCAGTCGATCGGCCCGACCTGGCACGTGGGATCGTGGGTCGGCGCGCCGCTGGTGACGGGCGAACAGCTGCTGGGGTTCCTCTCGATGGACAAGGCCGAGCGCGGATATTACTCCGCCGAGCATGCCAGCCGCCTGGAAAGCCTGGCCGGCCACGCCGCTTTGGCGCTTTTGAACGCGCTGACCTTCGGCGAGGTGGAGCAGGCCTCGATCACCGATTTCGTCACCGGGATCTACAACCGGCGCTACTTCCACGAGCAGCTGCAGCTGGAGATCGACCGCGCGCGCCGGATCGGGTACCCGGTCTCGCTCCTTATCTTCGACATCGACCATTTCAAACTGGTTAACGACAAACACGGCCACCCGATCGGCGACCGGATCCTGCAGATGGTGGCGCGCCGGATCAAGGACGAGTTGCGGGCGGTGGATATCCTCGCGCGCTACGGCGGGGAGGAGTTCGCGGTCATCCTGCCCGGCACGCCCGCCAGTTCCCTGGCCGGCGTGGGCGAGCGGCTGCGGCAGGGGATCGCGATGCAGCCGTTCGCGGTGGACGACAAATCGATCTCGATCACCGTCTCGGCCGGCGGGGCAACCTTCCCGGAGGACGCCAACGACGTGCACCGGCTGATCGACGAAGCGGACCGCTGGCTGTACGACGCCAAGGAGAAAGGCCGCAACCGGACGCGGGTGCCGGAGCCCATGCCCTGGCCGTACACCGAACCGTCCGAGCCGGCGCGCGACGAGAAGGCGCCGAAGGACGCGAAGGGAAAAACCAAAGCCCCGGGGACGAAAGAGTAACCTTCGTCAATACAAATACCCCCGCGAGCATCCAATATAAATGCCGCCGCGATCGTCGATCGCGGAATTCGAATAATAGCCACAAAAAGCACAAAGGGCACAAAAGAATTCTGAAACATTAAACCAATTTGAAGCGGTGTAGATTTATTTTTGTGATCTTTGTGCCTTTTGTGGCTGATAGATTATCTTTTTAAAGCACAACCTGCACATATAAAATGCCACCGCGGGATGCGGTGGCATTTTATTTTTCCCTGTGCCCGCGATCGTCATCCCGGCGCCTGCCCCCGCGAAGCATCCCGGCTCGCGTCTGGTTCATGAGCCGGGATGAATGCGAAGCGGGGGTGATCTCAGCCGGGATCCAAGACGAACCCATGAGCGGCCTTATTCACCGGGCGAAAATCCCTGGATGCCGGCTAAGAACATGCCGGCATGACATTCCCGCCTACGTTCTCGGCGACTGGTAATTCGGCGCTTCCTTGGTGATCATGACGTCGTGCGGATGGCTCTCGATCAATCCGGCGTGGGAGATCTTGACCAGGCCGGTTTTATCCTGCAGGTCCGCGATGGTCGCCGCGCCGGCATAACCCATCCCCGAGCGCAATCCGCCGACCAGCTGGTAGACGTATTCCGGAAGCTTGCCCTTGTAGGCGACCATCCCCTCGATCCCCTCCGGGACGAGCTTCCCGCTTCCGCCGCCTTCGCCCTGGGCGGTGGCGTACCGGTCGCGGCCGAAGCCCTGCATCGCGCCGAGCGAACCCATCCCGCGATGTTCCTTGAACCGGCGGCCTTCGTAGAGCACCACCTCGCCCGGCGATTCCTCGAGCCCGGCCAGGAGCGCGCCGAGCATGACCACGCTGGCTCCGGCGACAAGCGCCTTGACGATGTCGCCGGAGTATTTGATCCCGCCGTCGGCGATGATCGGAATGCCCTTCGGCCGCGCGGCGCGCGCGCATTGCCAGATGGCGGTCATCTGCGGCATGCCCGCCCCGGAGATGATGCGGGTGGTGCAGATCGATCCGGCCCCGACCCCGACCTTGATCGCGTCGGCTCCGGCGGCGATCAACGCTTCGGTCGCCTCGGCGGTGACCACGTTGCCGGCCGTCACCGGCAGTTTCGGCCATTTCTTCTTGATCCGGCTGATGGCCTGGATCACGCCGGCCGAGTGGCCGTGGGCCGTGTCGATCGCCAGCAAATCCACCCCGGCCTCCACCAGCGCTTCGGCGCGGGCTTCGAGGTCCGCGCCCACGCCGACCGCCGCGCCCACCCGCAGCCTGCCCTGGCTGTCGATCGCGGCGTTCGGGAAGTCCATCTTCTTCTGGATGTCCTTGACGGTGATCAACCCCTTCAACTTGCCCTTTGAATCGACCAGCGGAAGTTTTTCGATGCGGTGCTTTTGCAGGATCGCCTTGGCCTGCTCGAGCGTCGTCCCGACCGGCGCGGTGACCAGCCCTTCGCGGGTCATGAATTCGCTGACCGGTTTGTTGAAATCCCCCGGTTCGAGGAAGCGGATGTCGCGGTTGGTGAGGATCCCGACCAGCTTGCCCCCGCTGCCTTTTTCGGTGATCGGAATGCCCGAGATGTGGAATTTGCCCATCAGGTCTTCCGCTTCCCGAAGCGTGGCGGAGGGATCCAGGGTGACCGGGTCGGTGATCATCCCGGATTCGGACCGTTTGACCTGTTCGACGAACGCCGCCTGGTCCGCCACCGAAAGGTTGCGGTGGATGATCCCCAGCCCGCCTTCGCGGGCGAGCGCGATCGCCATCCGCGCCTCGGTCACGGTGTCCATCGCGGCCGAGATGATCGGGATGTTGAGCGGGATGTCGCGGGTGAGTTTTGCGCGCACGTCGGTCTGATCCGGAAGGACCGATGTGTATCCGGGGATGACCAGCAAATCGTCGAAGGTCAGCGCTTCATGGGATTGGAAGAGTTCTTCGTTCATATGCCTCCTGATGCTACTGGACGGTTCCGATACGCCCGCGAAAAAAACGCGGGCTACTCGACCGGCTGATATTAGGTGGTCGAGTAGGTCGCCGTCCTTTGGCGACCGTATCGAGACCACCTTTTGGAATTAGCAAGGTGGGTTGCGAAGTGCCGCAACCCACCCTGCGGGATCAATGCCGGAAGTGGCGGACGCCGGTGACGACCATCGCCATCCCGGCTGCGTCGGCCGCGGCGATCGCTTCGGCGTCGCGCACCGATCCGCCGGGATGGACGACCGCGAGGATGCCGGCTTCCGCGGCAACCTGGACCGAATCCGGGAACGGGAAGAAGGCGTCCGAGGCCATCACCGCGCCCTGGGCCTTTTCGCCCGCGCGCTGGGCGGCGATGCGCACGCAATCCACGCGGTTTGGCTGCCCGCCGCCGATGCCGACCGTGGCTTCCCCGTGGGCGAAGACGATCGAGTTGGATTTGACGAACATGCACGCTCTCCAGGCAAAGCGCAGATCCGAGAGTTCCTCCGCGGACGGTGGGCGCTGGCTGACTACTTTCCATTCGGGGGTCCCGGCCGGGTCGCCGAAATCCGAAGCCTGCATCAACACCCCGCGCGTGACGGAGCGGAACTCGAATTTGGGTTCGATGATCCTGTCCGGCATTTCCAGCAACCGGCAGTTCTTGCGCTTGGCGAGCTCCTCGCGCGCCCCGGAGGTAAACCCGGGCGCGATGACGCATTCAATGAAGAGGTTTCCCATCGCCTTCACGGTGGCTTCGTCCACCGGGCGGTTGGCCGCGACGACGCCGCCGTAGGCCGAGACCGGATCCGAGGCGAGCGCGCCGCGGAATGCGTCGGGCAGCGCGTCCGCGCTGGCGATCCCGCACGGCGAGACGTGCTTGACGATCACCACGCTCGGGCGCTCGAAATTGGTGACGGCCCGCCAGGCCCCGTCCAGATCCAGCAGGTTGGTGTAGGAAAGTTCCTTGCCCTGCAGCACCTTCCCGCCCAGGGGGCCGGCGCCGGGCTTGTAGGTGTAGATCGCCGCGCTCTGGTGCGGGTTTTCACCGTAGCGGAGTTTCTGCTGCAGGTGGGCGAAGACCTGGAACGGCGCCTCGTCGCCGGCCATCCAGGTATCGATCGCCGCGTCGTAGCCGGCCGTCATCCCGAAGCCCTTCACCGCGAGCCTGCGGCGGGTCGCTTCGCCCACCGTTCCCGCGCGCAGTTGCTCCAGTACGGCCGGGTAATCGGCCGGATCGCAGCACAGGATCACCCGCTGGTGGTTCTTGGCCGCCGCGCGGATGAGCGTCACGCCGCCGATGTCGATGTTTTCGATCGCTTCCTCCCAGGTGACGCCGGGTTTGGCGACCGTCTCCTGGAACGGATACAGGTTGCACGCCACCAGGTCGATGTAATCCCAGCCGAGTTTTTTAAGTTCCGCAAGATCCGCTTCGCTCGAGCGGGCGAGCAGGCCGCCGTGGATCGCCGGGTGGAGAGTCTTCACCCGCCCGCCCAGGATCTCCGGCGAGCCGGTGTACTCGGCGACTTCGGTGACGGGGATCTTGTTGTCGCGCAGGAGTTTGGCCGTCCCGCCCGAGGCCATAAGCGTCCAGTTCAGCGCCTGCAGGCCGCGCGCAAATTCCACCAGCCCGGTTTTATCGTGTACGGAGAGAATCGCTTTGGGCATAATCAACCTTTCCTTTTTTCCTTCCTCACC
>JBAVFZ010000318.1:0-3520 GCA_049684495.1 Anaerolineales bacterium | reverse complement strand
AGGCGTGCCGCGGCCGCGAGGTGATCCTGGTGGCGGAGGCGCTGCACGACCAGAAGCTGGCCGAGATCGCGCACCGCATCGCCGGCGACCGGGACCGGATCCGTCTGGTGCTGATCGCCGGGCCGTCTTCTTCCGGGAAGACCACCTTCTCGCGCCGTTTGTCGATTCAACTGCTTTCGCAAGGGCTCCGTCCTTTTCCGGTGGAAATGGACAACTACTTTGTCGACCGGGATCAAACCCCGTGCGACGAATCCGGCGCGCCGGATTTCGAAACCTTCGCGGCGCTCGACCGCGATCTGTTGAACGATAACCTGGAGCAACTGCTGCGCGGCGGGGAGGTTGCGCTGCCCCGTTTCGATTTCCAAGCCGGAAAACGCAAACCCGGAGATACGGTCCGGCTCCCGTCCAAAGCCGTGATCATCATGGAGGGCATCCACGGCCTCAATCCGGCGTTGCTCCCGCGTTTCCATTCGGGTGAAGTCTACCGGATCTACGCCTCCGCGCTGACCCAGCTCAACCTGGACCGGCACAACCGCATCTCCACAACCGATACGCGCCTGATCCGGCGAATCGTCCGCGATGCGACGCAGCGCGGGCATTCCCCCGCCTCGACCATCGCGATGTGGGACAGGGTCCGGCGCGGCGAACGGAAGAACATCTTCCTTTATCAGGAAAACACCGACAGCATCTTCAATTCGGCGCTGGTCTACGAACTCGCCGCGCTGCGCCCGATCGCCGAACCGCTTCTGCGGCAGATTACGCCCGAGCAACCGGAATATGTCGAAGCCAAGCGTCTGCTGGCGTTCCTGGCGTGGTTCCGTCCGCTTTCTCCGGAATTCATCCCCGACGATTCAATCCTGCGCGAATTCATCGGCGGATCGATTCTGGAACAATTCCGGGTTTGGGGGTCATAGGCATGCGCTACGCGCGGTTTCAGCGTAAAGGGGACGCGGCGGCGGTCCTGGGCTGGCTGGAAGGAGACCAGGTCGGGCTGATCGCGGGGCCGTTATTCGGCGCCCACCGGCGGATGCCCGTCAGCCAGCCGCTGGGTTCTGTGAAACTGGCGGCGCCCTGGCTTCCGGGGAAGATCATCTGCGTCGGACGGAATTACGCGGACCATGCCCGGGAACAACATGCCGACATTCCGGACGTCCCGATGCTTTTCATGAAACCGCCTTCGGCCGTGATCGGTCCGGGCGAGAAGATCGTCCTTCCGCCGCAATCCGAACAGGTGGAACACGAGGGCGAACTGGCCGTGGTCATCGGCCGCCGGATCCGTAACGCCACGACCGAAGAAGCGATGGCGGGGGTATTTGGATACACCATCGCCAACGACGTCACCGCCAGGGATCTGCAGCAGCGGGACGGCCAGTGGACCCGCGCCAAGGGATTCGATACTTTTTGCCCGCTGGGGCCGTGGATCGACACGGAAGTGGACCCGCACGATCTGCGGATCACCTGCCGCGTGAACGGCCGGATCCGCCAGTTGGAATCCACCCGCGACATGGTTTTTTCCATCGCGCAACTGCTCACCTTTATTTCCGGGATCATGACGCTCGACCCCGGAGACGTCATCCTCACCGGAACTCCGGCCGGCGTGGGAAAGCTGGAAGCGGGGGATAGAGTACAGGTGGAAATTGAAGGCATCGGCATTCTGGAAAACCCGGTCCTCGGTCCGGAGACCGCGGCCCCGGAGAACCCTCAACCTGATTGACGGAGGAACGGCATGGGATTGAAATCGGATAGCTGGATCACCCGGATGGCGAAGGAACACCGGATGATCGAACCGTTTGTGGATACCCAGGTGCGCCAGGGAGTCATCTCCTACGGCGTATCGTCCTACGGGTACGATATCCGCGTGGCGGACGAATTTAAAATCTTCACCAACCTGAACTCCGCCATCGTCGATCCGAAGGCGTTCGACTTGAAATCGATGGTCGATTTCCGCGGCGAAGTATGCACGATCCCGCCGAATTCCTTTGCCCTGGCCCGCACAGTCGAATATTTCCGCATCCCGCGCAGCGTGCTGACGCTCTGCGTCGGCAAGAGCTCCTACGCGCGGTGCGGGATCATCGTCAACGTCACCCCGTTCGAACCCGAGTGGGAAGGCTTTGTAACGCTCGAGGTTTCCAACACCACGCCGCTCCCGGCGCGGATCTACGCCAACGAGGGAATCGCCCAGGTGATCTTCTTCGAGGCGGACGAGGTATGCCAGACCTCATATGCCGATAGGAAAGGCAAGTACCAGGCCCAGCAGACGATTGTCCTGCCCAAGGTGTGAATGGGCGGGGGGCTCCTATAATAGAGAGCAGGGGGTTGGGCGCGCCCTCCCGTAGCCGCGGGTGATCCGGGAGCGATGAAGGTTAATCCAAAGAATGGATTCCAAAAAAGGAACGGACGGGTCCCCGGCCGACGGGAAGAAAGCAGGGGACGATTGGGAAAAAACCGGTGGAAGGCACTCCGGCCCGCGGGTATGCGGAGGATCCGGGATGAATAAACCGAGCGTGGAACGCAGGAACATCCGGCAAAAGGAAACCGGATTGGAATAAATTCCCGACCATCGGATTACCATTGCAGTTGTGGAGATGATGAGGCGACCTATGTCCAGGAAACGAATTTGCATGTTGGGTTCGCCGCTCGATAATTTTTACGGCTCGCAATTCTGGATCGGCGCTGCCGATGAGGCGGAAGCACTGGGTCTGGATTTGGTGTATTTGGCGGGCGGATTTCAGCGCATCTATTTCGACGGATTTTCCGCGAAGTGCGGGTTGAACGAATCGCGCAGCACGCTCACGTACCAGTTCCTCGACCCATCCATGTTTGACGGCATATTGGTCTGGGGTGCGCAATGGCAGCATGATGCGAACGATGACCTGATCCTCTCCACGATTGCCCGGTTCTCCCCCCTTCCGGTGGTGAGCGTAGGCTGGTCCGGTCAGGGAACCTATTCGATCCTCCTGGACAATTATTCGGGGATGCGGGAAATCACATCCCATCTGATCAAGGAACACGGGCACAAGAAAATAGCGTTTTTAAAATCCGGGCATTCCTTCCTTCAACGGGAGGCGGAGGATCGCTTCCGGGCCTATTGTGAGGAATTGAAGGCCAACGAAATAGCGGTGGATCCGCGGTTGGTTGTATACGGGGGGGAGATCGAGGAGAAACGAAGGGAAAGCTTCGAACGGCATTCGATCGGGGTAAATTGGGCGGACCTCGCCATACAGGAACTATTGGATGTCCGGGGTCTTGTGCCCGGACGCGATTTCACCGCGCTCGTAACCCGGGACGATTATGCGGCGATAACGAGCATTGCCAACCTGAAAGGACGCGGCTACTCCATACCGCGGGACGTGGCCGTCTGCGGGTACGATGACATCCTGGCGGGCCGCTGCTGGGATCCGCCGCTGACCACTGTCGCCCAATCTTTTTCGGATCAGGCGGCACAAGGCATGCGCTTACTTCACTCCATTTTGATGGGACGGAGCGTGCCGGCAGTCACATACATGGAATCGCCGAAACC
>JBAVFZ010000317.1:0-1777 GCA_049684495.1 Anaerolineales bacterium | reverse complement strand
ATACAGCACTTCTCTCCCAAAAACAAGCCGCCCTATTCGCCATCTTAAAGGAAATGGGTTCGGTCCTGGTCGCGTATTCCGGCGGCGTGGACAGTTCCTTCCTGTTGTGGGCCGCGGCCCAGGCGCTCGGCGCGGAAAAAGTCGTCGCCGCGACGGCCCAATCGCCGATCTACGTCGAGCAAAACGATGAAGCGCTGTGTGCGCTTCCCCGCAGCCTCGGCGTGAAGCATGTGTTCCTCGCCGCGCGGCAGCTTGAGGATGAAGTGTTCGTGCACAACCCGCAGGACCGGTGCTACTATTGCAAACGGGGAGTGCTCGGGACGCTCGCGGAACTGGCGCGCCAGGAAGGGATCCCATGGATCGTGGAAGGATCCAACCGCGACGACCTGGGCGATTACCGGCCGGGAGAGCGCGCGGTGGCGGAATCGGGAGGCCGCAGCCCGCTGCGCGAGGCGGAGCTGGCCAAGGCGGAGATCCGCGAACTGGCGCGCCGGGCGAATCTTTCGAACTGGAATAAGCCGGCCGAATCCTGCCTTGCGGCGCGTTTCCCGTACGGCACGCGCATCACGCTCGAAGCGCTCCAGCGGGTGCGGCAATCCGAAGCCGTCCTCAAGGGGCTCGGTTTCCAATCCGTCCGGGTCCGGGATTACCAAACGATGGCGCGGGTGGAAGTTGCGCCGGAGGAAATCGCGCGCCTGGCGTCGCCGGAAATCGCCGCCAAGGTGGTCGGTGCGCTGCGTGCCGCGGGCTACTCATATGTCGCCGCCGATCTGCAGGGGTACCGGAGGGGCAGCCTAAACGAGACATTGGAGCAGGCTAAGGACGGAAAGAACCATGGATAGCGACCGCATTCGCAAACTTCTCGAACAGGTCCGCGGCGGAGAACTCAATGTTGAGGACGCGTTTTCACAATTGAAGGATCTGCCATATGAGGATATGGGTTTCGCGCGGCTGGATACGCACCGCGCGATGCGCAAGGGGTATCCCGAAGTGATCTTCTGCCCGGGGAAGACGATCGACCAGATCGTGAGGATCTTCGAGCGGATGGCGCGGCACGAAGGCCGGGTGATGGCCGCCCGCGCCACCGTTGAAGCGGCGGATGCCATCCGTCAAAAATTCCCGCAGGCGGTGTATCACGAATCCGCGCGGATCGTGACGATCGGTCCTCCCGCCACACTCTCCGGGAAGGGGACGGTGCTGGTGATGAGCGCCGGGACGGCGGACATCCCGGTCGCGGACGAGGCCGCCGTTACGGCCGAGACGCTCGGCAGCAAGGTCGAGCGACTGTTCGACGTCGGCGTGGCCGGCATCCACCGCCTGCTCGACCGGCGCGAGACTCTCTTCGCGGCCAACGTGCTGGTGGTCGTCGCCGGGATGGACGGCGCGCTGCCAAGCGTCGTCGGCGGGCTGGTCAGCCGGCCGGTGATCGCCGTGCCGACCAGCATCGGTTACGGCGCATCGTTCGGCGGCATTGCCGCTCTCCTCACGATGTTAAATTCCTGCGCGCCGGGTGTGACGGTGGTCAATATCGATAACGGCTTCGGCGCCGGGTACACGGCGCATTTGGTAAACCAGTAGGGTTAAATTCCTCACCCCGGCGTACTAGCGAAGCTCGTCACCCCGGCGTGCTAGCGAAGCTCGTCACCCCGGCGTGGTTTTAGCCGGGGTCCATCGAAAATGAAGTTTATTGTGGATGCCGGCCAAGAACACGCCGGTATGACGGGCGCTTTTGCTGTCACCCCGGCGTGCTAGCGAAGCTCGTCAACCCGGCGTGCTC
>JBAVFZ010000316.1:0-2882 GCA_049684495.1 Anaerolineales bacterium | reverse complement strand
CGAATAAGGTATATTTTTCGTGCGCCGGCTAAGGTCCCGTAATGCTGAACGATTCCAGATTCCACAAACCCGAGGCGGCGGTCGGATCCATGAGCAAGCCCGTCAGGTCGGTGCGCGCAATCGCGACCTTGACCGTCAGGTAGAGCGGGATCGAGGGCAGGTTCTCGGCGAAGATCCGCTGCGCGAGGTACTGGTTCTGGATGTACGCCGGGCTTCCCGGGAGGGCGCGGTGCGCCAGATCGCACGCCTTGTCGAACTCGGCGTTGGAAAAACCGGTCGGGTTCGTTCCCGCGTAACCGTTGTCGACCGTCGGGATTTCCGCGGTGGTGTACAGATCGCACGAGGGCTCCACGCCCGCGATCCATCCGAACTCGGCCGTCTCAAACAGCCGGCCGAAGAGCAGCCCGTCGACATTGGCCACGAACATGGAGTTATCGCCGTAAGAGGCGACGTAACCGATGCCGCACTCCATCAGGCCCGCGCCGAGAATGCCCACGACCTTCTGGCGCAGTTCGGTGTAGACCATCGCGGAATTAAGGATCAGCGGAGTGCCGTCCTTCACGCCGTTCACGCCGGCGGCGGCGCGCGGCGTGGCGGGATTGGAATCGGAATCCAGCCAGCCGATTTGGTCCAGCAGGGCGCCCGCGCGCTCCGGGTCGAAGGAATACTTGGCGACGTCCTTGTTGTACAACGGATGCTGCGAGGGGACGTAGGTATCCGGCACGGCCGAGAGGCCCGAGAGCGCATCGGCGACGACTTTCTCCCGGTCCAGGCACATGGCGACGGCCTGCCGCAGGCGAACATCCTGGAAATACACCGGAACAGCCGGCGTGGCGGGTTTAAGGTTGAAATCCAAATGCTCCCAGGCGGTGCCGGTGGTGAAGGAGGCCTGGATCGTGTTCTGTTTCTGCAGGTCGAGGATCTCGGGGATCTGATCGTCCAACCGGACGGTCTGATCCACCACATCGCATTCACCGGTGATCAGCGCCGAAACGCCCATCCGGCCTTCGTTCGTGATAAAGCGGATATGCAGCGCATCGAAGTTCGGCAGCCCTTCGCCCGCGCGGAAATAATTCGGATTCTTCTTGAGGACGATTTCGACCGCCGAGGTCCAGGATTCGATGACGTACGGACCCCAGCCGATCGGCGCGCGCGAGGAGGATTCGGCGGTGAGCAGTTCGGCGGGGGTCATCTTGCCCCAGGCATGCCGGGGCAGCGGGGACCAGAAGCGCCGCGAGTAGGCCGGATCGATGTTGCCCGGCAGGCCGGTCCAGCGCACGGTGCGATCGTCCACTTTCACGTAGGATTGCGTGCCGAGGATCGCGCGTTTCATTCCGGGCGGGGCGGGGGTTTCCGCGGAGGTGGATACCTCATAGGAATATATCGAATCGTCCGCGGTCAGCGCTTCCCCGTCGGACCACAGCAGGTCCGGCAGCAGGCGGAACGTCGCCGCGAGCTGGTCCATCGTCACCGTGCCGCCGGCGTAGGTGGCGACGCAGGAGGGATCGGTGCACCCGGACGGGCGGTACTTCACGCCGGGCACGAGCAGCGCGGCGGCTCCGAAGTCGTCGTAGATTTTATCGCCCTGCTTGACGGTGACGGGTTTAAGAACGGCACCGCCGTTCGCGATGGTCGGCAGGTCTTCGAGGATTACCGGCTGGTAGGCGTAATTGGTGGAATCGATCGGTCCGTCGTAGACCGCTTCCAGGACGGTGCGCGTGGCCAAACCGCCTCCGCCGTAGAGGTAGAGGCTCTTCGGTTCCTCGCCCAGGCAGATCGTGAGTGAGCGCGCAGGCGGGACGGTGGCCGACGGCGTGATCGCAACGCTCGGCGTGAGCGGCTCGGGCGTGATCGCCGAGCTGCCCTGGCAGCCGGCGATGAACAGCGCCGGAAGGAGGATGATCCAGAACAGGTTCGCGAAACGGTTTATTTTTTTCATTTTGTGATTTTCCCCCGATCCAATTGGTTGCGAGACTCTAGCATGAGCCGGGTGGATGAGCAAGAGCCCGTCAGCCGGCGCCCGGTTCCCCGGATTCTTCCCGCCATTGGCGGACGCGTTCCTTTTCTTGATCGGTCAGATCCGCCTGGGAAAGCAGATCCGGGCGGCGGAGGTACGTGCGCCACAGCGCCTGCTCGCGGCGCCATTTGCGCACCTGGGCGTGGTTGCCCGAGAGCAGCACCTCCGGGACGCCCCAGCCGCGGAATTCGGGCGGGCGGGTGTAGTGGGGATATTCCAGCAGCCCGCCTTCGTGGCTGTCGTCGCGGGCGCCTTCCTCATCGCCGAGTGCGCCGGGCAGCAGCCGCGCGACGGCCTCGACGACCACCAGCGCCGCCAGCTCCCCTCCGGAAAGGACATAATCCCCGATCGAAAGTTCTTCCGCCGCAAGGTGCTCGCGCACGCGCTCGTCGACGCCTTCATAGCGGCCGCACAGCAGCGCGAAGCCGGGTCCTTCCGAGAGCGCCCAGGCCTTATGCTGCGTGAAGAGTTTGCCCTGCGGCGTGAGGAGGATGACCGGGACGGCGGGCGGCGCGCCCAGCGTGCTTTCCACGGCGGCAAAGATCGGCTCCGGCTTCATCACCATCCCGCCACCGCCGCCGTAGGGCGCGTCGTCGGTCACCTGGTGCTTGTCGGTCGCGAAATCACGGATGTTGCGCACCCGCACGGCGAGCAGCTCGCGCGCGATCGCCCGCCCGAGGATGCTCTCGCGCAGCGCGGGTTCGATGATGCCGGGGAAGAGGGTGAAGATATCGATCGTCAGCATGGCCGGTTCGCGCGTACATTCTAGCCGGTCGGGGGGAGGAAGGCAACCGCGAGCCGACCGTCATTCCGAGCCGGAGCCGAAGGCGGAGGCTTATGGTCCGTTATTCCGAGGGGCGAAAGG
>JBAVFZ010000315.1:0-38078 GCA_049684495.1 Anaerolineales bacterium | reverse complement strand
CAAAATCTATTTGAATTTCAAGCTCTTCCTTCTCGAAATTTATCAAGCGGCCGGCAATGGACGGATACTGTCGAAGAAATCGAATTCAAAAATGTGTCGTTTACTTATCCAAAGACAACCAAGAGGGTATTGAATGGGATCAATATTAAAATTCGTCGAGGAGAATCATTAGCATTAGTCGGAAAAAATGGAGCGGGGAAGACAACCATTGCAAAATTAATGTGTCGTCTTTATGAGCCAACTTCGGGCGAGATTTTCATCAACGGCGAACCAATTTCAGAATATAGTCCAATATCCGTGCAAGACCATATTACAATTCTTTTTCAAGACTATGGAGATTATCAATTAACGGTAAAAAACAGTATCGGTATAGGAAGGATTTTCGATATTGAAAATCAGAAGGGGATTGAGAAGGCGGCAAGATTAAGTGGAATTGATACTTTAATTTTATCGCTACCCAAGAAATATGAGACGATGCTAGGAAGATGGTTTGAAGATGGGGTTCAACTGAGCGGCGGAGAATGGCAAAAAATAGCGCTTGCACGAGCCATATTTCGAGATAGCGATCTGCTAATCTTGGATGAGCCAACTGCTTCTTTGGATGCCGAATCGGAATCTCGAATGTTTTCTAAATATTTGGAAAATAATCGAAAGAAAATAACTGTTCTAATTTCCCACAGATTTTCTACCGTACGTATGGCCAATCATATTTTGGTTATAGATGGAGGCGAATGTGTAGAATCAGGTTCTCATGAGGAACTTATGTCATTAAATGGACAATACGCGTATTTATTCAACCTACAGGCAAAGGGCTATCAAGAGTAATATTATTGGGAATTGCCAACGGTATTCAACCTCTGGATCGCGAGAGTCTCACAGATGATTTGAAATCGCCATATACAACGCGGAAGACGTTTTCTTCAACAGGCGAAACTACGCGGTTTTTCCGGACAATTGCCCGTGAAAACATGCCTACCCAGCATATAAGGCCAATTATTTACTGGTATAATTTCCAACCCCGGTGGCGCAAGCCTCTGGTAAACCGGGGGCAAAAGCCCCGAATTCGGAGATGGAATGGAAAAAACCAAGGTTCTTATCGTCGGCAGCGGCGTTGCCGGCGCTGTTCGGCATCTGCCCTTCTTTAAGAACCATCCCGAGGTGGAGCTGGTCGGGATGATCGATCCGGATCTCGCCCGCGCGAGGCGCGTCGCGGACGAAAACGGGATTCCGGGCGCGTATCCCTCGCTCGAGGAAGGCCTCCGCCAAAGCGGCGCGCGGATCGTCTCGATCTGCACCCCGCCGCAGACCCACAAAGACCTCACGATCTACGCCTTCGAGCACGGCGCGGACGTGCTGCTGGAAAAACCGTTTGCCGTGACCCTGGAAGAAGCGCGCGAGATCATCGCCGTCCAGCAGCGCACCGGCCGGAAGCTGTCGGTCGTGCATCAGAATAAATTCATGGCGGGGATCCTGCGCATGACGGATATCGTCCGGCGCGGCGAGGCGGGACGCGTATTGCACGTCGGCCTGACGTGGATGACCAACGGCGACCAGGACCGGATGGTGATCGACCCGAACTTCTGGTGCCACAAGATCCCCGGCGGCCGCTGGGCGGAAAGCCTCCCGCACCAGCTCTACATCGCCTACGCGCTCGTCGGCGAGATGCGCCTCCTTTCCGTCGCCGCGCGCAAAACCACCAACAAGTGGCCGTGGATGAGCGCCGACGAAGTGGATGTCGTCCTGGAAAGCAAAGAGGGATATGTCAACATCCGCATGTCGGCCAATCCCGAAGAAACCAAGCGCCGGATCAACATCCTGCACGGGACCAAGGCGTCCTTCATGTTCTCCTACAAGACCGCCTTCGCCCTCGCCGAACGGCCGAATGCGAAGATTTCCGCGGAACTGTTCCGCCGCTGGCTCGGCGCCCGGTTCAGCGTCAAGCCCAAACAAGCCGCGCCGCCCTCGCCGCACGAGTATGTCATCAACCATTTTCTGGATTACGTCCTGCACGACGGGGTCAATCCCACCTCGCCCGAGGAAGCGCTGCATGTCGAGGAATTGAACGAGCATTTCGGCGCGGCGTTCGAACGCGCAATCCGGAAAGCGCCGGGCGGCTGAGGCTCTTCATGGGCGCAGGCGGCGACACCCCATCGCATCTGCGCTTCCGCCCGGACCCCGCCACCGACGGCGCGTTCGAGCAGACGGAGGGCGCGCCCATTCCCGTCGCGGTGCCGGATTGGGACCGGGCGCTCGACCTTCTCCGCAAGTTCAACAGCCAGACCGACGCCTCAGGCAAGCCCATCCCGTCGATCCTCACCGAAGACGGCTTCGAACCGTGGTGGTACGGCCAGGACCGGCTCCTGCGCTTCTACCTCGTTCCCCTGACCCAACTGCTCCCGCTCCTCTCCGCCGTGGATGGAAAGAAAAATATCCGCGTGGAGGATGCTCCGCCGGATCTCGAACGGGTGCTGCGGGCGATCGGCGGGAAAGAGGGATTCCCCGGCCCGGCCGGCGGCGCATTGGCGAAGCAAAAGGGTTCACTTGGCCGGTGGGCGACGCTGGCGCTGACCCTCACCTCGCTGGCCGTGTTCCGGATCGCCCGGCGGGATACGCTCTTCTACATCATCGACCATGTCAGCCCGGGATTGCGCGAGGATTTCCGGTTCACCCCGCTGTACCGCGAACTAAAACAGTCAGGATACCGTTTTGCGGAATTTGCGCATACCCTTTCCCCCCATCAGGCGATAAAAAACTTTTTCCGGCGGCGAAGGCCGGTCTACTTTCTTGAATCGGCGGATTTCCTGGCACGCCTGACCGGAGTGCGGATTCCGGCACCGGTTGTGAACCTGCCTTCCGGCGGACCGTTATCGATCGAGGATCGCGCGCTGCGGGCATTGGTCCCGGTCGCGATCGAAGCCGGTCTTCAATCCATCGCCCGCCAGCGGATCCTGAAACGCGCGCTGCGGTTCCAGCGCGTCCGCCGGGCGGTGATCTTCGACGACAATCGCCACAACTTCGAACTCATCGCCGCCTGCCTGACGCTCGGGATCCCGGTTCTCGGATTCCAGCACGGCGTGTTCAACAAATTCCACGCCGGGTTGATGGCGTACGGTTTCTCCGGCGCCCGTCCGCATGCCTTCGACCGCTACGGCGTATGGAGCGGCCTGTTCCGCGACCGGTTGCTCCGCGATAGCGCGCTCTTCGCGCCGGATCGGGTGTTCGTCGCCGGTCCGGTCCGTCCGCCGGATGTAACGGCAGCTGAATTGGATACAACGCGAATACCCGCCGGTCCGGAGGCGAAGATCCGCGTCCTGGTGGTTTCCGAACCGCTGGCGAGAAAAAGCGAAGTGGCCGCCTACCTGCGGGCGCTGATTCGGGATCCCGGTTTCGAACTCTACCTCAAACTCCGTCCCGGAGAATCCGAAAAAAGTCTTGAAGAATACTCGCTGTCCGCTTCGGACGTGCGGCTGCTTCGGACCGGGTCCGTATATGAAGCCTGTGCACAAGTGGATGCGGCGATCGGCACCTACAGTTCGGTTCTCTATGAAGCGGCGCTGGTGTCGGTTCCCATCATCTGGATGAAAACCACCCGCGCCTACGGCCGCGAACTGGTGGAAGAAGGATTGGCCGAAGCGGCGGTACACCCTGAAGAACTCCCGGATGCGATCCGCAGGGCGCATGCGCTCCCGGCCGGCGAACTCCGCCGGCGGCGGGAGCGGATCTGGGGCGCGGAAATCCGCAACGGCGCCGTTTCCCTGATCCAGGAATTGCACCGGCTCGGCGGGGATTGACGGCATGCCGACCAAAAGCTCCGCCCGTTCCGGATCCAAACCGCGCATCGCCTATCTGATCCCTTATCTGCGCGGATTCCGCGGATGGGTAACCTTCGTCGACGGGGCGATCCGCTCGCTCCAAAAATATGTCGAGCCGGTTCTGATCGTTTCCCGCGGGGATCAGGCCGCGGCGGCGGCAAAATTTCCCCACCTCGAGCGGCATGTCCTGCCCACGGTCCAGGCCGAAGAGTGGAGCGGGACCACGCTTTCCATGCTGCGCTGGATGATCCCTTCGCTTTGGGCTGCGCGCCGGATACCGGATCTGCATGTGCGCCTGGTGCATTCGATGGAGATGTTTCCCGCCGGCTGGGCCGGGGATGCGCTGGCCCGCTCGCAGCGAAAGCCGCATGTGCTCACCGCCTTCGGGACGTATGCGATCCTGTGGAGCAAGTGGCCGTTCCTGGACCGCCACTACCACGGGGTCCTGCGCCGGGCGGCGGCCATCTACCCAATCTCCCACGGCACGGAAGCAAAATTATGGGGTGCCTACAACGCGGACCTGGGGTCGGTCACCGTCCGGACGATCCTGTGCGGCTCCCGCGCGGCGGAACAGGTTCCGCCCGATGCGGCGCGGCGCAGACGGCCGTCCGGCGCGCCGGTGGTCTTTTCGGTCGGGATGGTCAAGCCGCGCAAGGGGTACCACGTCAGCCTGGCCGCTTTCGCCCGGTTGCAGAAACGGTTCCCCGACGCCGTGTACAACATCGTCGGCCGGCCGCCGGACGGGCCGTATCAGCTTCTATTAAAAAACATCATCCGCAGTGAAAAAATGCGCGGGGTGAAAATTCTCGGCACAGTGGATCCGGCCCGGCTGGATCAGCTGTACCGCGAGGCGTCGATGTTCGTTCTGCTGTCCCAGGAAGTGGACCGCCACTTCGAGGGCTTCGGGTTGGTTTTCCTGGAAGCCGGCGCCTACGGCTTGCCCGCCGTGGGCAGCCGCAGCGGGGGAATTCCGGATGTGGTGATCGACGGCGATTCCGGAATTCTGGTGAATCCCACCGACGCCGAGGCGGCCGGGCAGGCGATGATCCGGCTGGCGGAGGACCCGGAGCTTTCCGACCGGATGGGCTCGGCCGGACGCCAGCGGGCCGAACACCTGACCTGGGAGCTCTTCGCCGAGGAGCAATGGGAGGCGTATGCCCGGCTGCTGGGCGGCTGAGGATACTTTTCGGAGTCATTCCGACCCTGAGCCGAAGGCGAGGGGGAGGAATCGGTTGCGCAATGGATGAATTGGGCTTACTCAACTTTGATGCCGATTCCTCGTCGCCCTTCGGGCTCCTCGGAATGACCCTGGAAGATAGGATCACACCTTGACCGAATCACCCCGCATCCGGATCGCATTCGTCGTTCCGCTTTTGCGCGGGCCGGGCGGCTGGCCGACGGCGACGCTTGGAATCCTGCGTTCGCTGGGACCCCAAATCGAGCCGGTATTGATCGTGGCCGAGGCCGACCGGGATGCGGCGCATTCGCTTTTTCCGGATGCTCAGGTGTTCGCGCTCCCGGAGATCCAACCCAACGTCGCCGGCTCGATTCGCTCCGTGGCGCACATGCTGCCGGCGCTGCTCGCGTTGCGGTCGCTCCCGCGCCTCGGGGTGCGCATCGTCCATTCGCTCGAGCTCTTCCCCGCCGGGTGGATCGGCGACATCCTCGCCCGGCGCGAAGGGGCGCCGCACGTCGTCACCACCTTCGGCACATACGGAGTGATCTGGCACCGGTGGCGGATCCCGGCCCGGATCTGCGCCGGCATCCTGCGCCGGGCGGCGTGCATTTGCCCGATGTCGACCGGCACCGCGGAAAAAATGCGCGCCCGGTTTGCCGCCCCGCTCACCGGTGCCAACATCCGGGTCGTGCTGCAGGGTTCCGAGTTCGCCGGGCGCGTGCCCCGGGCGGCCGCCGAAAAGAAAATTTTTTCATCCGATCCGAGCGTGATCTCGGTCGGAGGCATCAAACCGCGCAAGGGTTACCACATCAGTTTGCGCGCGTTCGCCATCCTGCAGAAGCGGTTCCCCAATGCGCGCTACCTGCTGGCCGGAGGCGGGATCGGAAACGAATACCAACGCGGGCTTGAAGAACTCATCCGCCGCGAGGGAATCCGCAATGTCGAGTTCCTGGGCGCCCTCACCTGGGAAGAGCTGGATCCGTATTATCGCAAGGCGGACATGCTGGCGATGACGTCGCAGGATGAGGGGGATCACTTCGAGGGATTTGTCTTTGTCTTCCTGGAGGCCGGGGCGTACGGGCTGCCGGTCATCGGCACCCGCAGCGGCGGTATCCCGGACGCCGTTATCGACGGCAAAACGGGTTTCCTGCTGCCGCCCGATGATGTGGAGGGGATCGCCCGGGCGATGATAGCGCTTGCCGAAAACCCCGCGCTCTCGCGTACAATGGGAATGGCCGGGCGGGCCCGCGCCGAAACCCTGACCTGGGAGCGCTTTGCCGGAGAACAAATGGATATCTATCGTTCGATCCTGGGGTCTGGATGAAGATCGCTTACCTGAGTTCCGCGACCGTACCCTCCACTTCGGCCAACAGCCTGCAGGTGATGAAGATGTGCCAGGCTTTCTCGCAGGAAGGGCACGAGGTGCATTTGATCCTCCCGCCGGCGGATGAGACGCCCTCCGACGACGCCGGGAGAAAATATCCCGCCCCGACCGCGGGCGATATTCCCCTGTCCGAATCCGTCATCCGCCAATACGGGCTGGCCTCCGGGTTCCTCGCCCGCCGCGTAAAATTGCTCCCGCTTCTGGGACGCCGCGGACTGGCCTGGGCCGAAGCCGACGAGGCGGCGCGGATAGCGCCGGATCTGGCGTACACGCGCGGGATCGATATCGCCTGGGCGGTCGCCCAGCACGGCTTCCCGGTCATGCTCGAGATCCATCATCCGCCGACCGGGCGGATCGGCCCGCTGTATTTCCGGCAGATCCTCAGAACGCGCAACATCCGGCTGGCGGTCATCAGCCGCGCTCTGGAAGAGAACCTGCGCCGGACGTACCCTGCGCTTCACAGCCGCGAGTTGCTGGTGGCCCCCGATGCGGTGGATACGGAGCCGTACCGGAATCTGCCCGCGCCTGTCCGGGCCCGGGTGCGGCTCCACCTGGCCGCAAAACGGTTCACGGCGGGTTATTTCGGCAGCCTGGTGGCGGGACGCGGCGTGGAATTGATCTGTGACCTGGCGCAACGGCTTCCCGAGGTGGAATTCCTGATGCTGGGCGGAAACCCCGAGGAGGTTGAGGCTTGGAAAACCCGGACGGCCGCGGCGGAGAACATCCGCTGGCTGGGGCACGTGCCGAACGCCGAGGTGCCGCTGTATCAGGCTGCCTGCGACGTGCTGCTCATGCCGTATCAGCAGGAGGTGACGGTCCGTGGCAAGGGCAACACCGCCGAGATCATGAGTCCGATGAAATTGTATGAATACATGGCCGCCGGACGGGCGATCCTCTCCAGCGATCTTCCCGCGCTGCGCGTGATGCTGAGCGACGCCAACAGCATTCTGCTTCCGCCGGACGATCCCGCCGCCTGGGCGGAGGCGCTGGCGAAGCTCCGGAAGAATCCGGAAAGAAGGAAACGGCTCGCGGCCCAGGCCCGGACCGACGTCCGGCCGTTCTCCTGGCGCGGCCGCGTGAAACGGATTCTCGAATTCACCGCCGGCGCCCATGGATAAGCTGGTTTACATCGCGCGCTCGCGCATTCCCTCGCTTCGCGCCAACTGCGTGCAGACGCTGAAAATGTGCTCCGGATTCGCCGCGCACGTCCCGGTGGAGTTGATCGCGCCGTATTATCCGGAGGATGCCCGGCAAAAAGCGGATCTGCGCGAACGGTTCGCCCTGGCGCGGTCATTCGAGGTGACCTGGGTTCCGTTTCCGCATTGGGGCGAGCGGTTTGCGGTTCGCGGCTACGCGCTGGCGGCGGTGCTCCGGGCGCGCCTTCGGGGCGCGCGGTACGTCCACACGCGCGAACCGTGGTCCGCCTATTGGCTGGCGCGGGCCGGCGTACGCGTGAGTTTCGAAGCGCATTATCTGGAGGAAGACCGGCGCCACCCGGTGTGGCGGAAGCTGGTGGGGGATCCGGGGCTTTCCCCCGCGTTGCGGGGGATCTTCTGCATTTCCAAATCCCTGATCGAGGATTACGCCGCCGCCGGCGCGCGCCGCGAGCTCCTGCGCCTTGCGCCCGACGGGGTGGACCTGCAGCGGTTTGAACCGGCCGTTGGGAGGGACGAAGCCCGCGCGCGACTGGGGCTTCCGGCCGCGGCCCGGATCGTGTGTCACGCCGGCCATTTGTATCCCGGCCGCGGCGTGGAAGAAACCCTGGAAGCCTTATCCTCCCTGCCGGATGTTCTGCTGGTGCTGATCGGCGGCAATCCCGAGGATATCCACCGCCTTCGCGCCCTCGCGGCCGGGCGGGATTTGTGCGACCGGGTGCGGTTTGAAGGGACCGTTCCGAACGGAAAGGTGCCCCTCTACCTGTGGGCGGCGGATGCGCTGATCATGCCCTATACCACCCGCACCGCCACCGCCCGCGCCATGTCCCCCCTGAAAATGTTCGAATACATGGCGGCCGGGCGGCCGATCGTCGCCACCGATTTCCCGTCCGTGCGCGAGGTGCTGCGCCACGAAGAGAATGCGCTCCTGGTGGCGCCCGACAGCCCCGATCAAATCGCCCGCGGGCTGCGGCGCGTGCTGGAGGACCGGGCGCTGGCGGAAACACTTGCCGGCCGGGCGCGCAAGGACGTGGAAGCCTATACTTGGGAACGCAGGGCCGAACCTATTCTGGAAGCGCTGGAGCGTCCATGATGATTGGATTATTGGGAACATCGTCCCTCACCTGGGCCGGCATATTTTTTCTGGTTGCCTTTTCCGCCGCGATCTTTCTGGGCTGGTATTTCTATTTTTGCGGAAAATCGTCCGGCGTCCTATATGCCTGGATCGCGGCCCAGATTTCCTTCATCGGGCAGGTGCTGGGCGTGATGCTGGTGTTGGGATGGCTTGGGATCCTCCGGCCGATCCCCCTCGCCGCCGCGTGTGGCTTGATCACCGCGGGCGTGTATTATTTTGGGGTCCGGCCGCATGGGGAGACAGCCCTCGACCAAAACAGGGTGTTTGCAGCCTGGCTGCGAAGAATCCGGATTCCCTTTTGGGCCATACTGCTCGGCCTGCTGATGGCCGGCATTCTTTTCCGCAATGTTTTCTGGGGGTGGTTTCTGCCGCCATTCCTGCGCGATGATATCGCCTACCATCTGTCCATCATGGGGAATATCATCCAAAGCGCCGCGATCCGTTACTTCCCCAGTCCGGCGGATCGGATCAGCGATTTTCCCATCAATTCGGAACTCTTCCAGGCCTGGCATTTCATTTTTGTCGGATCGGACAAATTGGTGGATCTGGCTTTCCTGCCCGGGATCCTCGCCGGAGGCGCGGCGCTTTATGGAGTTTGCCGGCGGTTCGGGTTATCGCGGCGGGCTTCTTTGGCCGGATGGGCGGTCTTCGCCTTCACGCCGTTGGTTTTTCTCCAGGAGTTGGGATCGTACAACGATGCCTGGATGGCTTCCCTGTTTCTTTGCGGTATATACCTCATTGTCTCCCCGAAGCTATCTTCCGGACGGAGCGACGATCTCCGGACGGCGGTACTGGCGGGAATTTGCTCGGGAGTGATCCTCGGGACAAAATTTTCCGGCGCGCTCAGCAGCTTGGCGATTGGATTGTTATTCTTCCTCAGCTTAATTCGCCGGCCGCTGTTAAACCGAGAGGCGGAGTGGATAAATATCAAGGGAAAACTTACCGGAATTTTGGCTCCCTTGGCGGTTATTATCGCACTGACCGCGGCGTTCGGCGCGTATCCACTGATCCGCAACGCGATCTACGCGGAAAATCCGTTGGCTCCGGTCGAGGTGAGAATCGGTTCCTGGATCCGGTGGCCGGGAGAACCGCAAGCCGATTTCCTGGCGATTGGTTCCGAGGAAGTCATTCAAAAAACCGGCGGCGGCTTGCGCCTGGCCTATGCCACCTGGTTCGAACGCTATTATTTAATCTATGATCCGAACAACGGAGGCACCGGGCCGTTATGGCTGTTCCTCGGCATTCCGGGCGCGCTCCTTTGGATTTGGGAATCCTTCCGGAGGCGGAACGCCGCGGCCTTCGCACTTTCCATCCTCTCGCTGATGATCCTGGCCTTTACACCCGCGCAGTGGCGCCCCCGCTACGTCCTCCCGCTCCTGCTGCTTAGCGGGCTGGGCGGCGCGCTGCTGTTCGACGCGTTGCGCGGCTGGCCGCGGCGGATACTGGCCGGCGGATTGGTGCTGGCGGCGGCTTTTGTGACGATCGCCGCGCTCCGGCCGGCGCCCCTGGAGGCGGACAAGGCGATGACGATGGTGTTCCATGCCGACGATCTGCAGCGGAACGCCGCCGTAGTGCATCCCACCAATGAGTTTTACGAATGGATCGAAGCGCGCACGGCCGGTGCGCCGGCCATTATCGTCTACGGCCGGTGGGTGGATGCGTATCCGCTGTTCGGTTCCGATCTGAGGAATACCGTCTTCGCGCTGCCGGCGTACACGGCCGAACAGTGGGCTGCTCAGCTTGCCAAGAGCGGCGCGGATATGGTCGTGGTTGCGGGCGGATCGCCGGAGGAAGGCTGGACGCGGGATTCAGGCGGTTATGTCGAAGTGTTCCGATACGAAAGCTGGATCATCTATGAGAGAAAATAACATGAGCGATATGCGATTGGGACGGCTGGGAGGCTGGATTGTCCTGGCGGTGACCGGCCTCGTGGCCGCGGCGTATTTCCTCGACCCAACCCGCCGGGCCGCATTAACCCAGACCGCCGGGTGGTTCCTGAAGGCGGCGCGGTTTGTCCTTTCCGGACAGGGATGAGGAGCATGTCTCTGCCGGAAAGCGCATCGCGCGCGCGAAAAATCCTATTCCTCCTTCCCACCCTGGCATCGGGCGGAACGGAACGCCAGGCGGCCGAATTGGTCCGCCACCTGGATCGCGAACGATTCGAACCGCTGGTGGCCGTGATTTACGGCTTTGACCTTGTGCCGGTGGAAATCACCGCCGGCGATGCCCGACTCGTCAGCCTGCGCAAGCCGCTCGGAAAACTCGGCAACCTGGTCGCCTTGTTCCGCCTGTGGCGGATGATCCTCCGCGAACGCCCGGCGATCGTGCAATCGTTCCTGCGCCCGGCGGATTTATACGCCCGCATCGCCGGAACGCTCGCGCTGCACCGGCGGATCGTCACTTCCCTGCGGACGCGCATCGCCGGCTTCTGGAGCGTTCCATGGCAGTGGACCGAACGGATCCTGTGGCGGCGGAGCATCCGCATCGTTTCCAATTCCAGGGCGGCGGTGCGCGAAGCCGAGACGCTGCTTCACATTCCTGCGGAGCGGTTGGTGGTCATTCCCAACGGGGTCGATCTCGTGCGGTTCAAGCCGGGCATGGATTGGCGCGAACCGCGCGCGGCCTTCGGCCTCACGCCCTCGGATGTCGTGTTCGGGATGATCGCGCGCTATTCGCCGGTGAAGGACCACGCCACGCTACTGACCGCCGTCGCCCAATTAAAAAAATCCGGGTATTGGCCGGGATACGCCAAGGTGATCCTGGTCGGGGGAACGACCTTCGAGGATGCCCGCCGGGAAGTGGACGACCGGATCCGGGAAGACGGGCTGGAGGGGATCGTCCTGCCGATGGGGGTGATGCCGGATGTGGAACGGGCTTACGCCGCGCTCGATTGGCTCGTGTTGCCGTCCCGGTTCGAAGGATTTCCCAATTCGGTCCTTGAGGCGATGGCGTGCGGGAAGCCGGTCATTCTTTCCGACGCGGCCAATGCGGAAAAAATCGTGGTCGAGGATGAAACCGGTTGGGAGTTCCCCGCCGGAGATGTACTGGCATTGGTGGCGATCCTGCGGCGCGCGCTCGCCACGCCGCCGGAGCGGCGGGTGGCGATGGGCCGCGCGGCTCGCTCGCTGGTCGAGGGGCAGTATGCCACCCGCCTGATGGCCCGCAAATATGAATCGCTCTATGAGGAGTTGACCCGACCCTGATGCGCAAGCGGATCCGGGTGGCATTCGTCCATGATTCGTATCCCGAGTACCGGCGGCCGCTGTTGGCGCGGCTCGCGGAGCGGTACGACCTGCAGTGCTTCTTCCTGAACCAGGAAGGAGCCGCGCTCCCGCCGAACTCCGTCAACCTCCGCGGGTATCGGATTCCGGAGATGTCGGATCTGGTAGTCGCGCCGGCGCTCGCCGGGCGGCTTCTCGAATCCCATGCGCGCGAGCCGTTTGATGTCGTGTTCTGTCCGGAGCCGTCGTCCTTCTCGGCCTGGGCCGCGGGCGGAGCCGCGCGCCGCATCCGCCGCCCGTATGTGGTGTTCAGCGGGGAATGGTATCCGGCGCGCCACCCGCGCCGATGGCTGACGTACGGGTTGGAACGCTCGCTGGTGCGCGGCGCGGCCGGTTGCCTTGCGTATGGCACCCGCGTGCGCGACCGGCTGGCCGGATTGGGCGTCGATCCCGGGAGAATCCTGATCACCGGTAATGCCAGCCCCTACCGCCATAACCCTGCGGCATCATCCGAGATTGAGAATGCCCGCCGCGAGTGGCGGATCGGATCGTTGCCGGTGATCCTGTTCCTCGGCCGGCTGCTTTCCTTTAAAGCGCCGGAGATCCTGATCGAAGCGTTTTCCATCGTGCGCCGCGAGATACCGTCGTTCCTCTTAATGGCGGGCGATGGTCCGCGCCGGGAACCGCTTCTCCGGCAGGCGCGGCGGCTTGGGTTGTCTGATATTTTGATCACCGGATCGGAGGTGCGCGGCGACCGGCAAAAGGATCTGCTGTACTCACTGGGCGGCGTATTCGTCCTGCCCTCACGGATGGGCCGGATCGCGGAACCGTGGGGGCTGGTGTTAAACGAAGCCGCCTCCGCCGGACTGCCGATTGTCACCTCCGACGGCGTGGGCGCAGTGGGTGATTTGATCCGCCACGGCGAGACCGGGCGGGTGGTGAAGCAGGGGGATGCACGCGCGCTGGCCGAAGCGATTTCCGGTTTTCTTCTGTCCCCCGCGGATTCGCAGGCGTTCGGCGCTAGCGCCAAAGCGCGCGGGGAGGATTTCACGATCGACCGCATGGCGGAGACCTTCGGCCGCGCTTTCGATCTTGCCGCAGGAGAATCACGGTGAGCAGGCCGCGAATCGCCATCGTCTCCTTTTCGCCCTTGGCCATCGGGGGAATAGAAACCCACTTGCTGCAATTATTCCACGGGCTTGGGAAGGAATTTGAATTCCACGTCCTGGGAACGCTCGCCGAACCGTTTCTTTCGAATGCCGGGGGGCTGGGCGTGAAGTGCGCGGCGCTCCCGCCGGCGGGGAAATTCGACGGGCGGATGTTTCTTCGCTTGAGAAAAGAATTTCTTGCCCGGGGGATTCAATTGGTGCACACCCACGACACCCGCGGCGGGCTGCTGGGGCGCATCGCGGCCCGCGCGGCGGGGTTGCCCGCCGTCCACACGGTCCACACGCCCTCGTTCTTCCTCCCGGCCAATCCGCTGGCTGTCCGCGCGTACCGGATGGCGGAAGGCCTGCTTAACCGGCAGGCCTCCGAGAGAGTGATTTTCGTATCGAAAACAATCCGCCGGATTTATCTTGACGGGCGCCTCATCCCGCCGGAAAAAGCCGCGCTTGTCCCGAACGGATTGGAAGCCGACTGGTTCGGTCCCGCGCTGCACCTTTTACGACCGAACCGGGAAATCCGTTTCTTATACGTCGGCCGGATGGCGCGCGAGAAAGGAATCGAGAATCTGGCGGCAGCCTTCGAGATTGTGGCCGGGCGGATTCCCGGAGCGCGTCTGCAGGCGGCGGGGGAGGGACCGAAGCGCGAGGAACTGGTGCGCACCGCGGAAACGGGCGGTTGGAAAAAGCGCCTGGACCTGATGGGGGTGCAAATGCGCGAGAATATCCGCGAAACCATGCACGCCGCGGATGTGTTTGTCCTGCCTTCGGATTTCGAAAGTTTTTCCTATACCCTGCTGGAAGCGATGGCCTGCGGCCTGCCCTGCATTGCCACGGATGTCGGCGGCAACCGGGATCTGGTCGAGCCGGACGTTACGGGTTTGTTGGTTCCCCGCCGGGATCCGGGATTGCTGGCGGAAGCCATGACCCGCCTGGGAGAGAATCCGGAAATGCGCGTTTCGATGGGGCGGGAGGGGGCGCTTCGCGCGCGGGAGTATACTCTGCAGCGAATGATCGACGGAACGCGGGCGGTTTATTCCGATGTGCTGGCCGGCCGTTCCACCGCGGGATAATCTTTTCTATGATGAAGCCGATCCTTAAACGCCAAGGTTTTTTCTGGCTTTCGGCGCTCCTGGCTGTTGCGGGAGCGCTTGGGTTCGCCTTGCTGCCGTGGGAGACCGCCGGCGCCCCGCTGTTCACCCTTCTGTTGGCCGGCGGATTGGCGCTCGGTCTGGCGCTTTTTGATTCCCCCGAAGAGGAACGCCGGTTTGTGGTCCGTTTGTTCCTCGTGGCGCTGGGCGTGCGGCTTGCGGCCGCCGCCCTCTTCCATTGGAGCATCGGCGGGAACGAAGGATATATTTACGACGACTCCAAAACCTACGACCGCGTGGCCTGGGCCCTGGCCCAGGCCTGGCATAGCTCCGCGGCTGCCGTAAAGCTCGGCCCGGTGGATTATCTCCTGGATGACATCTACCCGCGGTTGCTGGCCGGGCTGTATTTCCTGATCGGCCACGCGACCGCCGCGGCGATCGTCATCAACACCGTCCTCGGGGCTTCGACGGTGTATCTGGTTTACCGGATTTCGGCGATGCTGTTCGGCCCGGTCACCGCGCGTTGGGCCGGGTGGTTGACGGCGTTCTATACCGGGTTCTGGCTCTGGGAAATGATGACCCTGAAGGACCCGCTCTTCCTTTTTCTTATCCTGCTGTTCTTCCTGGGTTTGTACCGGCTTTGGAACATTCTGGTCCTTCCGGATAAACCCCCCGTACGGATTCTGCGCGCCGCCGGTTGGGCGGCGGTGATGATCGCGGTTTTTCTGCTCGCCGGACAACTTCGCAATTACATCCCTGTCGTACTGGCGGGGGCTGTCGGGGCGGTTCTGCTGGTCGAATTCTTGAAAAACGGCCGGCCGATGCGATGGATACTGGTTATCGGATCGGCGTTGATCCTCCTGGCCGTCCTTTGGCCGTTGATTTCCGCGCGCCATCTCTTCGATGTCACCGTGGATACCGGATCCTCGCTGTTCCAGGTCACCGAAATTCCCAACACAAGAACCATCGGCACTTTCGCGGAATGGATCCTCGTGCATCCGGCCGGTTTCGCGAAGTACATGGGGTTGACGATGTTCTCCACCGCCCTCGCGCCGTATGCCTGGCTTCTGCCGGGAACCCTGCCCGAGGTGCCGCGCTTCGAAACCTACATGATCGCCTTCCCCGGAATGTGGATGTGGTATTTCCTGCTGCCGTTCTCCATCCTGGGGATCCGGGAAGCGGTCCGCCGCAGCCGGGGCGGGATATGGCCGGTGCTCTTTTATGCGGTTGCAGTTTTTCTGGTTGTATCCATTTTCATACCCCGGGAATACCGGCACCGGGACATGATCATGCCCATCGCGCTGATGCTGGCGGCGGAGGGGCTGGTCTTCAGCCGGAGATGGTGGGTGGTTGGATTGCTCGTCTGGATTCCCTTGATCGGCTTCATGGCCTGGAAGCTGGACAGCATAGTTCCGATCCTGCTGGCGCTGGGGGCGGCCGCTGCCGCCGTAATCGCGTGGCATATCCGGATGCGCCGGCGGCGCGAGGACCAACTGGTGAGGCTCGCCTGATATGAAAATTCTGTTCGTTGCCCCGAAAATTCCATGGCCGGCCACCGACGGATCCCGGATCGCGCTGTACGAATTAATCCGGCATCTGACGGCGCGCGGGCATCAGGCGGGCTTTCTGGGTTTTGGCGATCAGGGTGCGGCGGACGAATTCCGCACCCGGGCCGGATTGGTCTGGGCCAAGGCGATTCAACACAATACCGCGACCAATTATTTGGGTGCCGCACTGGCGGTACTATCGCCGATGCCGTATACCGCTTCGAAGTACCGCTCCGGCGCCATGACCGCCGCCATCCGCGAGGCCTTCCACGAGCAGCGATTCGACCTCGTCCATCTGGAAGGCACCCACATGGCGCATTACCTTGGATTGGCGCAGGGTCTGGGGGTTCAGGCGGTCCTGCGGCTGCAAAATGTGGAGTGGATTCTGGAGGAGCGGTACGCCCGGACGGCCATCTTCCCGTTGAACCATTACGTTCGGATTCAATCGCGGCGGATGCGCGCGTTTGAGATGCGGGCTTGCCAGCAGGCCGATCTGTGCGTGGCGATCACCCAGGAGGATGCCGAACGGATTCTGAAGCTCGTGCCGGATGCATCGGTGGCCGTATCCCCGGCGGGGGTCGACCTCGAGCGGTACAGTCCGCAGCCGATGAGCGAGGAGCCCGGGACGATTGTGTTCGTGGGCGCGCTGGATTGGCCGCCGAACGCGGATGCCGTCCGCTGGTTCCGCACCAAGGCGTGGCCGCGGGTCACGCAGGAAGAGCCGACCGCGCGCTGGATCGTGGTCGGAAAGTCGCCGCCGGCCGACATCCTGCACTGGCCGGAAGAGGACCGCAACATTCGGGTGACCGGATTTGTCGACGACGTGCGGCCGTATCTGCACCGCGCTTCTGTTGTGATCGTCCCGCTGCGCTCGGGCGGAGGGATGCGGTTGAAAATTCTGGAGGCCATGGCCGCCGGAAAAACCGTCGTCAGCACGCCGGTAGGCGCCGAGGGAATCTCCGCGCGCAGCGGGGAGGAAATCCTCCTGGCCGCCGCCGACCGGTCGTTCGGCGTGGAAGTCATTCGCCTGCTCCGCCAGGCCACCGAACGGAAACGGATCGGCAAAGCCGCCCGCGCCTTCGCCGAAGGATATGGCTGGAGCGGGATTGCCGCCGACCTCGAAGAGCAATACCAGGCGCTCCTGGGCTCCCGTCCGCGATGAGCGAATCCCCCCCCCGGATTTCGGTACTGATCCCGTGCCGCAACGAGGAACGGACGATTGAACAGGTCCTCGAGGCGCTGCACCGGCAGTCGTTTCCGGCCGGGCGGATCGAGGTGATCGTCGCCGACGGCCGCTCCACCGACGGGACGCGGGAAAGAATCGAGGGCTTTGCGCGGGCCCATCCCGGATGGGCGCTGCGCTGGGTCGACAACCCGGGGCTTTCCGCGCCGGCCGGATTGAACGCCGCGTTGCGCGAGGCGCACGGTGAGATCATCCTGCGCATGGACGCGCATGCCATCCCGGATCCGGATTATGTCGAACAATGCGTGCGGGCGTTCGAGCGGTCGGGATGCGACGGGGTGGGCGGCGGGATTTCCATCCAGCCGGGGGGCGGAGGAGTCGTTGCGCGCGCGATTGCCGCGGCCGTGGCCAACCCATTCGCCACCGGCGGCGTGCGCTACCGGTCGGGCGGGACGGAGGGCGAGGTGGATACCGTTCCCTTCGCCGCATTCCGCCGCGACGTGTTCCGCCGGGTGGGCGGGTTCAACGAGCGGGTTCCGGTCAACGAGGATTATGAATTCAATTACCGGGTGCGGGCGGCCGGCGGGAGGATCTTCTTCTCGCCGGCGATCCGTTCCCGGTATATCGCCCGCGGTGATTTGGCCGCGCTCGTGCGGCAGTATTATTTTTACGGGCGCCAGAAAGCGGTCATGCTGTCGTTCCACCCGAAATCGATCCGGCTGCGGCAATTAATCCCGGCCTTATTCGCGCCCTCACTGGCCGTTCTGGGCGCCGGATCCTTCCTCCTGCCCCCATTGGCTATAATTCTCGGGCTGGAGCTGTTGGCATATGCCGCGGTCAGCGCCGGATTTGCCGGCCGGGAGGCTGCGGTTCGGAAGGATGCGGCGCTTTTTCCGACCTTGATGTTGATCTTCTTCTGCATCCATTCCGCATGGGGCGTCGGTTTCTGGATCGGGGCGGCGAGGTCGCTGGGCCGGCTGTTTCGGGGACGGCCCCCCGCTTCGCGAGGGCGGGCGGGCACCTGATCCCGGGCGAGTTGGTAAAATGGCATTTTCCCGCTGGGAGGCGGATCGCGTTGTCGACTTATCTCATCACCGGCGGAGCCGGATTCATCGGATCGCATCTGGCGGAAAACCTGGTCCGCGACGGACACGCGGTCAGGATTCTCGATAATTTCAGCACCGGGAAACGGAAAAACCTGGCGGCGCTGCGCGGCAAAGTGGACGTCCGCAAGGGCGACATCCGCGACCGGCGCGAGCTTCAATCCGCGATGCGCGGCGTGGATTACGTGCTGCATCACGCGGCCATGGTCTCGGTGGCGGAGTCGGTGGAGCGTCCGGAAGACACGCTGGAGGTGAACGTCACCGGAACGTTGAACGTATTGCAGGCCGCAAAACGCGCGAAGGTCCGGCGGCTGGTGATGGCCTCATCCTGCGCGGTTTACGGCGCCGGCGCGCTTCCCGCCAAAGAGGATCAGGCGACCCACGCGCTTTCCCCCTACGCCGTCAGCAAACTGGCGGGAGAATCCCTCGCGGTTTCCTTCTATCATTCCTACGATCTGCCGGTGGTGTGCCTGCGCTACTTCAATGTGTTCGGCCCGCGCCAGGATCCCTCTTCCCCCTATTCGGGCGTGATCGCCATTTTCGCCTCGCGCGCGATCACCGGCGGCGGGGTGACCGTTTTCGGCGACGGCAAACAGACGCGCGACTTCATTTATATAGCGGATGTGGTCCGGGCCAACCGCCTGGCATGTGAAACGGAGCGCGCGGCCGGGCAAGTCCTGAACATCGGCACCGGGCGCGGCCGCAGCCTGCTGCAATTGCATTCCGAACTATCCTCACTATGCGGCGCGCGCATTCCGCTGACCTTCGCCGCCGCGCGCCCCGGCGACATCTACCATTCGCACTCTGATCCCTCCCGCGCCCGCGCGCTGCTGGCGTTTCGCCCGCAGACGGAATTCCGGACCGGGCTGGCTGAGACTCTGAATTGGATGAGGGGCGCGGAGGGCGGGGCGGCATGAACAAATCCATCGTCCTGCTCCGCAACCGTTACCTGTTCCTGGCCGATCTGGTATTCATCGCCCTTTCCATCCTGGTCTCATTGGCCTTGCGCGATGTGTTCGTCTTCTATCTGCCGGCGGCGTTGTGGATGATCGCCGCGGCCTTGCTCGTAAAACCGATCGTGTATTGGCGATTCGGGTTGTACCGGCGCTTTTGGGCGTACGCCAGCATAAAGGAAGCGGAGTTAATCATCGCCGCGATCGGGGTCAACGTCCTCCTGATGTACGGCTATTACTTCCTGACCTTCCCCTTCGGCCTCCCGCGCATCCCGCGTTCGATCCCGATCATCGATGGGCTGGTGAGCCTGGTGCTGACCGGCGGGCTGCGGTTTTCGATCCGCATGCTCTCGGAACTCATGCAGGCCCGCCGCCGGATGCCGGGCAGCGGCGCGACCAAACGGGTGCTCATCGCCGGGGCCGGCGACGCGGGCGCGCTCGTGGCGCGCGAGATGCAGAAAAATCCCCAGTTGCGCATGATCCCGATCGGTTTCCTCGACGATGCGCCGGAAAAACTTAACCAGCGGATCCACGAAGTGCAGGTACTGGGCCGGCTGGACAGTGTGATGCGGATCGCCCGCGAGCAGGAAGCGGACGAAGTGGTGTTCGCAATCCCCTCCGCCTCGGGCGAGGTGTTCCGGAAACTTTCGGACCTGTGCCGGAAGGGGAAGCTGCCCTACCAGACCATGCCCGGGCTGTATGAACTGATCGGCGGCCGGGTGAGCGCCGGGCGGCTGCGCAACGTCGAGGTCAGCGACCTGCTGCGCCGGGCGCCGGCCCACACCGGCGACCAGGCCGTCGGGTACGCCCTGAGCGGCAAACGGGTGATGGTCACCGGCGCCGGCGGCTCGATCGGCTTCGAGCTTTGCCGGCAGATCGCGCGCTGGGGGCCGAGCGAAATTCTGCTTCTGGGCCACGGGGAGAACAGCATCTTCGAAGCGCTCCTCGCGCTGGGGGAGGATTATCCCGAACTGGCCCTCCACCCGGTCATCGCGGATATCCGCGACCGGGACCGCCTGCAATCCGTGTTCCACACCCACTCGCCCCAGGTGGTGTTCCATGCCGCGGCCCACAAGCACGTGCCGCTGATGGAGATCAACGTCGAGGAAGCGTTCACCAACAACGTCCTCGGGACGCGCAATTTGGTCGACCTGGCGCTGGAAGGGAACACGGAGCGGCTGGTGCTCATTTCCAGCGACAAGGCGATCCGGCCGACGAGCGTCATGGGCGCCACCAAGCGGCTGGCGGAAATGATCGTCCAGGACGCGGCGCACAGGAGCGGAAGGCCGTATGTCTCGGTCCGGTTCGGCAACGTGCTCGGCAGCCGCGGATCGGTGATCCCCGTCTTCAAGCGGCAGATCGCCCGCGGCGGTCCGGTGACGGTGACGCACCCGGATATGGAACGCTTTTTCATGACCATCCCCGAAGCGGTGCACCTGGTGCTGCAGGCCGCGATCCTGGGCGAAGGCGGGGATACGCTCCTCCTGCGGATGGGAAAGCCGGTGCGGATCGTCTCGCTGGCCGAGGATCTTATCCGCCTTTCCGGCCTGGAACCCGGCAAGGATGTGCCGATCGTTTTCACCGGCGTGCGGCCCGGCGAAAAACTCAGCGAGCAGCTTTGGGAAGACGAAACAGCCCTGCGGCCGACCAATCATCCGGATATCCTCCGGCTGGTCGGGGAAAATCATGCCCTCGAACCGGACGCGCTTCGATCCAAAGTCGAGGAGCTTTCCGGCCAGGCGGAACGCGGGGAAGTCCAGAAATTGATTCTCGGGTTGAATTCGATGGCCGAAGGCACGATTGGCCAGGCCCCTCCGCCGGACCTCACCAGCGTCTGACACCGCGGCGTACACGATGCGCCCCTCCGCTTCATTTCCCGCTTTCATCCGCGCCGTAAACCAAACCGGCACACGCCTGCTTGCGAAAACCGCCGATGGGTTCCGGAGACACGTCCGGCGGAAGCATTGGATCATCGGGCTGACCCTCGCGCTCTGGCTGATCCCGGCCTCCACGCCGCACGGCGCCATCCCCTTCCGGCCCGCCTGTGCCGCCGATCCCCGGCCGGCCGCCGGCTGGGGCGCATTATGGTTCCCGGAGGATTCCCAATTCGCCGTCGCCGCCGGACGGGAATTGCTGGCCCGTCCGGATTTTCCGGCGGCGGTTTGTTACCTGCGGTTGGCGGAAGACGCGCGCGGGCAGGATCCGCAATTCCTGGCCGAATTGGGAGAGGCGTATTGGGGGGCGGGCGAGCGGGAGCAGGCGCTGGCGGAGTGGGAGAAAGCACTCGCGCTTTCGCCGGAGCGGGGCGATCTGCTGGTCCGGGTGTGGAAGGGATATTTCGAGATCGAACGCTGGGACCGCGCCGAAGCGGCGATCCAACTCCGATTGATCCGCCAGCCCGGCGATACAGAAGCAAAATACGCGTTGGCGCTGATCCGCGCCGCTCAAAATCCCGGGAGCGCCCTGGATCTGCTCGCGCAGTTGAAAAACGCGCCGAAGCCGATCGGGGAAAACGCGCGTTCGCTGGAAGCGGTGATCCGCGCCGCCGTCGGCCGGCGCGTCCCGGAATACATCTTTGCCTCGACCGGCGAGGAATTGATCAGGCTGAATGAGATGGGCCTGGCGAAGGAAGCACTGCGCCGGGCGATCGAGCGGAATCCGAAATACGGCGAGGCGTACGCCCTGCTGGGGGTGGCACAGGAGGCGACCGGCGAGAATCCGGAAGAATCATACCGCCAGGGAGTCGCCCTGGCGCCGAACTCGGCGCTGGCATGCCTGGTGTACGGCGCCTGGCTGCGGCGCCAGGGAGAACTCGCGCTGGCCCACTGGTGGCTGGTGCAGGCATGGCTTCGGCGGCCGGGGGATTGGATCATCGCGGCGGAACTCGCCCAGACGGATTTCGCCCGTGGTAATCCGGGAGAGGCCGAAAGCTGGGTGCTGCAAACGGTTGAGCTTTTTCCCAAGCAACCGGAAGCCTGGATCGTACTGGCGGCCTTTTACATCGAAAATGATTTCCGGGTTGCCGAAAGCGGAATTCCGGCGGCGCGCCAGGCGGTGATCCTCGCTCCGCAGAACGACCGGGCGCTGGATCTGCTCGGGCTGGGTTGGTTCAAGATGGGCGATATCTCGCTGGCGGCGCGGTTGTTCCTGCGCGCGCTGGAAATTAATCCGGCTTCCGCCCGGGCGCACCTGCACCTGGGAATGGCCTATAGCGAACAGGGACTCGCCGCCGATGCGCAGGCGGAATGGGAAACGGCCTTGCGGCTAGATCCGGGCGGCGCCGCCGGGACGCAGGCAAGCGAATTGCTGGAGAAAGAAAAACCATAACCGATCCCAACCGGATGCAATCCCAATAACCACAGGAGGCAGGCATGCAAAGAATAAAGATACTCAAGTGGGTGATCCCGATCCTGGCGTTGCTTCTGACCTTTCAAATTGTCTCCGGCCTGAACCCGGCCCTTGTCCCGTACCAGGTCCACCAGGCGACAGGCCTGGTGATCGCCGGAGTGGTCGTGTTCCACGTAATCCTCAACTGGCCGTGGATCCGCGCGAATTATCTGAAACGCTGAGCGCGCACAATTCCGGCGCGCTTCCGGAGGTTTCCCTTTGCCCACTCCGATCGGTAATGCCTTTATTACCGCCATCCTCCGGTCGCCGTTTCATCCGCTGCTGGGGGATAGTTTCGGTGTCATCACCGTAACCGGGCGAAGGTCCGGACGGCGGATCTCCACTCCCATTAACGTTTCCCGGATGGGGGAAGAATTCACCGTCGTGAGTTACCGCAAGCGGACCTGGTGGAGAAACCTGGCGGGCGGCCGGGCCGGCGAACTGCGGATCGGGGGAAAAAAATTCCGGTCACAGCCCGAATCGTCGATCAGCCGGATGCAGTGCGGGACGCCCTGAAGGAATATTTTGAACGTTTTCCGAATTATGCCAAGTATTTTGAACTCCGGTGCGATGCGCAGGGACGCATCCTGGACGGGGAGCTCGAAAGGGTCGCGCAGGACCGGCTGATCATCCGTTTGACACCGAAGGGATGCGCAACATGAGCGAGGAAGCATCCCTGTGGAAAACCAAAGCATTGCCGTTCCCGGCGGCCGCGTTTTTGCCGCGGCCGCCTTTCGGGTTCTTATTACACGGTTGACACACCCCCTTGCTGGGCTATAATTCCCGCGCTTCATGCCGCGCTGGTGCTGGAACTGGCAGACAGGCATGGTTGAGGGCCATGTGCCGCAAGGCGTGAGGGTTCAAGTCCCTCCCAGCGCACACCGATCGCCGCCGCTTCCGGGCGGCGGTTTCTTTTTTCCTTGCTCCATCCCCCGGCTCCTTCCCCTCCCCTGACACCTGTCCCGAGCGAAGCGAGGGATAATTCAGGAGAGGGGAAAGGGCGAGGTCTTTGATACGTTATAATCCAAAAATCTGTTTCCCCTTGGACAATTGCCAATGCCAAAGACAAAGAAGACCGCCGCTCGCAAGCCGTTAAACCTCCAGCAGGTAATTCTCGGGTTGCAGGAATTCTGGGCCAAGCAGGGCTGCCTGATCTGGCAACCGTACAACATCCAGGTCGGCGCCGGAACGATGAATCCAGCCACTTTCCTGCGCGTACTCGGTCCCGAACCATGGAACGTCGCCTATGTGGAACCTTCCGTCCGCCCGGCCGACGGCCGTTACGGCGAGAATCCCAACCGGATGCAGCAGTATTACCAGTTCCAGGTGATCCTCAAGCCGGATCCCGGCAATCCGCAGGAGATCTATCTGCGGTCGCTCGAGGCGCTGGGGATCGACTTGCGCGGAAACGACGTGCGGTTCGTAGAAGACAATTGGGAATCCCCGGCGCTGGGCGCCTGGGGGCTGGGCTGGGAAGTCTGGCTGAACGGGATGGAGATCACCCAGTTCACCTACTTCCAACAGGCCGGCGGGATCGAACTGCCCGTTCCCTCGGTGGAGATCACCTACGGCGTGGAACGGATCCTCATGGCGCTGCAGAAATCCTCCCACTTCAAGAACATCAGCTGGGTGGGCGACGTCACGTACGGCGACGTATTCATGCAAAACGAGCGCGAGCAGAGCAAATACAATTTCGAAGTGGCCGGGGTCGAGCGGCTGCGGCAGTCGTATGAAATCTTCGAAGCCGAGGCGCGCGCCGCGCTCGCGGCGGGGCTGGTCCTCCCGGCGCACGAATACATCCTGAAATGCTCGCATGCCTTCAATGTGCTGGATGCCCGTGGCGCGGTCGGGGTTACCGAACGCGCCAACTTCTTCGGCCGGATGCGCGACTTGGCGCGGCAGGTCGCGGAAACATACCTGAAGGGCCGGGAGGGGGAAGGATTTCCGCTTCAGGGGAAATTCCATTCGGTCTCCAAGCCCGCGCCGGCGCTGCCCCGCGCGGCGAAACCGAAACCGCCCGTCACCCCGCAAACGCTGCTGTTGGAGATCGGCGTCGAAGAATTGCCCGCCGCGGATTCCGCTTCCGCCCGAAAAAACCTATTGGAAAAACTGACCGCGGCGCTGAAGGAAGCCCGGCTGTCCTTCCGGCAGGCGACGGTTTACGGCACCCCGCGCCGGGTCGCGGTGATCGTCCGCGGTCTGGCCCCGGTCCAGGAAAGCATCGAGGTCGTGGTGAAGGGGCCGCCGGTCTCGAAGGCCTACCAGCCGGACGGCGCCCCAACCCAGGCGCTGGCCGGATTCGCCGCGAAGAACAAAATCGACCCGAAAGCCCTGCGCGAGGAGAACGGCTACATCGTCCTGCGGCGCACTGAAAAAGGGCTGCCGGTGTTGGACGTCCTACCCGGTTTGCTGAGCGCCGCCGTATCCGCCCTACCGTTCCCCAAGGTGATGCGCTGGAACGCATCCGCGCCCGCCTATTCCCGGCCGGTCCGCTGGCTTGTGGCACTGCTTGGAACCGAAGCCGTTCCCGTGGAATGGGGCGGGCTCCGCGCGGGGCGCATCACCCGCGGGCTGCGGCCGCTGAACTCGCCCGAGATCATCATTAAACAGGCGGAGGATTATCTGAAAACCCTGCGCCTCCACGGGATTGAGCCGGATCCGGCGGTCCGCGCCGAACGCATCCGCAAGCAGTCCGGCGCGCTGGCGGCCAAGGCCGGCGGCGAAGTGTCCTTCGAACCGGGTTTGCTCGAGGAAGTCACCGAACTGGTCGAAGCGCCGCAAGCCATCCTCGGCGCGTTCGATCCCGCATCCTTGGCGCTTCCGCGCGAAGTGCTGATCTCGGTGATGCGCAAGCATCAGCGCTACTTCCCGGTGCAAAGCGGAAGCGATCTGCTTCCATATTTTCTGGCCGTGCGCAACGGCAAGGGGGAGGGCGAGGCGAACGTACGGGAGGGAAACGAACACGTGCTGCGCGCGCGGTTCGCCGACGCGGCGTTCTTCATCCGTGAGGACCACCGCAAGCCGCTTGAGGCGTTCCTGCCGCGGCTGGGAACGCTCGCCTTCCAGGCCAAACTCGGATCGATGCTCGACAAATGCGGGCGCGTCGAAAAACTGACGGAGAAAATCTCTCCGATGTTGAATCTCTCAACCTCCCAAACCGCCGACGCGGTGCGGGCCGCGCATTTATCGAAGGCGGACCTGGCGACCCAGATGGTGGTGGAGATGACCTCGCTGCAGGGCGTGATCGGCCGCTACTACGCGCTCGATTCAGGGGAATCCAAGGAGGTCGCCCGGGCGATTTACGAGCACTACCTGCCGCGCGGCGTGGACGACGCGCTGCCGGAATCGCCGGCGGGTATTGCCGTCGCGATTGCCGACCGGCTGGATTCGCTCGCGGGGCTGTTCGCCGCCGGGCTGGCGCCGACCGGCACGCGCGACCCGTTCGCGTTGCGGCGCGCCGCGCTCGGCTTGATCCAGATCCTCCAGGCGCGCGGAATTTCCTTCGACCTGCGCGAAGGGATCCGGCTGGCGGCCGCGCTGCAGCCGATCCCCGTTTCAGAACAGATCCAGGCGCAGGTGATGGAATTCATCGCCGGGCGGCTGCGCGGGGTGCTGGCGGACCAGGATTTCCGCCACGACGTGGTGGAAGCGGTGCTCGCGGCGCAGGGAGCCAACCCGGTGATGGCGCGCCGCGCCGCGGAGGAATTGACCGGCTGGGTCGGGAAGCCGGACTGGCTTCCGACGCTCGCGGCGTACGCGCGCTGCGTGCGCATCACCCGCGAGCATTCGGAGCCCTTCGCCGTCGATCCGGAGCGGCTTGCCGACGGCGCCGAACGCGCGTTGTGGAACGCATGCCGGAAGGCGGAAGACGATACAGCGGCGCTTTCCAAAGCCGGCGCGTTGACGGTCGAGACTCTCCTTGCGGCGTTCGTGCCGCACATCCCCGCGATCTCGAAATTCTTCGAGGATGTGCTGGTGATGACCGGCGATCCGGCGGTGCGCAACAACCGGCTCGGCATGCTGCAGCGGATCGCGCGCCTGCCGGAGGGCGTGGTGGATTTATCCAAGCTGGAAGGATTTTAGAATTTCCTCACCCCTAACCCCTGCACCCCTTCCCCCTCTCCTGCGGCAAACGCAGGAGAGGGGGAAGGGGACGGGGGATGGGGGTGAGGCGGAAAGCGAGGGTCTCATGGACGCCATACGCTGGGGAATTCTGGGAACGGGCGGGATCGCGCGAAAATTCGCGGAGGCCCTGGCGCTGCTTCCGGATGCACGGATGACCGCCGTCGGCTCGCGCACGCAGGCCTCGGCCGATTCCTTCGGCGCGAAATGGAAAATCCCCCACCGGCACGGGAGTTATGCGGCGCTGATGGCGGATCCGGAGGTGGATGCGGTTTATATCGCCACCCCGCATACGCTGCACCGCGAGAACGCGCTCGGATGCCTGTCCGCCGGCAAGGCCGTCCTGTGCGAAAAGCCGTTCACGATCAATGCCCGCCAGGCGGAGGAAGTGATCGCCCTGGCGCGGAAGAAAAAAATATTCCTGATGGAAGCGATGTGGACGCGCTTCCTCCCGGTGTATGTAAAGATGCGCAACCTGCTTGCGGAAGGCGCGATCGGGGACGTGCGCCAGGTGCAGGCGGATTTCGGGATACATGCGGAATTCGATCCGAAGGACCGGAAGTTTGATCCGGCGCTCGGCGGCGGCGCGCTGCTGGATCTTGGGGTGTATCCGGTTTCTCTTTCTTCCATGGTGTTCGGCGGGGCTCCGCGACGGCTGGTATCCGTCGCGTCGCTCGGCGCCACCGGAGTGGACGAACAATCAGCGGCGGTCATGGAGTTCTCGGCCGGGCGCTTGGCGATCATCTCCTGCGCGCTGCGATTCGCCTCGCCCCAGGAGGCTCACATCATCGGCACGGGCGGTCGGATCCGGATTCACCCCGCTTGGTGGCATTCCGATACGATCACGCTATCCCGCGCCGGACGCGCGGATGAAACGGTGACAATCCCCAACCTCGGGAACGGATATGCCCACGAGGCGGTGGAAGTGATGGAGTGCCTGCGCGGCGGAAAGCTGGAAAGCCGCGTAATGCCGCTCGATGAAACGCTGCGCATCCTGCAGACCCTGGATGCGATCCGCGCCGAATGGGGATTGAAATACCCCGGGGAATGATCCGGCCTCTTTCCGGAAATGAGCTGATCCAAACCGAAGGTCCGCCTTCCGCGCGTCCGGATATGTGTGATTAGCGTCGATACCGGGGTCTCACCGGCGGTTCCGGTTTCCCATATCCCTTGTCCAAATCAACCGATCGCTCCTTCCCCTGCGGTGCGCGGCCGGCCGCCGCCGATCTGCCCGCGCGCCGCGCGGCGGATCCGCAGCGTAAGTAAAAAAAGAAATTCATAATAAATTTATTTGGAGGCGGCGCCGTTTCTTCGGTATGCTATACTCTGTGAGGAAGCCTTCGAGGGACGAATGCCCGGTCATCGCGAAGTATACGAACAGGCTCTGCGGCAGGGAAACAGCGCGGCGTGGGATCAAAAATGGGAGCAGGCGATCACCGCCTACCAACGGGCCATCACGGAATTTCCCGGTGATCCGGTCGCGATGGACCATCTGGGGCTGGCGTACATGCAGAGCGGACAGCTCGACCAAGCCCAGTCGGTGTATCAGGAAGCGATCCGCGCCGATCCCCAAAATCCCATTCCACATGAAAAAATCGCCGAGATCCTCGAGCGTGGCAGCCGGGTGGTCGAATCGGTTCAGCTCCGGCTGAGCGCGGCGGAGCTGTTCCTGGCCAAGCACGAAGCGGATAAAGCGATCGACAACTGGCTGGCGGCGGCCCGCCTGGTCCCGGAAAACATGGTCGCCCGGTCCCGCCTGGCGCTGGCGTTCGAACGGACGGGGCAGGTCAAACAAGCGGTCACCGAATACCTGGCGCTGTCCGCGATCATGCAGCGGGCGCGCCAGCCGGAAAAAGCGATGCAGGCCGTCGAACAGGGGATGAAAATCCTACCCGATTCGCCGGAACTCGCCCGGGCGCGCGCGGCCCTGAAATCGGGAAAAATGCTTGCCATCCCGCCGCCCTACAAGCCGGGTATGACCGGGATGCTCACCCCGCCGGCGGGGATGGTGCCCGAACCGGTGGCGCCCGCTCCCCGGCAGTCGGCGAATCTTGAACAGAAATCCGCCAGCCCGCAGGACGCGGCGCAGAAAAAAGCGATGGCGGTCCTCGCCGAAAAGCTGTTCGAAGCGGACAAAGACACTTTTGATCACCGGCGCGTTTCGATCGACCAATTCACGCGCGGCGAGGAAAAGGCCGACTCCTCGCGCGCCGACCAGAACCGCTACCTCGCCCTGGCCATCGACGCCTACTCGCGGCAGCAAAACCAGGAAGCCATGCAATACCTGGACCGCGCCTTCCGGGTCGGGTTCGAACATCCGGCGGCTTCGTTCCTGTTCGGCACGCTGCAACTGGCCGAAGGGGAGTTGGAACCGGCGATCCTTTCGCTGCAGAAAGCGGTCGAGCATCCGGATCTTTCGATGGGTTCGCATTACATCCTCGGCCGGGCGTACCGCGATTCCGGCAAAGCCTACCAATCGGCGATCCATTTCCTTTCGGCGCTGCGCCAAGCCGATATGAATACCGTCCCGGAAGAACAGCGGGATGCGCTGCAGCGCGCCTACGAAGCCTTCCTGGAAGTCCCCGAATCCGAACAGGAACCGGATCAATGGAACCAGACCGGGGAACGGATCGAAAGCCTGCTCACCTCGCCGGACTGGGAAAGCCGCCTGCGGCTGGCGCGCGCGCAATTGGATGCGCAATCGGATTCGCCCGGGATCGCCCCGCTGGCGGAAATGCTCTCGCTCGGGAAGCCGCAGGCGCTGATCGAAGCGATGGGTTACCTGGATCTGGCGATGCAGCGCGGGATGTGGCGGACGGCGATGGAACAGGCGATGCTCGCCCTCGACCACGGACCGACCTACCTGCCGCTGCATCTGCGAATCACGGAAATCCAGCTTAAAGAAGACAAGCAGACGGAAGCGCTGGCCAAGCTGGCGCTGATCGCCCGGACCTACCGGATCCGCGGCGAGACGGTGCAGGCCGCGAAGACCTATGAGCGGATCCTGCAGATCAACCCGATGGATGTAAATTCCCGGACCGAGTTGATCACTCTTCTGGTTCAACAGGGCGACATGCGCAGCGCGCTGAGTTCCTACCTCGACCTGGCGGATGTATACACCCAGCTGGCCGATCTGGAAGGCGCGCGCCAGACGTACGAATCCGCGTTGATGCTCGCCGTCCGGAACAACGCCGACAAATCCTGGCAGATCCAGCTGCTCTACCGGCTGGGCGACCTTTACATGCAGCGGCTCGATTACCGGGCGGCGCTGCAAACCTTCCAGCGTCTGCAACAGCTCGACCCGACCGACGAGAAGGCCGGGACCCAATTGGTGGACATGATGATGCGGCTCGGAAAAATATCCGACGCGCAAAACCTGATCGACAGCGTGAGCCGCGAGTGGACGCGCCTCGGGCGGCAGGACCAGGTGCTGGCGTGGCTGGAGGAACTGGTGCGGGTCCGGCCCGAGGAAGCTCTCCTGCGGCGGAAACTGGCGGAGACCTACCAGCAGCGGGGGCGGATCGCCGAGGCGATCGGCCAGCTGGATGCGCTGGGGGACGCCCAGATCGAAGCCGGGAACGTCCCCGAGGCGATCCTTACCGTGCGCGCCATTCTCGCCCTGCGGCCGCCGAATGCCGAGGGGTATCAGGACCTTCTTCACAAATTGGAATCCGGATCGCTGACCTGACCGCAACCCATGACTCAGCTCGTCGAGAACACCCTTTTCCTTTTCCAGCGCCTGCGATGGTTCGATCTGCTCGATATCGCCCTGGTCGCGCTGCTTTTTTTCGTCATCCTGACCCAGTTCCGAGGGACTCAGGCCGGCACGGTGCTGCGCGGGATCGCGATCATGATCGTCGCCGTCGCGCTCCTGACCAGCGTGACCCAGCTTCCGGCGATTTCCTGGATTCTGCAGACGATCCTTCCGGCGCTCCTGATCGTCATCCCGGTCGTATTCGCGCCGGAGATCCGCCGGACCCTCGAACGGGTGGGACGGGCGGATTTTTTCCGCCGCGCGTCCCCGTCGACGGAGGTTCCCCCGTACATCCAGGCGGTCGTCGCCGCGGCCAAGCGCCTTTCCGAACGGCGGCACGGGGCGCTCCTGGTGATCGAGCGCGACGTCGGGCTCGATGATTTTTCCTCCACCGGCCTGAAGCTGGATGCGGAAGTCTCGACCGAACTGCTGCTGCAGATCTTCTACCCGAACACGCCGATGCATGACGGCGCGGTGATCCTGCGCCGCGAGCGGTTGCTGGCCGCCGGGTGCGTCGTGCCGCTCTCTTCCGGCAACGCACTGGCCGCATCGGAGCGGCGGATGGGGCTGCGCCACCGCGCGGCGCTCGGGATCTCGGAGGTCAGCGACGCCGTGGCGGTGGTCGTCTCCGAAGAGACGGGGATCCTCTCGGTGGCGCATAACGGACGGATGATCCGCCGGCTGGATCCCCAGCGGCTGCAGAACATCCTGCTGGCATTCACCCGCAATGCGTCGCGCGCGCCGGCCATTCCCTGGCCGTTATTCCTGCGCAAGGGCGCTTCCGCCGCCGCACGATCGCAGGATGGCGAAGGTTCCGATGGCGAGGAAAGGCGTTCCGAATGAAACAGAAACTGAGATCCCTGGGGGGGAACATTTTCTCGCTGCTCCTGGCGGCCATCCTCGCCGTGGCGGTATGGATGAACGCCGTTTCCACCGAAGATCCGGACGAAACCCGGATCCTCTCGGCCCCCCTGTCGATCGAGGTGTCCGGGCTCAAGGAGGGATTGGTCGCCCAGGGTTATGAATCCGTCGGCGTGCAGGTAACTTTCCGCGCGCCGCACTCGGTTTGGGATCAGCTCGTGCCGGAAAACGTCCATGCCCAACTGGATTTGACGGGGAAGAGCGAGGGAGAATTTTCCGTTCCGGTCCGCATCCAGACCGATATTTCACCGGTACTGGTGGAATCGGTTGAGCCGGCGAAGGTAGACATCCTCATCGACCGGCTGGCCTTGCGCTCCATGGCTGTGCGCGTACAACAGGCCGGCAACCTCGCCCCGGGTTTCCAGGCCGGCACTCCGGCCGTCTCTCCCGAGAGCGTATCGGTGTCCGGACCGGAGTCGGTTGTGGATCGGATCGCGCAGATCGTCGCGACGGTTAATGTCGAGGGAGTGCGAAGCGCGATGGATCAAAGCGTCGAACTGATCCCCCTGGATACGGAGGGGACGGTCGTGACGGGGGTTACCATCGACCCGGCGTCGGTTTCCGTTTCCGTTCCGGTCCAGCAGCTCGGCGGATACCGCGACCTGGTGGTGAAGGTTCCGCTGCTGGGCGCGGTAAAAAGCGGTTACCGGCTGACCGGATTGACCATCAATCCGCAGGTGGTGACACTGTATTCCGACAATCCGGATGTGATCCGGGCACTGCCCGGATATGTGGAAACCCAGCCGCTGGATATTTCCGGCGCTTCGGCCGACATCACCAAATCGCTTTCCCTGGTCCTGCCCGAAGGAGTTCAGGTGGTGGGGGATCCGCTGATCGTCGTCCAGGTAAGCATTTCCGCGATCGAGGACAGCATCACCATTTCCCGCCCGATCCGGTTCCAGGGGCTGGAGCCGGGGCTCTCGGTCACGCTTTCGCCGGCATTCGTGGACGTCATCCTTTCGGGCCCCGCCCCGGTCATCTGGTCGCTCAAACCGGCCGATATCGACGTGTTCCTGGATCTGACCGGAAAGGACGCAGGCACCTATAAACTTACGCCGGAAGTCAACATGCCCGCCGGCTTGAAGCTGGTCATCCTATCCCCGGAACAGGTGGAAGTGGTGATCATAAAAGCGACCGTGACACCCACACCCTGACAAAACCCAGCGGAATCCTCTGATGCGAAAACCGATTGTCGCCCTGGTGGGCCGGCCGAATGTCGGCAAATCCACTCTCTTCAACCGCCTGGTCGGGGAGCGCCTGGCCGTCGTCGACGACACGCCCGGCACGACCCGCGACCGCCTGATGGCGGAAGGCGAGTGGCAGGGACGGACGTTTGACGTGGTGGATACGGGCGGCATCGACCCGGATTTTTTCCGCCGCGGCCAGCCGCTTTCGACCGGCTCGGCGGATTACATCAAGCAGATCCGCCTGCAGGCCGAGATGGCGATCCATGACGCCGACCTAGTGCTGTTCCTGGTCGAGGGCGAATCCGGCGTGACGCCGGCCGATGCCGAAGTGGCGCAGATCCTGCGCAAACAGCGCGGCGCGGGGAAGGGCGAGCCGCGCACGCCGATCCTGCTGGTGGTCAACAAATGCGAGAACCGCTCGCGCCGGGAGCAGGCCGCCGAATTCTACGAACTCGGCATGGGGGACCCGTATCCGGTGTCCGCCCTGCACGGAACCGGCGTGGGGGATCTGCTGGACGCGATGACCGCGGTGCTTCCCGCCGTGCGGGAGACGGAGGAGGGGGACGACCGGATCCGCATTGCGATCGTCGGCAAGCCGAACGTGGGCAAGAGCAGCCTGCTCAACCGCCTACTGGGGGAGGAGCGGGTGATCGTCAGCCCGATCCCGGGCACGACCCGCGACGCGGTGGACACGCAGGCGGTGTACCAGGATACGCCGATCACGCTGATCGACACGGCCGGCATCCGCCGCCGGGGCAAGATCGAGCCGGGGGTGGAGCAATACAGCGTGCTGCGGTCGCTGCGGGCGATCGAACGCGCGGACGTCGTGCTGCTGGTCCTCGACGCGACCGAAGAACTCTCGACCCAGGATGCGCACATCGCGGGATTCATTCTGGAGGCCCGGCGCAGCGCGGTGCTGGTGGTCAACAAATGGGACGCCGTGGAGAAGGATACGCATTCCATGGAAGTCTTCCAGGATTGGATCCGCAAGGAGCTGGACTTTCTGGCTTACGTCCCGGTGCTGTTCGTCTCGGCCCGCACCGGGCAGCGGACGGGGGAAATCCTGCCGATGGCTCTGCGGGTCCAGGAAGAACGCCTGGTGCGGATCCCGACCGCCGAATTGAACCGGATCATGCGCGAGGCGCAGGAGAAACACGCGCCGCCCTCACACTCCGGCCGGAAACTGAAGCTGGCTTTCGCCTCGCAGGTGAAAGCCGATCCGCCGACCTTCCTGTTTCACGTGAACGATCCGCTCCTGGTGCATTTTTCCTACCGCCGCTACCTGGAAAACCAGATCCGCAAGCGCTACCCGTTCCTGGGAACCCCGCTGGTATTTTCCTTCCGGAAAAAAACGTAGGAAAAATACTTTCCGAGCCAATTTCATAGCCACTAAAGGCACAAAAGACACAAAAGAAAAAAATTTTGTGATTTTTGTGCCTTTTGTGGCAAATGAATTCGAGTTTGCATCCCCTTACATTCCCCGGTTCGGAGCCGTATAATCTGCCAGCCGGATTTGGGGAGGACTTCCGGCCGAGGTGCCATGGATTATTTGCCGCTTCCCGGAGATGCGGTTTCCACGCCGACAACCGGTTCCAGACTCCGCGCGATCGTGATCGAGCTCCTGCAGACGGTCGCGCTGGCCGGCGTGTTCTACCTTGTGATCAGCCTGCTGACCGCGCGGGTCGTCGTCGAAGGGCCGAGCATGCGGCCGACTCTCCTCAGCGGGGAATGGATCGTCGTCAACCGTCTGATATACCGGGTGGGTTCCCCGCAACGCGGCGACGTGGTCGTGTTCCTGCCGCCGACCAACGCTCAAACCGACGACCTGATCAAGCGGGTGATTGGCCTGCCGGGGGAGACGGTGGAGATCCGCGACGGGTCGGTCTGGATCAACGGCGCGCGCCTGGATGAAACCTACGTTTCCGGAGCCACCCGTCCGGATAACAAATGGCAGCTGGGGGATAACGATCTCTTTGTAATGGGGGATAACCGCCCGATTTCGCTGGATTCCCGCTCTTTCGGGCCGATTACACTTTCGGAAGTAGTCGGGAAAGCCTGGGTTATCTATTGGCCTCCCGCGGAATGGGGCCCGCTCGAATGGAGGGTCGGGGCGGAAGATCCGGATGCCGCCCCGGCGGTAAGCTCTTTCCGGTACAATTACCTCCGCACGTTCAACGCATGCCGGTGGGGATACCTCCCACGCGAATCGTGCGACGACTGGATCATTTCATGACCGACGATCGGTATCCCGCAACCCCAACCGAAACATGCCCGGAATGCCAGGTGGGCACGCTTAAACCCGGGATGGTTCCCTACTACGCAAAACTGGAGGGAACCCTGGTGCACGTCCCGAACTTCCCGGCCTGGATCTGCGACATCTGCCGCCATTGCGAATACGATGAGGACGCGCTGGACGCGTTGCGGCTCATCCTCGGGCCGGCGGCGCATATCCCCTCGCTCTCCAATCCCCGCAGGCGGATCCCGCCTGAAAACAGCTCCCCCTGGTCGCGAACCGACTTTCGCAAGGGATCCAAATAGCGTTCTCGCACGCTTGGTTCGATCCTCATTCATATTAATCCACGGAGGGCACAGAGGGCCGCGAAAATTTTTCCTGTCCCTCCGGGTCCTGCGTGGATTCATGACCCCCCAGTTGACCGATACCCACCATTTCCATACGGCTTGGTTGCGCCCGGATTGCGCATAGTACAATCGGTCATGGAAAGAAAAATGGAGTCGGGTATGAAATCTTTTTGGATCGCGCTGACGGCTTTTCTTGTCTTCTTGACCGCTTGTGCCGTAAAACCGATGCCGACACCGGACACATCCTCGACCCCCGCCATCTTTATTCCCTCTCCCTCGTCACCGTCCACCCATACTCCGGTAATCCCCACAGAACGTCCGACCATCCAACTCGACCAAGACGCGGTTTTCTACGGGGGACCCGGGAACGCCGACTTCGAACCTCTGGCACTCCTCCGAGCGGGAGCAACGGTGTCTCCCTTGGGAGTCTACGGCGATTTCACGGAGGTCGGGGCGGAACCCGATGGAAAGGAAATCATCGGTTTTGTCCGTTCGACCGCAATCCCGGCTTTGAAGGCCGGACTGCCAGAATTGGATTCTGCTTCGGTGCCGTGGAAACCTTTTTTCTATCCCCTCTGTTCTCCGTATCAGGACGTTTATGACGTCCGGTCCGGATCGATCACGCTCGACAACCGAAACAATGCCGGCCCGGCCGATATCAATGCCGCCCTCACCCCGCTTGCCGCTCCGCTGCACTTCCGCGTGGAAAGTATGCTGCTGCTGGCCGGGGACAGCGGGGGCGTGAAGCTTTCCGGCTCGGCGGACGATCAAACTCCATGGTGGAAAGACAATATCCGGATGGACATTCTGGCGGAACGCAACCGAGGATATTCGATCCGGATCCGGGACGGGACCCGCGAGGACTGGAATTACACCATCGCCGTTCCCGGTCTGACCACCTCCGAGCCCATCGAAATTGTATTCGAACAACCGGAAGGGAAGAGTCTCGCTGTTTTTAACGGCGAGAAAAAAGCCGTCCTGCATCTGAATTTAACGGCGATCTCCGGCTTGAATCTGCCGAACGGCTTGTTTCCGGACGGAAGGTTCTTCTTCGGCACAACCATGACGCCCCGCTCCGCGCTCGCGATCAGCGGATTGAAAATCGGCGTGCCGTCCGACGGGATTTGGTCCGAACGGGCGCAACGGTATCCGGGATTGTTCGAGCTGGCCGCGCGGCACAACCTGACCTTCGGCACCGAGTACAACGATAATGCGTTTCAAGACGTGCGTTATTGCCGCACTTTAAGGAGGAATTACAACGTCGTAGTCCTTTCCGGCTTTTCCTGGAAGGATCAATGGATCGAACCCGCCAAGTTCGATTTCGATTATCTGGACGACCAAGTGGATTTTGCCGTCCGGCAAGGCTGGCGGGTTCGGGGCTCGGTGGTATGGGGGGACAGGCCGACGGGAATTCCCGACTGGCTGCGGTACGGCCATTACACGCGGGACGAATACAAAGCGCTGCTCGAGGAACTGGTAAAAACGACGGTCGGGCATTTTAAAGGGCGGGTCAAGGAATGGATTGTCGCCAACGAGGCCGTCAGCCGGTCCTATTATTATTCCGGCATTGATTTCTGGCACGACGTCCTGGGTCCGGAGTATATCGAATGGGCGTTCCGCTGGGCCCATGAAGCGGATCCGGAGGCGATATTAATTTTCAACGATTGCAACAACGAAAGCCCGCGGGATTTCTTCACCCGGAAGATGGTGTCGACCATGTACGAGATGGTGAAGGAGATGAAAGCCAAGGGAGTCCCGATCGACGCGGTGGGCATGCAAATGCATTTATTAATGCTGCAATACAACAGCCCCGTCGTTCCGAAAAAAGAAGAGGTGGCCGCCACTATGCGGAAATTCGGCTCTCTGGGCGTGGAGGTGTATGTCACGGAATTCGACGTCGATCTCCACGACCGCCCGGGATCGACCGAGGAGCAATTGTCCTTTCAGGCCTCTCTGTACCGGGATATGATGGAAGCCTGCCTGGGATCCGGCGTGTGCGCGAATTTCACCACATGGGGAGTATCCGATTTGAATTCTTGGCTGATGCAGGATTGCCGGGAGAGTTGGTGCATTCATGAGCCCGGCGCAAATCCCCTGCTGTTTGACGCAGAATACAATCCCAAGCCGGCTTATTTTGCCTTGTGGGAAACCCTGCTGGATTTTCCGGACGGCGGCATGCCGTAGGCCGCGCTTGGACCGCCGCGCCCGACATCTGAGCGGGTGGTCCACGGAGGGCACGGAGACGCACGGAGTTATTTTCCGTAAACCTCCGTGTTCTCCGTGGATATGCTTTTCCACAGGTTAATCCAAAAAATCATAAAAAGATCGAACCGTTGCCACCGGGCCGCGCATAGTAAAATGAAGCCTTCTCAGGGAGCGGCGGAGTGGAAATTAAAATCCCCAAATGGATTTATCTGCTAGCGCTCGTCATCCGGTTGGCGCCGGTCCTCGCGTCGTACAACCTCGGGATCGGGCTGGACGACATGCACCAATACGACATGCTCGGGCGCAGCCTGGTCTCCGGCAACGGCTACCGCTGGTATTCGGAACCGGACCTGGATCTGATCCGCCCGTACCTCAATGTGGATTTAACAAATGTGCTCTACGATCCGCGGGGGATCGAAGCCGCCTTCCGCGCGCCGATGTACCCGATCTTCCTGACGGTTATTTATTTTATTTTCGGCCTGGCGCACCGCTTCTTCTTCGCCCGCCTGGCGCAGGCCGCGGTGAACGCGATGCTCGCGCCGATGGCCTACGTGCTGGCGCGGAGGGTCGACCCCGGGAATGAACGCACGGCCCGCGTCGCGGCCCTGATCGTCGCGCTGTACCCGATGCTGGCGCTCTATCCGCTGGCGCTGGCGACGGAGAATGTGTTCTTTGTCCTGGCGCTCGGCACCGTCTTGCTGCTCCTGCGCGGCGCGCAGAGCAACCGGACGACCGGCGGCGGGCCGCCCGCGGCCGAGCCGGGCGTCTGGGAACGGCCCGGCGTGAGGTGGTTCATCCTGGCCGGCGCCGTGCTCGGGCTGGGCATCCTCACCCGTTCGGTGCTTGCGTTCTTCCTTCCGTTTGCGATGTTCTGGATCTGGAAATTCGCCCGGAGCTTGCGCGGAGCGGTGCTCTTTGCGGTTGCGGCGGCGGCGGTGGTTTTTCCATGGGCGCTTCGGAATTCGATCCTCGCGGGGCGGCCGGCCTTCGTCGAAATTT
>JBAVFZ010000314.1:0-4973 GCA_049684495.1 Anaerolineales bacterium | reverse complement strand
GGCCAATTCTCCCCCCCACTTGCCTCTCCAACGATAGGACATTATACTCAAATAATAAGGCTAAAAAACGGGTTTTCCCGCTGGCATATCGATTGCACGGATTCCTGGAATGCCGGGTCTCCGCCGTCCGATCGGAAGAAAATCCGCACGGGCGGGGTAGTTGCATTGGCAGAAGGCGGATGAGGCGTATGGCCGTTGCCCCCCAAAAAACCGTATCGATGACCGGAGACGTGGCGGAAGAGATCATCCACTGGATCCGTTCCGAGCCGGCGCTGGCCTGGTTCGCGGCCCAGGCTATGTGGATGGCCCAGCCGGCGCTGGAAATATTCTGGCCCCCGGAAAGCATTACGGCACTCGCCGAGACCCTCGAAGCGATCGGCCCCTCCGCCGGTGAAACGCCGTCCACGCCCGGGGAGGGAGGGGTATGACGGATACGTATGCGTTGATTGCGTTCTTCCTCGCGCTCGTCCTCGCCGGATTGATCCTGGTTTTCAATGTCATGCTGCGCGGGCGGTGGCCGGTGCTGCGCGACCTGCCCGGATACGAATCGATCCACTCCGACGTCGGGGCGTCGGTGGAAGCCGGCACGCGCGTCCACATGGCGCTCGGCGAGGGGCAGATCATCGGAGTCGGCGCGGAGGCGGAACTGGCGGGGCTTGCGGCGCTCGGGAAAATCGCCCAAGCCGCCAGCGTCAGCGACCGTCCGCCGGTGGCGACCTCGAGCGACGGGCTGACCGCCATCCTGGCCCAGGACGTGATGTATTCGACCTACCGCCAGATGCGGGTCGAAGAACGTTTTGATCACGATCTCGGACGGCTCGCCGGACTCGGACCGGCCGGATACACCGCCGGGGCGATGCTCACGCCGCGCGAGGAACGGGTTTCGGCCACCTTCCTGCTCGGAGCGATGGGCGCGGAAGCCGCGCTGATCGCGGATACCGGCGCCCAGCGGGGGAGTGTCACCGCCGCCGTGACCGATCCGGTCGGGCAGGCGGCCGTCTTCGCGACGACCGACAACCCGCTGCTGGGGGAAGAATTGTTCGCCGCGGGAGCCTACCTGAAAGTTAATACCGCCCACGCCGCCAGTCTGCAGGCCCAGGACGTCCTGCGTTGGGTGGCCATCGGAGCCATCCTGCTCGGCGCGCTGGGTTCGACCTTCCTGGGATTCTTCTCATGAGAGTGCGCAACACCATCGGCCTCGTGGTCGCCCTCTCGGCCGGGTTCCTCACCGCGATCGGGTACTTCATCCCCTTCAAGCCGTTAAAGGATTTTGCGGGCGGCCTGCTCTACATCGCCGTATTCCTCAGTTCGATCGCGATGCTGGTCGGTGTGATCAACCTATCCCGGATTCACATGCGCAAAGCGGTCGGCGGGAAATCCGGCAGCGGATACAGCCTGCTGCTCTTCTTCGCGCTGTGGCTGACCTTTCTGGTCACCTTTTATTCCATGCGGTCCCATAACGATGCGGTGACGATCTGGATCGTCCGCAACATCCAACTGCCGCTCGAGGCCAGCCTTTCGGCGCTGGTGGTCTTCGCGCTGCTGGTGGGGGGAGTCCGGCTGCTCTACCGCCGGCGCGACCTGATGGCGTACCTGTTCCTCGCGGCGGCGCTGATCGTCCTGCTCGCCGCCGTGCCGCTCCCCGCGCTGCTGGAAGATTGGCTGCAGGGGCCGGACTCCATCCGCCAAGCCGTGGCTTCGATCTTCCTATCGATTGCGAGCGGCGGCGGCCGGGGAATCCTGCTCGGGATGGCGCTCGGCGCGGCCGCCACCGGAATTCGCATTCTGATCGGAGTGGACCGTCCCTATGAGCGGTAAGCCGGTTGCTTTGCGGATGATCCTATTGCGCGGGAGTTGGGGCTGATGGCGGATACGCGCTGCCCGATGTGCGGGAAGCCCAATCCGGCGGAGGCGAATGCCTGCCGGTTCTGCGGTGCGCGCCTCAAACCCATGCAATACGGAGCGGCCACTCCTCCCGCCGCGCCGCCCCCTGCCGCGCCGCCCCCCGCCGGCGGCGAAGGCGAAGCCGATTGGATGTCTGATTTGCGCGGGGATATGATGCGCAACCGGCCGAAGACGTCCATGCTTCCGCCGGAACCGCCCGCGCCGGCTCCCTCCGACGACTGGCTGAATAAGATCGATAACCGCGGCGAGAAGAAACCTTCCGCGCCCCCCGCTTCGCGCCGGTCCCCTTCCCCCGTCGCGCCTCCTCCGGCCAAAGCCGAAGCCCCGGCCGCATCCGCGCCGGAACCGCAGCCAGGTGCGCCGGAACCGCCGGCCTGGCTGTCGAAAGTGCGCGCCCAGGTTTCTTCGGAGCGGCAAACCGCGGCGCCGGTCGATTCCGAAAAGGGCGACGAAGATCCGGTGTGGCTGAAGCGTCTGCGGGTCCGCCGCACGCAGGATGAACTTACTTCGAGTCCACCCTCCGAGCCGGAACCCGAACCCGTCGCGCCCGGTGAATTACCCGAATGGCTTTCCAAAATCCGCGAAAAAGCTCCCGGCGACGCCGCACCGGATGCCGGAGATCAATCCTACCTGGTATCCCCGCTGCCCGGCGCCGCGCCGGGATCCGCTGCCCCGGCCGGCTCGTCGCCCTGGGGCGCTCCGGCGCCAACCCAAAAACCGCGCGCCAACGAGCCCGCCGTCAAACCGGATGCCGGATCAGGCATTCCGGACCGGATTGCATCCAATCCGGATATGCCGGATTGGATGCAATATCCGTCGAATACCGGCGGACCGGCCCCGGCGGAACCGCCGGTTGGAACGCCGGATTGGATGGGGAGCATCGCATCCGCATTGGAAGCGACTCCGCCGATCCCGACTTCCCCGGGACCCGGGGGGAAACCCCGCGGCACCGGAGCGACGAAAAGGCCGTCCACCAGCAGCCTGTTGGGAGGGGCGGGCGCCGCGGAGACCGGTCCGGTGCGCGGCTCCGGGATTAAACGCGGGACCCCGACCGGGAAAATTTTCCCGTCGGCGCAGCCTTTCAACGGACCGGTACCGCCATCGCCGGCGGCGCCGGGGGCATCCGCGTTCGGCCCGGACTGGGAATTCCCAACCGATGCCCCGACCGAATTCCCGTTTCCGAATCTCGACGGTGATTTGGCCGTTCCCTCCGGGTCGGCCGCTTTTCACGGCGGGACCGAACCGATGGTTTCGCCCAGCGGCGAGGATGAGTTGCCGGACTGGCTGGCGGATGCCAAAGGCGAACCCGGAGCGCCCGCGCCGGAAATCGAAGCGGAACCCGTCCTCCCCACGCCGGACTTGAACGAACTTCTGAGTCCGGATTCGATGCCCGAGTGGCTGAAGAAGCCGGCCGAGTCCGCGAAAGGGGACAGGCCGGGTGAAGCGCCCGCGGCGCGTCCGGCATCGCCGGATAACCTCGAGCATGCCGAATTGCCGAGGTGGCTGGAGGCCATGCGCCCGATCCAATCGGTCGCGATGCCCTCCGAAGACGAAGAACGGGTGGAAAGCGTCGGCCCGCTGGCCGGCCTGCGCGGAGTCCTTTCCGCGGAACCGGTGGTGGCGATGCCCCGCCGGCCCGGGGTCATGGCCGGCAACATCGACGCGCTTCCGGCGCAAATGGCGCTGACCGAAACGCTCCGCCAATTGTTGATCGAGCCGGAGGTGCGCGCGGCGCGCCGGCCGGTGCGCGCCATGCTGCTCACGCCGGTCATCCGCAAGCTGATGTCCGCGGTTCTGATCGTCGCGTTGATGTTCCCGCTTTTCTTCGGTTCGGTCTTCTCCAACACCGTGTACCAGCCGCAGGCGAACCTCCAGGCGGGACAGCTGGTGGAGGCCCTGCCCGCCGACCGCATGGTTCTGGTCGCCTTCGAGTATGATGCTTCGTCGGCGCCGGAGATCGAAACCGGGGCGACGGTGATGCTCGAACATCTTGCCCAGCGGGGAATTCCGGTTGTGTTCATTTCCTCGCAGCCCAACGGCACCATTCTCGGGGACGGGCTGTTGCAGCTTAATGCGAAATTGGGCTCCGCCATGCCCGTCCTGGTCGCCGATTTCGGCTATATCCCCGGCGGCGCCGGAGGATTGCGCCGGCTGGGCGGGGATTTGCGGGAAGTCATTCCGAATCCAAACCTGGATTGGTCCACGGGGCCGCTCGCGGAGGTCCGCGTCATTTCCGACTTTTCCATGATCATGATCTTCGCGGCCAGCCCGCAATCGGTGCGCAACTGGGTCGAGCAGGTGCACACGGCGGCACCGGGCACCCCGATCGTCGCCATGGTCAGCGCGGCATCGGATGCGCTCGTCTTCCCGTATACGCAGGGTTCGCAACCGGCGATCCGCGGCCTGGTGACGGGGTACACCGGAGCGCAGGCATACCGGGCGCACTTTATGTCCGCCACGCTCCCGACCGAGGGCGTTTACGCCATGCGCTGGCAGGCCTTTGCCGGCGGCACCCTGGCGCTCCTGGTTACGCTGGCGGCCGGCATCATCGGATCGTTGATCCTCGGGTTCATACGCAAAGACCGAAGGGCGGCCGAATGATCGACATCCAACTCGCCGGCGGGATGCTGCTGGGGTTCTTCCTCACGATCGCCATCCTTTCCTACCTTCTGCTGGACGACAATCTTCTTTTCCGGCTCGGGGCGTATGTCCTGGTCGGGGTCTCGGCCGGGTACCTGATGGCGGTCATGATGAGTTCGGTGCTGTTCGATCAATACCTCTCGCCGCTTTTTTATAATTTCTCGCTCGATAAAATTCCGCTTCTGCTGATCCTTCTGGTGCTGGGGTTGCTGCTCCTGGCGCGGATAGACCCGCGCGGTTCGGGGATGGCGTTCATCCCAATGGCGTTTCTGGTGGGGGTGGGAGCCGCGGTCGTCGTCGGCGGATCGCTGGCCGGAACCTTCATCCCGCAGGCGGTCGCCGCCGCGGAGCCGAGCCTGTTCCCCTCGGATCCGTGGTCGATGCTGGAAAATTGGTGCGTCCTCGTGGGAACCCTGACCACCCTGGCC
>JBAVFZ010000313.1:0-21217 GCA_049684495.1 Anaerolineales bacterium | reverse complement strand
AAGTCACCCTGAGCGAAGCGAAGAGTCTAAAAACGCAGGAGCAGATGCTTCGCTTCCCCCGCTACGCGAGGGCAAGCGCTCCGCATGACAACCTTCTTAAGAGATTTTAGGATATTATTAATTGGGTTAATAGGATTCGTTGCCGCAGAGAGCAGAGGTACAGTCATGGGTCTATTCCTCATTCCATTGGCAATTGGTTTCATTTGTAATCTCGCCAGCGCCTTCACGAGCGTGTATTCGGCGAAGTGGGGCGAACGGACGGGATCGATCGTTACGGTTCTGTTGCGCGATGTTTTCGGCATCCCGGTGTGGGGATTGGGGTTTGCGCTCGCCGCGATTTCCATATCTCCTTTGCTCTTTTCTCCCGGCATCGCAACGGTTGGACTGGGCTGGATTTTAATCACGGCCGGTGCGGCGGTTATCGTAATCGCGCTTTGGACGATCCGCATCCGCGCGGCGGCGCCGACCACGCGCGATACGCTGGCCGAAACCGGCATCTATGCCCGGATCCGCCATCCGATCCACGCCGGCACGATCCTTGAATTCCTCGGCCTTCTACTCATCCGGCCGAGCGGCGCGCTGACGCTGGCGTGCGCGCTGGGGCTGGCGTGGGTTCTGCTCCAGACCCGGTTCGAGGAATGGGATCTCCTGCGGAGGATTCCGGGCTACCGTGAGTATATGGATCGCGTTCCGCGATTTTTCCCCCGCTTGCGCGGATAGCCGGATTCACTCTAAAATCGTCATAAGGATTCCAAAAATTATAAAAACCACAAAGACACCAAGACACCAAGAAACAGATTCTTTGCTACTTGGTGTCTTCGTGTCTTTGTGGTAAAAAAAAGAAGTCATAAAGCAACTTTCTTATATGCAAAATCCGGAGTATAAACACAACTCATCGATATCCATTACTGGAGAACAACATGCGATTGAAAATGTTCCGCGTGGATGCGTTTACCGATACCGTGTTCTGCGGGAATCCGGCGGCGGTCATCCCGCTGCGGCGCTGGCTCCCCGACGGCGTGATGCAGTCACTCGCGATGGAAAACAATCTCTCCGAGACGGCGTTTTTCGTCCCCGACGGCGCGGCGTTTCACCTGCGCTGGTTCACCCCCTCGGCGGAAGTGCCGCTGTGCGGGCATGCCACCCTGGCGACGGCGTTTGTGATCCTTCGCCTCCAGCACCCCTCCAAAAAGTCCGTCCGCTTCCATACCCGGAGCGGCGATCTGATCGTCGCGCGCAAAGGGGATCTTCAGGTGATGGATTTTCCGCGTTATAAACCGCAGCGCTGCGATCCGCCGGCCGGATTGGAGCAGGCGCTGGGCGCGCGTCCGGCGGAGGTATGGAACACGCGCGAGGATCATCACTATTATGTGATCTTCGGATCGGCCGCCGTAATCCGTTCCATGGCGCCCGACATGGCCAAACTGGCGGCCCTGCACCCGTTCCAGGTGGCGGTCAGCGCCCCGGGCGAAGGGGAGGATTTTGTTTCGCGCTTTTTTGCGCCAAGCATCGGCATCCCGGAAGACCCGGTAACCGGTTCGATGCATTGCGCGCTGATCCCGTTCTGGGCGGAGCGCCTTGGGAAAGCGAAGCTGCACGCGCGCCAGGTTTCCAAACGGGGAGGCGAACTTTTCTGCGAGGATCTGCCGGGCGAAGGCCGGGTGCGGATTTCCGGCCGGGCGGTGCTTTCGCTGACCGGCCATCTGACGGTCTGAGCGATCCCGCTTGCAGGGTGGGTTGAAGCAAAAGTGAAAGGAGCACACCACTCACGATTGCTTATGCTTCAACCCGCCCTACTAATCCATTTACGGTATAACTCGGAGAAACCATGGCAGATCATTTTGAAGTCGTGGACACTGTTTTCGGCAGGCAGGAGGCGGAGATTCTACAAAGCTACCTGCGGGCGCAGGAGATCGCCTGCGAGATATCGCAGGAAGCCGCCGGCTACGTGATCGGGATGACGGTCGACGGCATGGGGGCGGTCCAAATCCTCGTTCCATCCCGGCAGCAGAAAAAAGCCCAGGAAGCCCTCCGGCAGTATCGAAGCGAGCAGGCGCCAAAATCCGCGCATCCCCAAAAAACGAGCCCCCGGAAAAAATGACCCGCCCCGACCGCATTCAATGTTTTCAGAGGGGGTCCGAATGATGCCGACCCCGGAATCGCCCCGCGGCTTCTACCGGCGGTACGGGAAGCGGCTGCTGGATTTTTTCCTCTCGATCCTGGCCCTGCTTGTCCTCTCGCCGTTTTTCCTGATTGCGGCGCTCGCCATCCGGCTGGAATCTCCCGGGCCGATCCTTTACGTCCAGGACCGGCTGGGAATGCATGGGAAAATATTCCGCGCTTTCAAATTCCGGACGATGACCCACGTTTCCCGGACGCCGGATCACGAAATTCATCCGGGCGATCCGGCACTGACCCGGGTCGGCGCCTTTTTGCGAAGGTATAAACTGGATGAGCTGGTGCAGGTCTTCAACGTTCTGAAAGGCGAGATGTCGTGGGTCGGTCCGCGCCCCGCGCTGCCGCGGCAGTTGGCCGAATACGACGCGAACGGACGCAAGCGGCTGCGGGTGAAGCCCGGAATGTCCGGACTGGCGCAAGTGCACGGGAACATTTATCTCTCCTGGCCGGAACGATGGGTGTACGACGCCCGCTATGTGGAGGAATGCTCGCTCCGGCTTGATTTATGGATCATCTGGCGTACAATCGCGGTGATGATCGTCGGGGAAGAAAAATTTCTCAGGGATCCGGACAACCAAAAGGGATAATTAATCCATCATGCCCCAAACCCGGGAACCGGTGATTGTCCTCGCCGGCAGCGTCCATAGTTCGTATCTCACGCTGCAGGCGCTCCTCCGCCATCGCCTGCGCGTGGCCGGAGTGCTCGGGCTGGCCTCCGCGCAGTCCGCGGCCGTCAGCGGCTACACCCGGATGGACTCCCTCGCCGGGGAAGCCGGCGTCCCATACGCGGATTTCGACGATTTGAACGCCCCCGCGGTGGTGGAGACGGTCCGCCGCTGGGCGCCGGATGTCTTCTTCATCGTCGGGCTCTCGCAGATGGTGAAAAAAGAATTGCTCTCCATCCCCCGCCTGGGATGCGTCGGTTATCATCCGACGCGCCTGCCCGAAGGGCGCGGGAGGGCGCCGGTGCCCTGGATGGCGCTGGAAGGGCGTAGCGGCGCATCGACCTTCTTTAAAATGAACGAACGCGCCGATGCGGGGCCGATCCTGGTTCAGGAGCCGTTCCCGGTAACCGGCGCGGACTATTCCGCGGACGTCGAACGCAAACTCGAGGCGGCGATGATGGCCGCCCTGGACCGCTGGCTGCCGCGGTTAAAAAACGGCGAATGGCAGGCCGTTCCCCAGGACGAATCGAAAGCCACCTACTACGGGAAACGGAGCCCGGAAGACGGCGCGATCCACTGGGATTGGCCCGCCGAAAAAATCCAGGCGCTCGTCCGGGCCGCGTCGCATCCGTATCCGGGGGCGTTCACGTTCGCCGAAGGCCGCAAGCTGATCGTCTGGCGCGCGGAGGTGGAGACGGGCCTGGCCTTTCGCGGCGTGACGGGCCGCATCGTGCATGTCGACAAATCCAAAGGCTTGTTGGTGCAGACCGGCGGCGGCCTGTTGTGGCTTACGCAGGTGGAATTTGAAGATGGCGAAGCCCCGAAATTGCGGATCGGATCGCGGCTGGGGTTTGCGCCCGAAAACGAGCTTTACATCCTCCATGGCCGCATCCAGGCTCTGGAGGCGCGGATCAGCGAACTGGAAAAATCCATCCCCCGGAAAAAACCATGAACATACTTGTCGTTGCCACCCATCCGGATGACGAAGTCCTCGGTTGCGGCGGAGTGATCGCACGCCACGCCTCCCGCGGAGACCGGGTGGACGTCATGGTGGTCACCCGCGGCGCGCCGGAGCTGTACGACGAGAACCAGGTGAAGACGCTGCGCAAGGAATTGGAATCCGCGCATGCGCTGCTCGGGGTTTCGGCGGTTCATTTTCTGGATTTTCCGGCGCCCAAGCTGGACCTTGTGCCGGCCCACGAACTGGCGGATGCCATGTCCGCCCTGTTCGATACGCTGCAACCGGCGGCGGCGTACATCCCCCACCGCGGGGATCTGCATTCGGATCACCGCTCGGTATTCGGCGCCGCGCTGGTCGCGGCGCGGCCGATCGGGAAATCCATCGTGCAAAAAGTCTTGAGCTACGAGACGCTTTCCGAAACGGAGTGGTCCGCGCCGGTGGCGGAAGATGCCTTCCTGCCTTCGGTATTCATCGACATCTCCCCCTTTCTCGAAAAAAAGAAGCAAGCCCTGGCGGCGTACCACAGCCAGCTGAGGGAGTTTCCGCACCCCCGTTCGCTCCTGGCGGTCGAATCCCTGGCGCGCCTGCGCGGCAGCACCGCGGGAGTGCAGGCGGCGGAGGCATTTCAATTGATTCGCGAGATCGAACCGGCGTAAAAAAATCAAATTCATCAACGCAAAGGCGCAGAGGCGCAAAGAAAACCGATTGTAAGATCATGGTTTTCCTTGCGCCTTAGCGTCTTTGCGTTAAGGTTTTAATTATTCGGAGAATATCGGCGCGCGGGCGGGGTTGCCGACCCGGTACCAGGAGATATTCAACGCCGGGCCGGGATCGGTCTTGTTATTAATCCGGTAATGACCGACAACCAGGTCGAGCGGAATTCCGTAGCGCGCGCGAATATCCTTCACCAATAGAATCAATGCCTGAAGCTGCGCCGGCGGGAAATCCTCCCAGTACCGATACCCAAACGCCATGAGATAGTCTTCGTAAACCGGTCCGGCGTACGTTTCCGGATGCCCCAGCTGCCCGTCATTGACCAATTCGATGCCGATCGATTGCAGGTAGGGTTCGAGGAACGTGCCGTCCGGCCGTTCGCACAGCGGGCAGGAGGGGAGGCACACCGACCGGTTTCCCCCGCACGACGCATGAAACGCCCCGAGACTCTCCGGCACCATCTGGTAAATTTGCCCGTTGCGGTCGATGACGTAATGCACGCTGGTGTTGAGCGGCCGCTGGAATTCGTTGAGCGTGGCCTGCAGCGTCCCGCGGGTGGCGTGCAGAACGATTCCGCGCGGGATATTGCCGCGCATCACGTTGCAGGACGGCTTGGGGAGGATCGGGGCGGAAAGCTTCGCGAGGGTGTCCGCGCCGACTTCCGCCGGAATGGCCAGCCGTCCCAGGGCATACAGGCGCTGCGTGGAATCCGCGATCTGGTCGATATTGGCGCAGGCGGAGAGGTAATTCGCGGCATCAACGGCGGGCGTGGCCGCGGTTGCGGTCGGCGAGGCGGCGTTTCCCGCGGTGGGGGCGGGTGTAAACGGGCTGTATTGCGCGATCAACTCGCCGAAGGTTTTTCCATAGGCCGCGTAAACCGCCGGATAGATCTGCGGGTTGGAATACGGGTACATCCGGGGCAGATCGTAGCGGTGCGGGTCCGCGCGGCGCACGGAGCGGTCGGCGCGGGTGTTGCCGGCGACGGCGAATTTGTACCCGACCGATTCCACCACCCGCAGCGCCCCGTCGTTGTAGGAGTCGTACGGGTAGGCCAGCCCGATCGGCTCCCGGCCGGTCTTCTCCGCGATGATCTGGCGGGAGGTTTGCGCGTCCCACCGCTGCGCGTCGGCGGTGATGGTGGTGTAATCCGGATGGCTGACCCCGTGACTCTCGACGGAGATCACATCCCCGGCCGCCCAATCCCGCAGGTCCTGCCAGCAGATCTTGTTCTCCGCGCCGCATTCGTCCGCGATGGCGTTTGTGACGACGAAGAACAGCGCGTGGAAATTGTGCTGCTTCAGGGCCGGGATGATGTTTTCGATGTAATCCGCGCGCTGGGCGGTGCCGATGTCGAAGGTCAGGACGACGGATTTCGCCGGGACGCTGCCGCCGTCGAGGAAGGCCGCCAGTTGCTCGGCGCGCAGAGTGCGGTACCCGTTCTCCGCCAGCCAATCCAGCTGCGAACGGAACCAATCGGTGGTCATAAAGATCTCGTCGCTGAACCGGTACGTGGTGTGGTGGTATTCGACGATGGCCAGCCCCTCGGCGGACGGTTCCGGCGAGGGCGTGGGGGTGAAGGTGAATGTTGCGGTCGCGGAAGGAAGGAACGTCGCCGAGGCCGACGGGGATGGCTGGAACGGGGACGGCGTTTGGGTCGGGGTCGGGGCGGCCGCCGGCGCCGCGCCGCACGCCGAGAACGCAACCGCCAACAGCGCCAAAACCAACGATCGCCGGAGAAACAACGGAGGGTGTTTTTTGGGGAATGCCGGGCCGGGAATTATGCTCATCCGCCCGCCCGTCTTCCCTGCGGCGGCCGGGGATGGCCCTGCGATCCGCGGACGGATTCGAAATATGGAAAAGGGGCGGAACATACGAAGATTATACCTGAAGCGGATTCGCGCATCGGAATAATTTCAAACGGTTCTCCGCCGCCGGGTTTGCGGACGGATCTCGGCGGCAAAAACCGGTTTGAATCCTTGCATTATTACGAGAGGATGGTAGACTATTCCCGGTCACTGCCGATGTGTCGCCGAGACCGTCGCAGGAGGATAGATGGCCGCCGCGCGAATTTTGTGCATCGACGACGAAAAGGAAATCATCGATCTGATCCGTCTGATCCTCGGGCGGAAAGGATACGAAGTGGAAGGCGCCATCGGCGGCGAGGCGGGTCTGGCAAAGGCGCGTTCCTGGAAGCCCGATTTGATCCTCCTGGACCTGATGATGCCGGATATGGACGGCTGGGAAGTGTTTCACCGGCTGCGGTCGGAGGAAGCCCTGGCCAAGGTGCCGGTGGTGGTGGTGACCGCCCGGGCACAAAGCATCGACCGCGTGCTCGGGCTGCATGTGGCGCGCGTCAACGATTACATCTCGAAGCCGTTCACTCCGCAGGACCTGGTGGAAAGCGTGGAGCGGGTGCTGGCCAGCCAGCGCGCCGCACGGCTGCCGCCCGAATAATCCGGCCGAAGGATGCTTTCACCGGCGCGCCGATCACGGCGCGCTTTTTTTGAGGGACAATGCGCGAAACGGAACTCATCCGGAAGTGCGGGGGTACGACCGCCGTGCGGATCGCTTCGTCGGGCGCGGTGCTGGCCCGGCGGGTCCGCCTGTGCCGCGGATTCGGCGGCAAGCTGCTCGGCCTGATGTTCCGGCGCAGCCTGGCCGAGGACGAAGGGGCGCTGCTGGTGTACGACCGGCCTTCCAAAGTGGAAACGTCGATCCATATGTTCTTTGTGCCGTTTCCTCTCGGCGTATTCTGGCTGGATTCGCAGGGAACCGTCGTCGACCGCGTCCGGGCGCTTCCCTGGCGTCCTTTTTATGCGTCCGGCGTTCCGGCCAACTATGTTCTCGAATTGCATCCTATCGCCTTGAATACACTTCAGATTGGTGACCGCGTTGAATTCCATTAGACGGTTTGTACTGATCGGTTTGATCCTGATCCCGGCGTTGTGGCGGGTTCCCGTCCCGCGGGCGCAAGCCGACGGTCCGGTGTATGTCGTCCAGGAGGGCGATTCCTACTGGGCGATCGCGGACGCGTTCAAGGTGACGATCCCCGACCTTCTGGCCGCCAACGGTTTCTCGGCAAATCACATTATCAATCCGGGCGACCGGCTGGTCATCCCGGGCTATGAGGGGATCCACGGAATCCTTTCCACCCGGATCGTGGAGCTGGGTGAAAGCCTCGCGACGCTTTCGCTCCGGACCGGGGTCCCCGCGGACACGCTGCTGCGCTTGAACCGGCTGACGAATCCGGAGCGGCTGTATGCCGGGCAGGCGATGATCATTGTCGAGCCCGAAGCGGGAGTGGCGGATGGTCCCCGTTGGGAAACGGGCCGGATGCTTTCCCTTTCGGCCGGAAAACCGCTTTTGGCGCTTGCCGCCGCGGAAGGAAAGAATCCCTGGGAGTTGACCGGCTTGAACAACCTTTCCTCCCAGGCGGATCAGTTTTCCGGACAATCGCTGCTCACGGTCGGTGGAGACCAGCCGCTCCGGGCATGGCCGGCGCCGATCACCAACATCCAATTCCGGGCGTTGCCCCTCGTACAGGGGATGACTTCAGAAATTTTCATCACGCTTTCCGGAGAGGCCCAAACGGCGGGGACTCTGGGCGATTGGCCGCTGAATTTCCGGGCGTTGGGCGAGCGGCTGGCAACCCTCCAGGGAATCCACGCCACCGCCGCGCCGGGGACCTATCCGTTCCGGGTGACGGTCACGCTCGCCGATGGAAGCAGCCGGATCTTCGAACAGGATGTTCTGCTCATCAGCGGCAACTATCTGATGGAACCGGACCTGAAGGTTCCCCCGGAGACTCTGGATCCCCAGACCATTGCCGCGGAATCCGAACAGGTTCGCGCGATCGTCGCGCCCTTCACCGAAACGCGCTTTTGGGAGGGATTGTTCCTCGCGCCCGCCGGCAAAGGAATCACGTCGTTGTACGGCAACCGGCGCAGCTATAACAACGGCGCTTATTATTCGTTCCATGCGGGTGTGGATTACGCCGGCCGGGAGAAGGATCCGATCCTGGCGCCGGCTGCGGGCCGGGTGATCTTCGCCGGACCGCTGACCATCTGCGGGAACACCACGATCATCGATCATGGCTGGGGCGTCTATTCCCGCTATTGCCACCAGCATACGATCGAAGTCCAACCAGGCCAGCGGGTCGAACCCGGACAGGAAATCGGCCTGATCGGACGCACCGGCAGGGTTGACGGACCCCATCTGCACTGGGAGATTTGGGTCGGCGGCGTTCAGGTTAATCCCCTGACCTGGCTGCAAGAAATTTTTCCATAGATCCCTTCCGCACGCCTCTTGTCCGAATTCAATCCCCACTGTATTTCGCTGAAAAACACCCATCGGCCGGCAATCGGTCCGGATTCGGACTCCAACATACCGTTTGAGAATACGCCAACAACTATAATGAATGATGGAATAGACTCGCAGCCGGCGGATTGGATGGGAGGCATGCATGACAGTTTTAAAAGCGGACAAACTGCGCAAGCTATACGGGAAAGTCGTAGCCGTGGAGGATGTGTCGTTCGAGATCAGGCGGGGGGAGATATTCGGCATGGTCGGGCCGAACGGCGCGGGGAAGACCGCGACGATCGAATGCTGCGAGGGCCTGCGCCGGCCGGACGGCGGCACGCTGCGCGTCCTGGGGCTGGACCCGCAGGCGGATGCGCAAGCGCTGCGGAAACGGACCGGGGTTCAACTGCAATCGGCGGCGCTCTCGCCGCGGATCAAGGTCTGGGAGGCGCTCGACCTTTTCAGTTCCTTTTATGACAAGCCGGCGGATTGGCGGTCCCTGATGGACCGGCTGGGCCTTGTGGAAAAACGCAACGCCTACGTTTCCAGCCTTTCCGGCGGGCAGAAGCAGCGGTTGTTCATCGCCCTCTCGCTCCTGAACGATCCGGAATTGGTGTTCCTGGACGAGTTGACTACCGGGCTGGATCCGCAGGCGCGGCGCGCGATGTGGGACTTGGTGCGGGACATACGCGAAAAGGGCAAGACCGTTTTTCTGACGACCCACTTCATGGAAGAGGCGGAGCGGTTGTGCGACCGGGTGGCGATCCTCGACCACGGGCGGATCATCGCATTGGATACGCCGCCCAACCTGATCCGGAGTTTGAACGCCGAGAACCGCGTGGCCTTTTATACGGAGGAGCCCCTCCCGGCGGATTTGCTGAAGGCGGTGCCGGGCGTAGTCCGCGTGGAAACCGCGGCGGACCGCGTGGTGGCATACGGGCGCGGCGATACGCTGGTGGGCGGCGTGGTGGCGGCGCTCGGCGCGAAGGGGATCCGCTACCGCGACCTGCGCACCGAGCAGGCGAGTCTCGAAGATGTCTTTCTGACGTTGACCGGCCGCGAGCTGCGGGATTAAGGAGAAACAATGCGCGCATTGGCAAAACTCACCTTCACCCAGGTCAAACTCTACCTGCGCGAACCGATCGCGCTTTTCTTCACCCTGGCTTACGCGCCGATGATGCTGGTGCTGTTCGGTTCGATTTACGGCAACGAGCCCTCGGCGATGTTCGGCGGGCGCGGGACGGTCGACGTCTCGGTTCCCGCCTACATCGGTCTGATCATCATCAGCGTGGGGTTGATGAGCATCCCGATCGCAACCTCCAGCTCCCGGGAATCCGGCGTGCTGCGCCGCTTTCGGGTCTCCCCGCTCTCACCGGCCGTTTATTTAATATCGGACGTGGCGGTGTATTTCCTCATGACCCTGCTGGGAGTGATCCTGCTGGTCCTGGTCGGGACCTTCGGCTACCACATGCGGTTTGACGGCAATTGGTTGAGCGTGCTGGGCGGATTCACCCTGAGCGCCCTCGCCATTTTTACTTTTGGATACCTTATCGCGGGCCTTGCGCCCACCGCCCGGATCGCCCAGACGGTGGGGATGGTGATCGCCTTTCCGATGATGTTCCTTTCCGGGGCGACCATTCCCCTCGCCGTCCTTCCGGAAGGCGTCCGCGCGGTCAGCAAGTTCCTCCCCCTGACGCACGTGGTCACGCTGATGCAGGGATTGTGGAAGGGCGATGCCTGGAGCGGGCATCTGACCGAGGTGGTCATCCTGGCGGGGGTGCTTGTTGTCGGGCTGCTGCTTTCGGCCAAGACCTTCCGCTGGGAATGAGCGGGCTGCTTTGGATAACCGGATGCCCGCACCCATGATCGCTCCAACAGGGAAATCCCGTTCGTTTGCCATCGGCCGGCGCGGTTTTCTGAAGCTCATCGCAGCGGGCGGCGTGACCGCCGCCGGCGCGTATGTGATCGGGGAATATGCGCCCTGGCTGGATTACGATCAAACGGCCGATGAATCTAGAACGCCGTTGAATAGGAATTCCGATATGCCCGTCGATTTCCTGGAACTCGTTCGTTATGCCACACTGGCCGCCAGCAGTCATAATTCCCAGCCTTGGAAATTCGCCGTTCTGGAGAATGGCATCGAAATCCACCCCGATTATTCCCGGCGTCTGCCGGTCGTGGATCCCCAAGACCGTTCGCTGTGGATCAGCGTGGGGTGTGCGCTGGAAAATCTGCTGGTGGCGGCGCGAGCCGCGGGATATGCAACCGAAGTGACATATCCGGACCCGGAGGATTTCATCCGTGTCCGCCTTGCGGCAAGCACCGCGCAGGATAGCCCGTTGTTCGCCGCCATCCCGGTCCGTCAGAATACGCGCTCGGAATATGACGGGCGGGCCGTCGAGAACGGCTCCCTTGATCAAATGCAGGCATTGGCGTTGGAACCGGGGGTGACGTTGAAGACCATCACAACCCGGACCGGATTGGATGCGATTCAGGAATTTGTCCGTCAGGGAACTCTTTTCCAATATGGCGATAGGGCGTTTCTGGATGAATTGATCCGCTGGCTGCGTTTCAATAAAAAGGAAGCTTTGGCTTCGCGTGACGGTCTCTACACCCGCTGTACAGGCAATCCGGAAGTTCCGCGCTGGTTGGGGGGCCTGTTTGTGTCCGGCACGCGGCCGGAACAGCAGGCGGATGGCGATTCCGGGAAACTGGGCAGTTCCTCAGGAGCGATCGTGATCGCCACGGACACGGATGATCGGAAAGCCTGGGTGCTGGCCGGACAGGTTTACGAGCGCTTGGCGCTTACGATGACCTCATTGAATCTAAAATCGGCATTCCTCAACCCGCCGATCGAGGCTGCGGTTGTCCGCGGGCAGTTCCAAAGCGCCATGGGCCTCGGGTACAATCTGCCCCAGCTTCTGGCCCGCTTCGGATACGCGAATCCCATGCCGCGGTCCCTGCGCCAACCGGTGGAGAAGGTGCTCTTATAATCCCAACTGCGGATCCTCTATGCATGGGGTTGTCGATTGATCGCCGCATTACAAAAGAGTATGCTGGAAAAAACTTGGACCGCAACGTCGCAAAGAACCCGAAGAATATGATGAATTTCCTCGCGCCCTTTGCGTCTTTGCGGTAAGAATTATTTTATCGGTCTCTGGCCGGAATATTTATTATTTACATTGGTACTTCCCGTAGATCCCGGAGAATCCATAAAATTCCGGGTACAATTCTCCTCCATCCCATCTCGGATGATCACGGAATAACGATGAAGACATACAACCTTTTCTTTCTCGGTTTCGGAACCATCGGCCGCGCGCTGGCGCGCCTGCTGCAGGAGAAAGAATCCATCCTGCGGGAAACCTACGCGGCATCTTTTCAGCTGGCGGGCGTGGCTACCCGCCGGCACGGGTGCGCGTGGAATCCGGCCGGCCTGGACTCGGCGGAAATTCTCCGCCTGGCGGATGCCGGCGAGCGGATCGGGAAGCGTTCGTTTGAAGAGGCCGAGCTCGAATCCCTGTTGAAGGAATCGCAGGCGGACGTGCTGGTGGAGATCACCCCCACCGACCGCGGGAACGGCGAACCGGCGGTTTCCCATATCCGGGCCGCGCTCCGCGGCGGACGGCATGTAGTCACGGCCAACAAAGGCCCGGCAGCCTTCGCCTACCGCGACTTAAGGGATCTGGCGCGAAAGGCCGGCCGGCGCTTTCTGTTCGAAGCCTCCGTCATGGACGGTACGCCGGTCTTTTCCATGCAGCGGGAAGCGCTCCCGGCGGCGCGCATCCTCGGCTTCCGCGCCATCCTCAATTCCACCACCAATTATCTTCTCACCCGCATGGAAAAGGGTATGGATTTCGAGGAGGCGGTTCAGGCCGCGCAGGGGGTCGGGATTGCCGAGACCGATCCGCTGGCGGATGTCGAGGGATGGGATGCCGTGCTCAAGGTGGCGGCGCTGGTTAACGTGATGATGGATTTTCCGCTAGCGCCGGCGGCGGTCACGCGCCAGGGGATCGGCAGGCTGGATCCGGCGGAGGTCCGCCGCGCGCGGGAGGAAGGCCGGCCGTTCAAGCTGGTATGCCGCGCCGTCCGCACCGCCGACGGCGTGGCGGGATCCGTCCGGCCGGAACAGGTTTCCATGGACGATCCGCTGGCTTCCGTCGGCGGCACGGGGACGATCCTGTTCCTGGAGACGGATTCGCTTCCCGGGTTGATCATCGGCGGAACCGCACCCAGTGCGAAGACAACCGCCTATGGGCTGCTCTCGGACCTCCTCGCCATCGCTCGCGGGGAAGGGATTCCCACGGGATAGCGGTTGGGTGGGCGGCCTTCGAATCAAGTTTGCCCAATGATTTTTTAATGGACTCTCGACATATGAAAAATGAAGCCCCCGTAAAGCCGGTAATAACCTTATCCGTACTGCAACACCTTGATATTCGGGTGGGAACGATCGTAACGGTCGAAGATATTCCGGGTTCGGACACGCTCGTTCGTTTGACCGTCGATTTCGGCGATCATAGGCGAAAAATTCTGGCCGGTTTAAAGAAGGAACGAGCGAATCCGAAAGGCATAGAGGGAATACAAACCTTATTCGTGGTAAATCTGCAACCCCGCAAAATGATGGGCGAGACTTCGGAGGGAATGTTGTTCGATATCGGATACGAAGATGGAATAACCCCGGTTCTGGCGATTCCCGAGAATCCCGTGCCAAACGGCACCCGGGCGGGATAGCCATAGATCTCCGAAACGTATTACGCCGCACGCCCAATTCTCCGGATCGGCGGGAGAATTGCATTGACGGCGGATAATACAAGACGATCCGCCGAAGGACGGCTCCCCGTTACGTTTCCGGAATTGGCCCCAATGGGCCGGCGATGTATGCAACCGCGCCGACCGCGGCCTGGATGACATTCGTGCAATAGGTCATGTTCAGGTGCTCCAGCCGCTCGTATTGCGAGTGGTAGTAGGGATTGAAATCGCCGCTGCCGTCTTCCATGATGGAGATGGCCGGGTAGCCCCGAAACCAGAACATGCCGTGATCGCTGCCGACGTAGAAGCCGGTTTGATATTGCCGCTCGGGGACCAGATTGAGCCGGTAGTCGCCGACAATCTTCAGAAAAACGTCGGCCAGCGGTCCGTCCAGCGGGGAATCCCCGGGCGCGCGCATGTTCACATCGACCACCGGCTCCCCTTTCCGGTCGTACGCCAGCATATCCAGGTTGAAAACGGCGACGATATTTTCACCGGCATTCCGCATGGCGCTGGCATAGGCGTAACTCCCCAGATAACCGTTTTCCTCCCCCGTAAAGAACACGAACCGCACCGTGCGCGCAAACCGGTACCCGGCTAGGATCTGGGCAGCCAGCAGAACCCCCGCCGTCCCGCTGGCGTTATCATCGGCGCCCGGCGCCGGATATTTATTCCATAACGGATCGACAACCGGGATTGGGGGCCGGGGGATGGCTATCCCGGCGGGGTCGACATCCTTGTCCACCATGTCGTCCACGTGGGCGGTCATCAGGACGATTTCCTCCGGAAGCGTGCTCCCGGGAAGGCTCGCCACGACGTTGCGCCCCTTGGTGACGACGCCGGCCGGGAGCTGCCAATCGAAATACGTCACCGTCAGCTCCGGGTTCCGGAGATGCTCATACACATATTGGGTGGCCTTCAGGACGGCATCGCCGTTAAGGTGAACGCGGCTCGCAAGGGTGTAGGGTTCGCCGCCGATCTCGACCGGCCATTCGCCGCTCAGGTCGCCGATGGACTTGGATAATGGGGCCGGGGTCACTTGCGCGATGATTTCCGCCAACAGGGCACCGGGTTCGGAGGCGGCCGGAAGGGTTTCCTGCGCGGGCACGGCTGCCGGCGCCGGCAGGGGGAGAGAGACCGTGCATGCGGATACGCATCCCAAAAAGAGAACGGCTGTGAAGCCGGGCGGCCATTTTGGTGAAAGCATGACACCTCGCGGGTTTTCCGGCGCGCGCACTGGAGCCGAATTGCCCGGCGGGAATTCTACCCCGGTTGGCGGCGGGACGAAATCCGGTGAACATCGTTGGATGAAGTTGCCCCACTTGAATCCGGATGGTTCTCCTGCCGGCACTCACGGAGCGGGAAGGATTCTGAAAACCATGATGTGGAACGGAAGCGCCGATTGAATCCGGTATAATCCGGCCTTATCCGATCGGCGAACGAAGGTCGATGGACGGTTCCTTTGGGAGGCGAGTATGTACAAGACCATCCGCTGCGGCGAACTGCGCGCCGGGGATGTCGGCAAAGAAGTCACCCTGGCCGGGTGGGTCGACCGCTGGCGGGATCACGGCGGGGTAATCTTCCTCGACATCCGCGACCGCTGGGGGGTGGTGCAGGCGACGGCCAATCCGGAGCTGGCGGCCGCCGCGCACGAGACGGCGGCCAAGCTGCGCAACGAGTTCGTGGTCCAGATCCGCGGGATCGTCCGCCGCCGCCCGAGCGGGATGGAGAATCCCAACCTGGCCACCGGCGCAGTGGAGGTCGAAAGCCGCGAGGTGGTGGTCCTCAACGCCGCTCTCACTCCGCCCTTTAACATCAACGAGGAATCGCCCGTCGACGAGAACGTGCGTCTGAAATACCGCTACCTGGATCTGCGCCGCGAGCGCCTGCAAAAGAACCTGGTCCTGCGCCATAAAATCACAAAATTCATGCGCGACTATCTCGACGTCCGCGGATTTATCGAGGTCGAAACGCCGATCCTTTTTAAAACCACCCCGGAAGGCGCGCGGGATTATCTGGTGCCGTCGCGCGTCCATCCCGGCTGCTTCTACGCCCTGCCGCAAAGCCCGCAGCAGCTCAAGCAGCTGCTGATGGTGGCCGGCGTGGAGCGCTACTTCCAGATCGCGCGCTGCTTCCGCGACGAAGACCAGCGCGGCGACCGCCAGCCGGAGTTCACCCAGCTGGACCTGGAAATGTCCTTCGTCCACCGCGACGATGTGCTGGAAATCATCGAAGGGCTTTTCACTGAGCTGATCCCGGCCGTCGCGCCGCACAAGAAAATCCAGCAGGCGCCGTTCCCGCGCCTGACCTGGACCGACGCGATGAACCGCTATGGGATCGACAAGCCCGATCTGCGTTTCGGCATGGAGCTTGGGGATGCCAGCGCCGTGTTTGCCAAGAGTCCGTTCAAGGTGTTTCAGGAAGTCCTCAAGAACGGCGGGGTCATCAAATGCATCGCCGTTCCCGGGTGCGCGGGGTACAGCCGCAAGGATGTCGACGACCTGATGGCGTTCGCCCGCGAGCAGGGCGGGCAGGGGCTGGCGACGGTCGCCTACACCGGCGAGGGAGTCAAAGGGTCGGTTGCCAAATTCGTCGCCGCCGAGGAAGCTGCCGCGTTGAAGCAATTGACCGGCGCCGCGGACGGGGATTTGATCCTCCTGGTGGCGGACAAATTGATGACGGCCAACAAAGTGCTCGGCGCGCTGCGCCTGCTCTTCCGCGACAGGCTCAACCTGGCGGACAAGGATAAAATCTCCCTCGTCTGGATCCTGGATTTCCCGATGTTCCATTGGAACGAGGAAGAGAAGCGCTGGGAGGCGGAACACCACGCCTTCACGATGCCCAAAGAGGCGGATCTCGCCAAAATGGATACGGATCCGGGATCGATGCTTTCCGACGCGTACGACCTGGTGATCAACGGGATCGAGCTGGGATCGGGTTCGATCCGCATCCATCGCAGCGACATTCAACATAAAGTATTCGAGCGGATCGGGTTGAGCGAGTCGGAGATCAAAGGGCGGTTCGGGCACCTGCTCGAGGCGTTCGAATACGGCGCGCCGCCGCACGGCGGCATGGCGCCCGGGATCGACCGGCTGGCGATGGTCCTGGCGGACGAGCCCAACATCCGCGAGGTGATCGCCTTCCCGAAGAACCAGCAGGCGCTGGATGTGATGGCGGACGCGCCTTCCCCGGCCGACCCGCGCCAATTGAAGGAATTGCACATCCGCCTGCTCGACGAAACGCATTAAAAACTTCTTCTGCGGTTCGTAACCTCAAACCCGCGCGACCCCTCCAGCGCGGGTTGTTTTTTTAATCCAAAGAATCCCGGTTTATCCGAACCGGGATTTTCATGGGATCCGGGAGGTTTCATCGGAATCTGAACCCGGTCAACCTTCGTCCGGGCAGGACCGGCACAAAAACAGCCATCTCCTGCCGGAAAATCGAAGAAAAGGTAAAAAGGAGGCAAAAAAAACCACTTCCCGGCGCAAAACCGATACAATTAAAGCATGACAGACGACTCGACACTCCCCGCCCCAAGCCAGCCTTCGGGCAAGCGCACAACCATAGGCTTGCTCAGTACCGGAATGTGGCACTCCCTTTCCGTGGAATTGTGGCGCGGAGTTCTCAGCGCGGCGCAAAGCAAAGGTGTCAACCTCGTCTTCTACGCCGGGGATGAGATCCATGCCCATCACGAGGCGTACACCGACATGCCGAATATGCTTTACGATCTGGTGGACCCGGATCTTGTCGACGGTCTGATCATCTGGACCAGCGCGATCGGCAGCGTCGTTTCAGACGAGGAATTGCGCGTTTTTTGCGACCGGTTCAAACCGCTTCCGATAATCTGCGTGGGTAGAAAAGTGGAAGGTCTGCCGTTCTTGGGGATGGATTCCCTGGACGGCGTACGCCAAGTACTCGAGCACTTGATTCGGGATCACGGTTTCGGGCGGATCGCGTTTATCCGCGGCCCGGAGGACAACATCGATGCGGAACAGCGCTACGCCACATACCTTGATGTCCTGGCCAAGAACAACCTGGCTGTCGATCCGAGACTGGTTACGCCGCCGGCGCCCTGGAGGACGGCGAACGAGAATATTCTGGTGCTGGTCCGCGACCGGCAGCTGCGCCCGGGCGCCGATTTTCAGGCGGTGATGGGGGTGGGGGATGTGATTGCCGCACGGGTGGTGCGGACCCTTCAGGAATGCGGCTTCGGCGTTCCCCAGGATGTCGCGGTGGTGGGTTACGACGGTGAAGAAGCCGCCAAGGAAGCTTCCCCGCTTCATATAACCACATCTCCCCTGATGATGATCGAGCAAGGGTATCACGCCGTGGAAATACTGCTGGCTCAGATCGGTGGAGCGCAGGTCCCGGCCGAGGAAATCCTGCCCGCAAAGCTGCTCATCCGCCAGACCTGCGGGTGCCCTTCCCCGGTGGTGGCCCAAGCCGGATCTTCGCGGGGCATCCAACCGTCCGCTTCCGGCCACCCGGCAAATTCCTGGCCGGATCGGCTGGCCGGATGCCGCGTCGAGACCGTAAAGGAAATCCGCGATATTCTCGGACACGTAAGCGCCGATTTGCCGAAAAATTGGGCGGAGCAGTTGTGGGATGCTTTTTTGTCCGATCTGCGGCACAAGCAAGGAAGCATTTTTCTTTCACGATTGGGCGCTTTTCAGGATCGCACGATGATGTCGGGGTTCGATCGCTGGGGGGCCTGGCAGAATTTTCTCTCGGTTTTCCGCCGCCGCGTTTGTCCACTGCTCGCCGGCGAGGAGGTCATGCTCCGGGCGGAGGATCTTCTGCATCAGGCCCGGATCACCGTGGCCGAAGCGGAGACGCGCTGGCAGGTCTTCGTTCAGTTGCACCGCAGATACCAGGATTACCTTTTACGGGAGGCGGGGCAGCGATTCATCACCCTGTTCGATGTCAATAAGCTGATCGAGGCCCTGGTGGTCGAGTTGCCGCGCTTGCACATCGCCGGCACGTACCTCTCCATGTACGACGATCCAAACCGGCCGACCGGGGACGCGCACCTGATCCTTGCCCTCGGCGAGCAGGGCCGGAAGCCGTTGCCGGAAAAGGGGCGCTTGTATCCCGCCCCGCGGCTGGTTCCGGAGGATTTGCTTCCGCTCGATCGCCCGTATGCGTTGGTGGTTTCCCCCCTATATTTCCGGGATTCGCATATTGGATTGGCGGTCTTCGAAGCCAGCCCCGGCGCGGACGAGATGGTATACGATGCCCTGCCGCGGCTGATCAGCAGCCCGCTCAAGGGCGCGCTGCTGGTGCAGGCCCTTCTGGAAAAGGACAAGGAACTGGAACGCCTTGCGGACGTGGACATCCTGACCGGGATTTCCAACCGCCGGCATTTCTTCGAGTTGGCCGAAAGGGAAATCGCGCGCGCGCTGAGATACAAACGACCTGCGGCGGCGATCATGATCGACATCGATCACTTCAAGGATGTCAACGACACCCACGGCCACGGGATCGGAGACGAGGTCCTGCATATTTTGGCCGAACGCCTGCACGGTGTTTTACGGCAAACGGATATTCTGGGCCGATACGGCGGGGAGGAGTTCGCCGTGCTGCTTACCGAAACCGAGCCGGAAATGGCCAAACTGGTGGCCGAACGCCTCTGCCGCCGGATCAACAGCGAACCGGCGCAAACCAGCGGTCCGCAGGTAAACCTCACGATCAGCATTGGGGTATCCAGCCTGGGCGAGGGCGTGCAGGATCTGGCGGGTTTGCTGGCCCGGGCGGATGCGGCCATGTACGCCGCAAAACATTCCGGACGCAACCGGGTGGTGTTCCTTTAAAAAGGGGAAGGGGCAGGCTTCGAGATACCGGGCGTCCGGAAGGCGGATGCGCTTTTCCCGGCCGGCCTGAATCGGCGGAAAGAATTCCATAACCGCAAGCTTCCCGCAACCCGATAAAGGAGAAGCTTTTTACGCACGGGTAATTGCACGGACCCGGCAATGGTGGTATAAGAATCGCGCCCTGCTGTGCTCGTGATGTTGCACAACGGTTTTGAGCCAATACTCTGAACCCGGGAACTTATCTCACGAGGGCGAAGCGATAGGCTTCGGCCAAGGCTGGACCCGACGGTAGGTTCCCACCTGCGAAAGCAGGTTCAAAATCACGCAGCACACGGCATGGTGGGGTACGTTTGAAGAAAAAATCGCCGGATAACATCCGGCGATTTTTTATTATAGCGACTAAAATTTGACAGGATTTCTTTTTAAAATTTAAAATCCTGTAAATCCTGACCAAATCCTGTTAATCCTGTCTATTTTCTTCCATCTTTCCCTGCAAACTCCACGCTGAAGTTTGAGTTATTTCAACATTGATCCGTTCCGCGTTCCACTCGCGTGAGGGGTCGTCGAAAAACACCAGCCGGTTGGTCCGCGTGCGGCCGAACCAGCGACCTTTGTGCTTTCCCTCGACCAGCACCTCGAGCGTTTTCCCGAGCAACGCGGCATTTTTCTCCACCGCAACTCGTTCCTGCAATTCCTCGAGCAGCCGGAAGCGGCGCATTTTTTCCCCGGGCGCGACATCGTCCGGGAAGTTGCGCGCGGAGTATGTATCCGGCCGCGGCGAATAGCGCGCCAGATGGGCGACATCGAGCCGCAGTTCGGCCAGCAGGTCGTACGTGTGCTGGAACTGCGCTTCCGTCTCGCCCGGGAAACCGACGATCACGTCGGTGGCGATCGAGGCGCCGGGAATTCTTTCGCGGATTCGGCCGATCAGGCGGCGATAATCCTCCGCCGTATAGCCGCGCTTCATCCGCTCGAGAACCGCGTCGTCGCCGGCCTGGACCGGCACTTCGATGTGCTCGCACACTTTTGGCAAATCCGCCGCGGCCGCGATCAGTTCGTCGGTCATCCAATTCGGGTGCGAGGTAAGGAAGCGGATGCGTTCCAATCCATCGACGGCATGGACTTTTCGAAGCAGCGCGGGCAGTCCTGGTCCGCCGGTATCTTTGCCGTAGCGGTCGACGATCTGCCCCAGCAGCGTGACCTCACGCGCTCCGATCGCGACCCAATCGCGGATCTCCTTCAAGACCTCGGTTTCCGGGCGCGAGCGCTCGCCCCCGCGGCGGTAAGGGATGACGCAGTAGGTGCAGGCGTGCGAGCATCCGAGTACGATCGGCACCAGCGCGGTTGCCGGCGGCATGCCGGAATCGCCGGGAGTGAGGAATGGAAAGCGCGCCAGGCCGGGCGTCGAATCTTCTGAAACGGCCGATTGAAGGGCGGCGATTGTCTCCCCCGATGCATGGACAGGCCGTTCGCTGAGCAGGAAATTCACCAGCGGCCGCGGATCCGAGGGCGGCGAAAACACATCCACGAACGGAAAGCGTTTTCGCAAGACGTCCGGCTCCCGCCGCCCAACCAGGCATCCCATCAAATTGATCACCAGTTGCGGATTGCGGATTTTAAGCGGGCGCAGCGAGGTCAAACGGCCGTAGGCTTTATCCTCCGCGCTCTGGCGCACGACGCAGGTGTTGAGCACGATCACGTCGGCGTCCTCGGGGCGCGCGGCCGGCTGGTACCCGAGCGCTTCCAGCGCCCCGGCCACGCGCCGGGAATCCGACGCGTTCATCTGACAGCCTTCAGTCCAGAGATGGTAGAACATGGGCAAACCGACCTAACCTCCCCACCCC
>JBAVFZ010000312.1:0-2862 GCA_049684495.1 Anaerolineales bacterium | reverse complement strand
GCGCTGCTCCCCGTCGCGCAGAAAAACAGCGGCCGGGTGCTTGCCGCGGCCTCCGCGATCTGGAACGCCGGAAAGCTTGAGGAAAAGCAGTTGGCCGCGTTTCTCGCAGGCCTTTCCCGCGATCCCGGTGATGTGCGAACCCTGCTTCTGAAGTGGCTTGAAGAATCGAACGATCCGACCGTTTTGCAGGATCTTGCCGTCCATACCTGTCCCCCGCTGCGAGCCGCCAATACGCTGTTGTTCCGCGCCGATATCCGGACCTGGATCGAAGCCCGCGAGCCCCCGCGCCGGCGGTTTGGCTGGATGGCGCTACGGGCATGGGCCGGGGAAAAGACATCCGATTCCATCTTCTCCGCATTCGAGCTGCTGCCGATGATATTCACGGAAACGGATCCGGAAACGATGCGGCTGGCATCCGATCTTCTTCTCCGGCTGGCGGACGACAGCCCTCAGGAGACGCAAGGCTGGCTATCCGAGTTGACTCCCAAACAACTGCACCAGGGATGGAGATTCCTGCGAATGACGGTTAACCAGCTGCCGGTGGAATTGGCGGCATTCCTGCGCAGCCTGCTGCAGGCGGATTGAAGAAAACGGTGCCGTGTTTGCCGTTCCTCCCCGCTGTTGCCTGCCGCCGCTGCACGCGGCGCGGTTCCATCCCGCCGGGAAAGATTCGGCCGTGACGGTCGGGAATAAGCTCCTCGGCGATCGCGGGGAAGCAGCGGCCGCCGCCCACCTTGCCAAATTGGGATATGAAATACTCGCGCGCAATCTGCGCACTCCCTACGGGGAATTGGATCTGATCGCCCGGCGGGCAGGATCCACCGTGTTTGTCGAAGTAAAAACGCGCCGCAGCCGGACCCACGGCCTGCCGGAGGAAGCGGTCACGCTGCGCAAAAGAAAACATCTTCTGGCATCCGCGGAATATTATCTCCAACAACGCGAGATATCCGATTCGCCGTGGCGGATCGATGTGGTGGCGGTCGAATTCGACTCTTCCGGAGTGATAAAGCGGCTGGAGGTTTTCGAAAATGCCGTCCATGCCTGAAGGAAATCCACTGCCCCGGGTGATTTTCATCGTCGGGCCCACCGGCTCGGGGAAAAGCGCGGCCGCCGTGATTCTGGCACGCCGGCTTCAGGGGGAGATCCTCTCGGCCGACAGCCGCCTGCTTTACCGCGGATTCGATATCGGCACCGATAAACCTTCGCCGGCCGTGCGGGCCGAGGTGCCGCATCATCTGATCGACGTCGCCGATCCCGGCCGCCCCTGGAGCCTTGCGGAGTTTCAGGCCGCCGCCCTCGATTCTCTTCGTCAGATCCACTCCCGCGAACGGCTTGCGCTGGTAGTCGGCGGAACCGGGCAGTACGTGCGCGCCCTCCTGGAAGGCTGGGTAATACCCCCCGCGGTTTCCACTCCGGATTTGCGAACTCAGCTCGAAGACCGGGCTGGGCGGGAAGGCTCCGCAGCCCTCTACGCCGAATTACAGCAGGCCGATCCGGCCGCGGCCGCGCGCATCGACCCGCGCAACATGCGGCGCGTGGTCCGCGCTCTGGAGGTCGTCCTGTCCACCGGGAAACCGTTTTCCGACCTGCGCCGCCGCGGGGCGGTCCATTTTCAACCGTTGCTTATCGGATTGAATCTTCCGCGGCCCGAATTGTACGCACGGGTGGATGCCCGGATCGGTCGCATGCTCGCCGCGGGATGGGTTGAGGAAGTCCGCGGCCTGCTGGCGCGCGGATACTCCCCCGCCCTTCCGGCCTTCTCCGCGCTCGGGTACGGCCAAATCGTGCGCCATTTGCGCGGCGAACTCTCCCTGGAAGAATGCATGATCGAGATCCGGCGCGCCACCCGCCGCCTGATCCGCCACCAGGCGAACTGGTTCCGTCCCAACGACCCCGAAATCCATTGGATCGTATCCGGCCCGGATGCGGAAACGCTGGCGGAAAAACTTATTGTGTCTTTTCTTTCGAGCCGCTGATTCCCTTCCCCTCTCCTGACATATGTCAGGAGAGGGGAAGGGGTGAGGAAGGTTTAAAAATAAAAAAGCGCCCGTGAACACGGGCGCGGGTTAACCGCTTCGGATTATTGGGTCTTCGGTGATTTCCGTTCAATCGTATATCCGCACTCGCACCGTACCGATCCGTCATCGTCCAAAGGAAGGTCCCCTAGATACCTTCCGCAATTCGGACATCGCGAAAGGAAGACCCTGCCCATCCGCTGGAGGACCGACTGTTGGTAGCGGACGGTTTTCTCATCATCGCGTTTCCGCAGCCATTTCCAGATTTCACCCACCCCCTGCGGAACCAGGACGATGGCCAGAAGGGCCCCGATGATGATCCCCGCCGCCGGCACATTACCCACCCAGGCGCTAAGGCCAAAGTGCGCCACGCCGACGGTCATAAACAGCAATCCAATGCTCAGCAATTTCACCGCGCCGATCAGGAAACGCCAAAGCACCTGCGGCAGACTCCAATAGCGGTTGTACAGCCGCTCCAGATCCTTTTTCAATTCCTCCGACGAAATTTCCTTTTCCGACACCCGCCTGGCCTGCGAGGATATATGGTAAAACTTCCCGTATACCGGAACGATCTCGAACCGGTTCTGATCTTCCCAGGCGATGCATTCGTTGAATACCCACGCGGAGGGCTTCTTCTCCAGGCGTTGAATATCCAGAATTTTTACGATCGCTTCCATCACCTCGTCGGGTGATGCAGGGAGAAAGAGCATGATCGATCCCTTCCCATTATGGAATGCGGCGTGCCGCCCGGGATGGCACTTCCATCCGCGGGAACTTCATCCCTGCCGGCGCGAACATGCGCAACTCCATTCGGCTTGGCAGGCCAAGCCGATCCACCGGTAATCCA
>JBAVFZ010000311.1:0-10541 GCA_049684495.1 Anaerolineales bacterium | reverse complement strand
CCACGAACGGAAAAGCGATCAGGCTGTGGGCGGCCGGCAGCATCCACGGCGAACGGATCCAATCCACCGGCGGACGGGAAAACACCAGCAGCATCCCCAAACCGAGCGATACCGCGGACGTCCCGAGCGGTAGAAGCAGGAACGGCTCTAAAAAACGGTCGAGCCGGTTCGGGCGGGCCAGTAGCGCCGCCGCCGGGATCCCGAGCAGAAGCGCCAGAACCCCCGTCGCGAAAGCGATCCGCAGCGAGTTACCCGCCATCTCGATTGGAGTCGCGAAGAAGGCCGATCCCCTGCGGTTGTAAAACAGTTCGCGGTAGTAATCGAGCGTCCATCCCGTTTCCACCGTCGAACGCTCCCCCGTTGCCGGGTCCGTCCGCAGGAACGACCGCGCCACGGGCGAAGCCAGCGGCAGGAAGAACAGGAGGGCCAGCATTGCCGCAAGCAATCCCACGGCGGCATTTTCCGCGATCGACCGGGGCTTTCGTGCGGCATGGAAACCGATCCGCCCGGTTCCGGCCTCCGCGCGTTCCGAGAGCCGCGAGGAAATGACGATCAACAGCAGGGTGCATGCGATCTGCAGAATGGAAAGCAGCGCGGCGGCGGGCAGGTTGAGCGCCTGCAGCGCCTGGATGTAGATCTCCGTTTCCACGGTCGAAAACGCCGGCCCGCCGAGGATCAGGATCACCCCGAAGGATGTGAAATCGAAAAGGAAAACCAGCGCCGCGGCCGCCAGCAAATGCGGCGCGAGCAGCGGCAAAGTAATCCGGGTGAAGGCCTGCCGCGGGCCGGCGCCCAGCATGCGCGCGGCGGCGGCCAGGCGCGGATCCAGCCGTTCCCAGGCGTTGCCCACCAGCCGCAGGACGATCGAGGTATTGTAAAAAACGTGAGCCAGGAGGATCGCGCCGAGCGTGTGCAGAAACACCGCCGGCGCTTCGATCAGGCCGGATTGGATCAGCGCCAGGTTGATCCAGCCGCGGGATCCGAGCAGTGCTTCGAATCCCGCCGCCACCACCACCGTCGGCAGGATGAATGGAATGAGCGTCAGGGCGCGCAGGACCCGCTTAAGCGGAAATTCGTAGCGGGCGAAAAGGTACGCCCCGGGCAATCCGACGATCAACGTTATCAAAGTGGAGAGCGACGCCTGGAAGACGGTGAACCCCAGAACGTCCACGGCGCGCCGGATCGGGAGGGATTCCCAGCCGCTTTCCCGCGCGGCCTCGATCCCTGTCCGCAGGATGGCCCACAGCGGGGAATAGAAAAACACGCCGATAAACAGCACGGCGGGGATCCACAGCAGGATCCGCTTTACCGGAAAACGGGCAAGCCGCTCGCGCAGGGATGCCATGCGCGCTACGGCAGCATGATTTCCTTCCACGTCTCCATCCATTCCTCGCGATGCGCGGTGATCTCATCCGGCGCCAGAACGGCGGGTTGCTCGGGGAGCGGCGCGAACCGGATGAAAGCGTCCGGAAGCGCGGCTTGCGCCTTGACCGGAAACACCGCCATCTGGAGCGGGATATCTTCCTGGAAGGGAATACTCAAAAGGAAATCCACCAGCTTTTCCGCCAGATCGCGGTTGGCCGTGCCGGCCAAAATGCCGGCGAACTCAATCTGGCGAAAGCACATATCCGGCCCGGTGAGCGAAGCGGTCGGCGGTTCGTCGCGCGGCGGATCGGCATAGATGAATTCGAACGCCGGGCTGGAGGCGTAGGAGACCACCATCGGCTGCGGGCCTTTGCCGGATAATGCGCTGAAGTTGGTGTAGTAAGCCGTCTCCCAACCGTCGACGACCACGGTCTTGTTTGCTTTTAAGGCTTCCCAGTATTCCGGAAATCCCTCCGGCCCGAAATGCGCCACCGTGGCGAGCAGGAAGGCCAGCCCGGGGGAGGACGTGTAGGGATTCTCGACGGCCAGCAGTCCTTCGTATGCGGGAAGCGCCAGCTCCTCGAGCGTTTGCGGCACGGCCAGCGGTTGCGAGGAGAACCATTCCCGGTCGTAGTTGATGCACACGTCTCCGAAATCCACCGGCAGCGCGCGGTTTTCGGGATCCAGCCGGTACTGGGTGGAAATGTTTTCCAGCATCGGCGAGGCGTACGGCTCGAAGATATTTTCCTGCAGGGCGCGGCTCAGGAAGGTGTTGTCCACGCCGTAAAACACATCCGCCAACGGCGCCTGCTTGGTCAGGATGGCCTTGTTGAGCGCCGCGCCGGCGTCGCCGCTTTCGAGGACGATCACCTTCGCTCCGGTCGATTCTTCGAACTGCCGCAAGACCGATTCGCTGACGGCGAAGGAATCATGCGTCATCAGCGTGATGGTGCGCTCCGGGCTCGCCGACTGGCAGGCCGGAAGGAACAGCAGGAACAGTATGGACGCGGCTCCAAAGATCGTATTTCGCCGTCCGGTCTTCGCGCCTTCGCGAATCAGGTTTTGGATCGGGTATGTATGCACAGCAGAATTCCTCTTTCTACGTTGATGGCGGCCCGCGCTCCCATCATTCGGTTGCTTATGCCGCGCGTCCGGAAGGGAACCAGCGTTTCGCCGCTCAGCGGGAACATCAACCCGTCGGTGGTCACCGCTTCGGCGGGGACGCCGATCGGCAGCAGGGAAATGATGTCCCCCGCCGAACCGAGCACGGCGGTCGCTTTTCCGATCCGGAACGCCTCCTCGCATCCGTCATCGATGCGGACGTCCAGGGCTGCAAGCGCCGGGTCGGTCAGCAGGGAAAGATTCGCCAGTGTCTGATCGGTTCTGCCGCCCAGTCCGGCCAGGATCAGGATGCTGAAATATCCTTCCCGTACCGCATAAGCGATCGCGAGTTCCAGATCCGTTTCATCCTTATCGGAAGCGTATGGCTGAATTTTCGTTCCGGCGCGTTGAAGTGAATCCCGCGCCTCATCCGGAAGGGAGTCGAGGTCGCCGATTAAAACGTCCGGCGCGCTACCCAGGGCCAGCGCGTGCCGGCTTCCCCCGTCCGCCGCGATCCAATGATCGTCTTCCCGCAGCAGGCGTTTGGCGGCTTCCGGATCCGGCAGCAAACCGTTGGCGAAGATCACAGCCCGTGGATGGGACATAAAAAAAACCTCCGCCGCCGGAGGGTGATGGTGAGTCACGCGGTCCCTCCGCCGGCATTACCCGGAGCAGGTTCTGCGGGTCGAAGGCTGTGCGCCTTCCTCTCAGCCCGGTTACGGGCTCCCCGTTGATATGGTCAGATTCTATAGAAGCGTCCGGGTTCCGTCAAGGCAGACCGACGCGGTCCCCGCTAACACCACGCGGGGATGACGAACCGCGTCGGTCTGCCGCCGGCCGCCGTCAATATCCCGGCATGAACCGGATCGACCATTCCCAGGTTTCGCCCTCGTCGTCGGTGATGGCGCCTTCGGCGAACTCCTCACCCGCTAGCAATTGATCCCACGTAACCACAAAGTACACATCGACCGGTTCGAGCGAGCCGCCCAACGCGCCGCTTCCGACACAACCTTCCCATTCCATGATCGGGCTCAAATCCTTGGTTCCGCCGATCGAGAAATACAGGAGTGCAGTGCCGAGGGTGTTCGGCGCAGGGGTTCCAACCATGGGAACGAGACCCATATCGTCTTCGGGCGGCATTAATGAGAGACTCGGCTCGAACGGATTCGGTCCGTTGGTGACATGGCACGCGCATCCTTTCTCATCCTCGTATTGCGGGCAAAGCGTGAAATCGCCCAGTTCGCCTTCCCCCGGGATCCCGATTCCGATCATAGGGAAATTCCCTTCACCCCCCGCTTTGTACATCCCTCCGTATTTGGTGATGGAGGTTTTGGCGCCCGGCCTCACAAAGACAATCTTATGGAAGACGGAGTCGAAGGTCATCTTTTCAAAACCGCCGTTGTTCTTGTACGGGTCACAATGCCCGCTGACGTTGGCACCGACGTAGATTCCATATGGCACGGATTCATCGGGAATCGAGAGGTCCAATCCCCATTCTTCCTCTTGGCCGCCGTCGGCCTTGCCATCGTCCCCATTGCCTCCGGTCTGTCCGTCGCCGGCTTGCGCTTCATCCCCCGCATCGCCTTTTCCTCCGGCGGTGGGGAGGAGGGAACAGGCCGATAGGAGAAGCAGCAGGGTCCCGATGAACAAGGGAAGAATCCATTTTTTCATTTTTATATTTCCTCCTTGGCTCTCAGTAATAAATCATACGACAATCCATGCTCACCGGCACGCGGAAACCTCCAAAAAACCTCCAAAGAATGCACGGCGCAGGGAATATAAATCGGAATAAAAAGATATCGTAAGTCGATTTAAAAGCCGAATTCAGGCATGGATCAGGACCCTGTGTGCAAGAAAGGTGATCCAGCGCGATGGCTCCTTCTTGTTATTAAATTCCCATCCCTTCCAAGCCATCCAGACGGATTCCGGCTGGAATCGCCCTTCGCGGTCCGCTTTGGATTCGAGCAGCCGGACCATCTGCTTGAAGCGCGCATCCTTCCGCGCCGGCGGAAAACGGGAAAGTACATCCAGTACGTGCAGCAGGTCGTACCAGATGAGCGGCGCCTTTAACTTTCCAAAATCCGTCCCCATTCCGAATAAATAGGGCTTGCGCGATTTCCGCTCCGCCCACAACGCCAGCGACGCTTCCAAACCGTTGCGCGCGGCCGCGCTCTTGGCAAACGACTTGTCTTCCGCGAGGGCTTCCAGCATCAACAGGTTGGCCTGCGGGCAGGGATCGTCCTTCCGGCCCGGCCCGCGGAATTTCCCGAGTTCCGGCGCGGCAACGCACGGCCAGCCGTTCTCCCGCGCGAGTTCCGCCAGGGCGTTCATCCCTTTGTGGACCCGGGCTTCATCACCATATCCCATTTTTATCAGAGAGTGCAGGATCACCGGCGCGTCACACAGCACCCAGGCCTGCTCCACCTTTCCGGAACCGCCGAACGGCTTTGGGATCAAGATCGGCAGCCGCGGGATGCCGTCCGCCGGCGTTTGTTTCAGGATTTTGCGAACAATGTCGTCGAGCTTCGGATCGCCGCGGCGCACTCCGGCTTCCGCCAGAAAGGATAGTTTATAGGAAGGCAGATCCGCCTGTTTGTGGTTTTTCACCGTCGCGCCGGGCCAGCGCTCCAGGGAATTGATCAAGCCGGAGATTTGTTTATCGCGCAGCATTTCCTTCCGGTCGGAGACGGCCGCCGGGGAGGATTCCTTTTCTCCCAGCAGATCGATCCGGGTCCGGTAGCGGATCCAGGCGGGTCCCTGTAAAAGCCAGTCGACGGGGGTTTTCATAATTCCTCCCAAAGTAGTTAATACCGAGTCATCCCACCTTGGGTGTAAACCCTGATTCCATTATTAATATTAAGAATCCGAAATACAACCGGGGTGAAATTCCCGGCAGGCAATCTCAACCAATAAACCTCTTGGAAACGCCTTCGCGTCCTTTGTGGCCCTGGTCCAGCCCGACCAGGGCGGGCTTCGCGGTGAGAAGGGTGTTTTCCAAGGGGACGCAAAAATGGACAGGCGGAATTATTTCTCCACCAATTCCAAATCCGGACTCACGTCCATGTTCAATTGCGATCGCACTCCGGCCTGAAAACGGAAGAAGCCCGCGGCGGCGACCATCGCCGCGTTGTCGGTGCAAAGCTCGAGCGGCGGTGTGCGGACGGGGCAGGGCGCGATCTTCTGCAGCGCGGACCGCAATTCCTGGTTGGCCGATACGCCGCCGGCGACCAGGATCTCCTTCGCGGCAAATTCCCGCGCGGCGCGGACGGCCTTCTGCGCCAGAACATCCACCACCGCCGCCTGAAAGGAGGCCGCGAGATTCGGGATGGGCAGGCCCGGCGCCGGCGGATCGATGCCCGCCGCGAGCGCCGGTTGGTGCTTCCGGACTTCACGCAACACGGCGGTCTTCAATCCGCTGAAGGAGAAATCCCATGTGTCTTCCAGCCAGGCGCGCGGGAAGCGGATCGATTCGGGGTCGCCCGTGCGGGCGGCTTCCTCGATCGCCGGACCGCCGGGATACGGCAGGCCGAGCAGGCGCGCCACTTTGTCGAACGCTTCGCCCGCCGCGTCGTCGAGCGTCCCGCCCAACCGCCGGTAATCGCCGTGGCCGTTCATCAGGTACAGCTCGGTGTGTCCGCCGGAAACGATCAGGCACAGCACGGGGAAGGATTCTTCCTCCTCCCGGCCGAGCCACAGCGAGTAGATGTGCGCTTCCAAATGATGAATTCCCAGGATCGGAAGGCCAGCCGCCAGCGCCAGCCCTTTGGCCGCGTTTACGCCGACCACCAGCGACCCGGCCAGCCCCGGCCCGCGCGTGACCGCCACCGCGTCCAGTCCCTCCACGCTCAGGTGGGCTTCCTCGAGCGCGCGCCGGATGGCGGGCTCGATCGTTTCCACATGGCTGCGGGAAGCCATTTCCGGGAACACGCCGCCGTAGCGCGCGTGCAACTCGTTTTGTGAAAGCAATATATTGGAGAGGATCCGCGTGCCGTTGCCGACGACGGCCGCCCCGGTATCGTCACAGGACGTTTCTATGCCGAGCACCCGGATCTCGGGCGGGGTGGATTTGGCGGGGCTCATCGGGCCTGCTTTCGGGACCGGGTGGACGGCTTTTTCCGGCGCGGGGCTGGGCGCGTCTTCTTTCCCCGCGCGGGAGCCAGCCGCTTGGGGGCAGTCCCCCGCGTCCTTCCACGCCGCACCGGAAGTACGAGGTTTAGGGGGTACGGCGCAATCACTTCCACCGCGCCGTCCGGCCGGATCCACACGGTATTTTCCAGCCGCACGCCCATACCGCGCTCCGGATAGTACAGCCCCGGCTCGATGGTGAAAACCGCCCCGGGCTGAAGCACGTCACGGTTGGTATCCGCATACGAGAAGGACGGCGACTCGTGCACGTTTAATCCGAGCCCGTGCCCGATCAGGTGCACATACCCGCGTTCCGTTTTCGGATCGCTGCGGATCGTCGGATGGCCCTTGGCTTCGAACATGCTGCAAACCGCCGGCTGGACCTCATTGGCGCGCATCCCCGCGCGGATCTGCTCCTCCGTATTCGCGTATGCCAGCAATACCTGGCGGTGCAGGTCCTCCACATCTTCGGGCGCGTAGCCCATGCACCAGGTGCGGGTGATATCGTAAAAATATCCGCCGCCCATTTCGCAAGGGAAGAGGTCGAACACGATCGTCTTTCCCATGCAGACCGGTTCCGCGTCGGTGCCGGTGGAGTGCGGGATCGCGGCGTCGCGCCCCTGCGCGAAGATGGTCCCTTCCGGAGCCTCGGCGCCGTGCCCGGCCAGAGCGCGCCGGATGAAGGCCTTCACCTCTCCGATCGTCAGCGCCTCGCCGCCCCGGCCGGCGAGCACCTCCCCGCGCGCGGCATGCGAGGAGAGAAAGGCGGCCGTTTCCCCGATCACCGCCGTGGCGATCCGCCCGATCGACCGGATTCGATCAATCTCATCCGGGCTCTTCGTGGAACGCGCCCGCATCAGGACCGGATCCTCCCCTTCGGAAACGATCTGGATATCCGGCGACTGGGACGGCAGTGCGGCAAGCATGGCGCAGGTCGAGGAGAGTTCCACATTCCCCCCGATCGCCACGCGTCCGCGGATGCCCATCTCCCGGAAAATCCGCGCCATGCGGATCGCCCCGGCTTTGGCCGGATCCCCTCCGGCTTCCTTGAGGATGTCGTCGAGATTAAAATCGCCGAGATTCCGGCAGCGCAATCCGGTCCGCGCCGCCTCCTCCCTTTCCATCGGGTAGTGGAAGAGCACGGGGGATTCGCCCTGTTTTTTTATCAAATCCGCCCGGGTGATATTGGCGACGCCCGTGAAATACACCAGCGCCGGGTTATGGTTGGCCGGCCCCGTTATCCACAAGGCGTCCAGGCCGCGTTCCCGCATCAGGCGATCCAGATCTTGTTTCATGGCCCACCCCGTATATTTTGAATTAATACGCTGTAATGCTTTCCGGTTCCTTCCGTTATCCCCATTAAGGATTATAGCAGTGGTGGGTTGGAATGGAGGCCGGCATGTTCAACTTTTTTAAGCGAATTTATTCCGCCGGGGATGGCAATCGTGGTATTATGAGGCCGCGAAGACATATGAACACACAGCAAAAAATCACCATTATCGAAGGCCCGCCCCCCGTTTTTGAGGATCCGGGCGCGGCCTGGCCCGCCAGTCTGGGCGACAGCATCCGCCCCTACCGCTCCGCCCTGACGCGGATGCGAACGTTTAACGGACCGGCGCTGGTCGAACGCTGCTACCATGCCTGGAAAAAACACGAGCCGATCGTGCTCGAATTCCGCGCCCCCGACGGCCGGATCACCCAGGCGCCCATTCAGGCCGCCCGCACCGTTCCCACGGCAGAAGGGCAGCTGCTGATGCTTTGGGTGCGGCTCGATCCGGAAGAAGTGGAAACCGAACGCGACTCCGGGGATTGAGAGGTTGCATGTACTACGCTCCGAAGGGTTCCGAAATCGACGCAACCCGTTACCCCGACCTGCGCAAATGGGTAGTCGGATGCCTCTCCGGTCATAAAAAACCAAACGATATCATTTTTCAACTGTGCCGCCGGACGGGCTGGGATTGGGGCCAGGCCAAGCGGTTCGTGGAACAGGTCGTCGAGATGGACCAGAAGCAGGTCCACCGGCAGCGCATGCCGCTGCTGTTGGGCATCGGTCTGCTCATGGTGGTCGGTGGAATCGTGGCGTTTCTCCCCGCGTTCATGGACCTGATCGCGACACTCTCGCTGATCGAACCGCCGCTGGACGGCGAGAAATTCATGACCCTCGTCATTAACGCCAGAGGGGGATATGTCCGGATCATCCGCCTGGTGACGGGGCTGGCCATGTTCGTCGGCGGGGGTTACGGGATAATCAGCGCCGTGAAATCCGCGATGACCGGCGAAGGGGAAGACCTCCTGAAACCCCAAACTCCGCCCCAGGCGTAATCCGCACGTATCACCCGCATTCCCATTCCGGGTATCCGCGGAATGCGGTTCAATTCAAAATTTTCATTTTGGAAATCAACCCTTGGAGGAGGCCCATGAACACAAAATCCATGCTGATCGCCGCGGGTATCGCCGGTGTCGTAATGGCGCTGGTGTCGAAGATACCCATTCTCGGTTGCATCAATATATGCTGCGCGGCCGGGATTTGGGGGAGCGGCATACTTGCGATCTGGATCTACCGTATGAGCGATAAAGCCCAGCCCGGCCTGACCATCGGCCAAGGGGTGCTCCTCGGGCTCATCACCGGCGTCGTCGGCGCGTTGCTGGCGTCGATCTTGGGCGGGATCTCGAGCCTGATCTTTGGCAGCATGAGCAGCAGCGCCGCCTACATGGACTATTTGAATCAAATTCCCGGCGCGGCGGAATCCCTGGACGCGTCGTCCCGGCAGATCATCGATCAATTCGCAGCCGCGTCCGGCAGCGTTCTTTTCAGCACCTGTTGCAATTTCGTGATTTATCCGCTCTTCGGGATGATCGGCGGCCTGATCGGCACGGCGCTGATTTGGAAAACCAATCCGCCCGCGGCTCAGCCGCCTGCGATTCAGTAGCCTGCGGTTCAGTCGATAACAAACCGCGGCCGATTCTTCGGCCGCGGTTTGATTCTCGCACCGTTGCATGCCGGATTTTTCTACGGGTTGCGATGGCGGACCAGCAGGTACGCCAGCAGCCCGGCCGCATTGGCAACCAGGACGAACAGCCCCCAAAGTATGGACGAGCGTCCTCCGCCGCCGGCGCGCGAGTCAAGCGCCACCCAAAGCGGCAACCCCAGCCAGTAGACCAGAAAACCGGCGACTCCGAAGATGAGAAGGGCGATATCGGCTGCTCCCGGCGCGGTGTCCGCGGCCTCATAGGCGATGCCGATGAAGGCGGCCGTTTCCCCGTCCGGTCCGGGGATCGATCGCACCAGGTGGCGGTAGATGTCGTTGTGCTCGCCTTCGCGCCGCAACGCGGCCGCCAGGCGCAGTTCCAACTCGGCATCCTTCGTCCGCAGCGCCGGCTCCAGCGCCATAATAATATCCTCCTCGTATAAGGAAAGTTCCCGGACGCTGTCTCCGGAGTGCGCCGGTCCGCCGTGCACAAAGGTCAGCTTCCCCTCCGGATTTGTCACCCACACCCAGGCGATGTACGGCTCAGAGGCCAGCTGATTGGCGGCGGTTTCGAGGCCGGGATCTTCCATGGATGCCGCCGATGAGGGCAGGATTTTCAGCAACGATTGCTCGACCGACTGCCGGCGCACGCCGCCGGGATCCAAATGCCCCTCCCGATCGGGATCGAAAGTCCCGATCCCGATCGATACATAGATAAACATGCCGATAAACCCGGCCAGGCCGAAAACCGCGGCCGGCAGGATCAGATTACGTTTTGGCATTTTTTGCCTCCCTTTTCATTTTTAAGATGACGACGGCTGCGGCGATTGGACCGAACAGCAGGTTGGCGGCCGGGACGGCCGCCATCCAACCGCGCAGATCCATCCGCCCCGCGGGAAGGAGGAGCAGCAACGCGAGCAGCAGGAGGCCGGCGACGGCACACCCCGCCGCGGCGACCGGCAAGTCGATACCGGCCGCGGC
>JBAVFZ010000310.1:0-20154 GCA_049684495.1 Anaerolineales bacterium | reverse complement strand
GAACAAAATCCTTCCCGCCATATCCAAAACCGGAGCCAGCATGAGCAAGGCTCCCGTCAGGAAGACAGGCCAATCGAAATGCTTCGGAAGAATCTCCCACCCATTTTCCAAACCCCGGAGGTATCCGCCGATCGAATCCGCCATGAACGCATACAGGTTCAATCCGGTCCCGGCCGCCGCGGCGAGCCACATCCATTCCCGCGGGCGGACCGGCGCCCTGCGCCTCTCGGTCAGGATGACCAGCACGCCCCCTGCAATCATTATCAGCGAGATGGCAACCGGCGCGATCACCGGCCCCCACCATGGGAACGGAATAAGGAAAAGGATGTCCCAGTCCCAAAGCGACGCGGGCCATCCGGTGAGCGGAACGAGGAACACATAATAGAAGATATCCCACACTCCGAAGGCGAAAGCGCCGTAGGCCAGCCGGGTCCGCAGGTTCGTCCCGGCCAGTCCGCCGACCGACAGCAACATTACCAGAGTCGCCGCCTCACGGATGACTTCCGCCCCGCCCAGTCCGCCGAAGTGCGGCAGCGGATCCGCCTGGTACGGTTGCAGCCGGTCGACCAGCACGCGCAGATACAGAACGACAGACGCTTCCACCCAGGCCATCGCCATGGCGAAGATCGCCACATGCAGCAAACGGGATTTGACCGTCATATTCTCTCCCGGCAGGAAGAGGGCTTGCACTCCTTCGGATCTGATCCGATCCTTCCTGCACTTTGTCCATTATGAAGAATTCGGGAATTTTTCCAACCGTTCGAGGCTGCCTATGCGGGCACCTGAGTGTTTGACGATGCGGGGGGAATGAAGTATGGTTCCGGGGCACCATCCCACCTCACCCCTATCCCCCGTCCCCTTCCCCCTCTCCTGGAGTTATTCCAGGAGAGGGGGAAGGGGTGCAGGGGTTGGAGGTGAGGAAGGGTAGGATGGGATGAAAAGAATATGAATCCCCTTTCCCTCGTAATCGTCGAAGACAACGCCAAGCTGCGCGATGCGCTTCGGACCGGCCTGGAAGCAACCGGCGAAGCGCGCACCGCGTTCGCCTGCGAAAGCGGCGAAGCGGCGCTGGAATACCTGATCGACGCCGGGAAGAAAATTTCCGCCGCCCCGAGGGAAATCGAAAACCTTCCGGACATCCTGCTGATGGATGTGCAGCTGGCGGGGAAGCTGAACGGCATCCAGGCCGCGGCCGCCATCCGGCGCGAGTTTCCGCGCATGCCGGTGGTGTTTTATTCGATCCAGGACGACGACGCCTACTACCGCGATTTCCGCCGCTCGGGAATCCTCAGCCATTACGCCTACGTCCGCAAATCCAACTTTCTCCTGCCGGCAATGATCCTGCCGCTCCTGCGCGACGCCATGGCAGGGAAAAGTTTCATCGATCCGGAGATCGAGGCGCGGGTCCAGGAAGTCCGCCGCAAGGATGAAAACGATCCGCTCGCGCTGCTCGAGCCCAACGAGCAGGCGGTGGCGCGGATGCTGGCCCGGGGACTGACCAACGAGCAGATCGCCGCGCGGATGGGTTTCCGCGACAAGCGCACGATCAGCCGGACCAACGGGCAGATCTATGCAACCTGGGGCCTGGCCGCGGACGCCACCGACGAGAAGGTCGCGCGCACGCGCGCGGCGCTGATCGTCCAGGCCGGCCGCCTGCTGAAATGGGATGCGGATGGGAATCCGGAGAATGAGGAGGATGGGTCGGAGTGGAAGCCATGAGACGGGTTTCCACCCCCTCATCCCCTGCCCTTCTCCCAACCGACGTTGGGAGAAGGGAAATGAAATCCCTCGCCCGGCATCAGCCAGGAGAGGGGCCGGGGGTGAGGGAATGACCGGCCATTTCCTGCTCGACGGTTCCCTGCTTTCCGTTTCTTTGTTCAACGCGATCCTGATGTTGTGGCTCGGGTTGACGGTGTTGCTCAACGCCGGCCACCGTTCCCCGGGAAGTAGCAGCGGCTCCTGGGGATTCTGGATCGCCGCGGTCGGCCTCATGCTCGGCGGCGGATTCTTCGTCTTCCATTCCATCCTCCTCGGATACAGCCTTTCCGCGATCATCCCCGCCCTGCAAAATTGGTGGCGGGCTGGCTGGATAACGGTTGTCCTCCTGCCCTTCTCCTGGTACGTGGTGATGCTGTGGTATTCCGGTTTCTGGGAGGAGGGCGCGGATGACCTTGTCCGCCGCCATCGCCCGTGGTTCCTATTCTGCGCGGCGTCCGCGCTGGCTTGGATCATCCTGGCGCTGACATCGAACGCCTTCCCGACCGTCGCCGAGCTTTCGCGGTATGAACTGGAGCCGCCGCCGGCGGAAAGCGGTTTTCCGGGTGTGATGCTGGCCTATCCGCCCTTTATCGTTCTTTACATCGTGCTCGCCTTCGACGCCCTGCGGCGCCCCGGCCCGACCACCCGCCTGATGGGTGCGGCCGCGCGGCTCCGCGCCCGGCCGTGGTTTTCGGCCGCATCGCTCGTGTTCCTCGCGGTTTGCCTGCTGGTCGGAATCGCCGAATGGTGGGTGCTGCTGAATGTCCGCACGCAGCAGATCGATCAATTCCTGACCGTGCTCGGGATCCTCGACCTGGTGATTGCGGCCCTGATCGGCCTGGCCACGCTGCTCCTGGGGCAGGCGGTTGTGGCGTATGAGGTTTTCACCGGGAGGATTCTTCCGCGGCGCGGGCTGGCCCGTTACTGGCGGAATGCCGTCCTGTTGGCCGCGGGCTACAGCCTGGTTGTGGGCGGAAGCCTGGCCGGGCAGGTTATGCCGATCACCATCCTGCTTCTGGCAACCGTGATGATGACCGTGTTCTACGCGCTGCTTGGGCGCCGTTCGTATACCGAGCGGGATTCCTTTCTCGAAGTCCTGCGCCCGTTCGTCACCAGCCAGCGTTTGTATGAACAGGTCACCGCGGGAGGTGAATCTCCGCTCGATGCGGACGCCGCCGGCCCCTTCCGCGCGCTGTGCTCCGAGATCCTCGGCTGCGACCGCGCGGCGCTGATGGCGACCGGTCCGATGGCCGCGCTGTGGGGCCCGCCGCTGACGTACCCGGAAAGTTTTTCCCCTTCCCTCCCGCTCCCGGAATTATCCGGCGGTTCCAGCCGGCCGGCGGTGGTTAATTTGGAAGCCGGGCGCGCGGACAGGCTGCGGTGGGCGCTCACGCTTTCCAGCCGCCGCGGTCCGATCGGCCTCCTGCTGCTGGGCGAGAAGCGCGGCGAGAGCCTTTACGCGCAGGAAGATTTCGAGATCGCGCAGGCCGCCTGCGAGCGGTTCATCGATACGCAAACCAGCGCGGAGCTCACCCGGCGGCTCGTCGCCATCCAGCGCGAGCGGCTGGTCGGCAGCCGGATCCTCGACCGGAAAACCCGCCGCGTGCTGCACGATGAGATCCTCCCGGCGCTTCACATTTCCCTGCTGGCGCTCAGCGGAAAGAATGCCGGCGACCCGGAATCGGAAAAAGCCCTCGCCGATCTGGCCGCTACCCACCGCCGCATATCGCAATTGCTGCTCGAAACTCCCAGCGCCTCGCCGTCGGAGGATTTATCCGGCGGGATCGTGGAAGCCCTGCGCCGCCTGCTGGAGGTAGAGATGACGGGAGCTTTCGACGGAGTGCACTGGCAAATTGATCCGCTTTCCGATCAGGCCGCTCGCGCCCTCCCGCCGATGTATTTGGAAGTATGGTTCTACGCGGCGCGCGAAGCGCTCCGCAATGCGGCCCGGTACGGGCGCGGCGCGGACGGTTCCCGCCCGCTGCACCTCGCGATCGCGCTTTCGGGGTCCGAGTCATTGGAGCTTGCGATTGAGGATGACGGCGTCGGCGTGCATTCCGTCGCGCCCGCCAAGGACGCCACCGGCCAGGGGCTGGCGTTGCACAGCACGATGATGGCCGTCATCGGCGGGGAACTGACTGTGGAAAATCGTTCGGGGGAAGGAACGGTGGTGCGGCTATCGCTGCCGAATGCCGACACTCACCAATCATGGGCGCTCGACCATGGCCGATAATTGTTTTTGAAGCTTTCCCCCGCGGCCGGCGAAATGCTTGGCGGTGACGACGACACCGGCGTCCGGATTCCCCCGCACCGCCGCCTCCCCATGCCGGGCGGACTCCCGCGGACCGTCACCGAACGTGCGGACGCGGATTTCCGGATTCTGCGGATTGATATTCACGTCACAGACCGGGTGGCAGAACTGCGTCACGCCGATCGCGGCCGACCAAAAAAGAAAGCAATTCCGCGGCATACCGATCATCGGCTTGTCAGCGGGCAGCGGTCGCCCGGCCGGAGCCGCCGTGACATACTTACCCCCGGCTGAATTCCTGCCGGAACCATATACTTACACCTGGTTTTCAAATGGAACGGGGAAATGGACCCCATCGAAGAAATGCTGATTGCCATCCTTGCCGACACACACGACAACCGCACCGCAATTCGCAAAGCCCTCGCCTTGGCGCGCGGCCGCGGCGCAGCGGAGATTTTTCATTGCGGAGATCTTACCTCGGCATCGGTTGTGGACCTTTTCCAGGGATGGACTTTATACTACGTGGAAGGCAATATGGACCGCGAAGGACGGGAGATCCGCGCGGCGGTGGACCGGCTCGTCACGGGGTCAGCCTGCGCGGCGGAGCTTCACCTGGAACGGGACGGCCTGCGCATCGCATTGATGCACGGCAGCCGGACCGACCGGTTGGCCGAAGCCATTCAATCCGGGAAGTATGATTTCGTCTTCCACGGTCACACCCACCGGAGGCGGGATGAGCGCATCGGCCGGACGCGCGTGGTCAATCCCGGCGCGCTGGGCAGTACCGCGGCGGCGAAATATTCCTTCTGTATCTTGGATACGACCTCGCGGGAGATCGATTTTATGGAGCTGTGACAGATGCTAACCATAGACGATGGCCGTTAATTGATTTTGACCTTTATTCCGCGACCATAAATAAATCCTTTTTTGCAGGGAAAATAAAATAGATTGCGCACATAATTCCATGAATATCCATCGGCCATGGTCCATGGTCCATCGTCTATCGTCCATGGTCGCCTTTGTTTACCGCGCAAATCGCCGAGACGCCGGGAAACGATGCCAATCCGGTATCGGAGAATACCCTGAACCCCATGCCGGAAAGCATGGCGCTGACCGCATCGGCGAGTTGGGGGGAATGGGCCTCGACGATAAGTTGCCGGAAACCGGAGACGTGCTTCCCGTCAATCCCCTGTAAGACGGCCAGTTCATCCCCCTCCACGTCGATCTTCAGGAAATCGATCGACGGGATGCCCTGTACATCGAGGAAGCCCGAGAGAGTCTGCACCGAGGCATAACGTGTCTCCGACCGGAAAAGGAAATCCGTCAAGTCCTTGCCCAATTGCCCCTCCAGGAGTTGCAGCTGGGGCAGCTTGATGGCCGGAGTCGCCGTCGAATTGCCTGCCATATTGGGATAGTACGCGAAGGGCCGCCGTTCGGCGGCCTGGGAACCCATGGCGCAGTTGTGGACATGGACATCCGCCAGCCGGTGCAGCTCCACATTGCGCCGCAGGACATCGCACGTCTCCGGAATGGGTTCGAACGCATGAATGACGGCTTTGGGATTCTTGATTTTGGCGAAAAGGGCAAAGACGCCGATATTCGCGCCAATATCGAACACGCACGACGCGCCCTCCAGAGTCAGGCCGTGGCGCATATATTCCTGTTTTACAAACACCTCATTGTAGATAAACTCCGTCTCTTCAATGCTGGTGTGCGTGTAGCATTGGAAGGCGTCCGGAAACGTCACGAGCTTGAGCGAAGCGGGGCCCTCTTCGATGCTCCGGGCATGCACAAAGTCTGGGGAATAATTCGGATTTTGCTTGTCCATCTAGACTAATCCTCCGGCGTTGCACGAAAGGGGATCCGGGCAAAGCAGGCGCTTCGGGACTCCGGCGGATCCGCCGGGAATCACTTTCTCTCTTGGGGAATCTCCGGCGTCCATTCGCCGTCCGCGATCTCTTCCCGTTCGGGGGAATCGGGCGACGGCAGCCGAGCCAGGGTTTCGCGCGAGGTATCCGTGGGACGCACGTACGCGAGGGCGGGAACCGCACGGAGCGCAGATCCCGAGGTAGCTTCCCAAAGCCGCCGCTCGATTTCATCCGCGGCCTGAATCGCGCCGCCGTCGGTCCGCGCCAGGGCTCCCAGCGCGCGTGCCCGTTCCCGGATCTCGGGCCGATCCACTTCGCGCAACGCGGCGGCCAGCCGTTCCGCGCTCATAGCTTGCTTTTCCAGGAACGATCCGATCTTCTTTTCGGCGATCATGCGCCCCCATGCCGCTTGCATGCCAAAGGACGGAACGACGACGGACGGGATTCCCGCCGTGATCGCCGCGCCCACGGTGCCGGCGCCCCCGTGATGCACGGCCGCCTTCATGCGCGGCAGCAGCCAATCGTGCGGCAATTCGTCCGCCACTAAAACGGTATCCGGGAACTTCGGCCGGTCGTCGACCGTGTTGCCGAGCAAAACGGCGCGGTTTCCCGTCAGCCGCAGGGCTTCCAACAACACCTCCGTCACCGCGGTTTTTTCGTGGACCCCCCAGCTTCCAAATCCGATATAAACCGGCGGCGGTCCCGATTGGATAAAACCCTGAAGCCTTGGATCGACGGGCGTTTTCTGCGGCAGACTCCACCAACCCGTCTGCACGGTCCGCTCCGGCCAATCCGGCGGCCGCGGCAGGAAATGCCCGCTCCAGGCCGCAAACGCCGGGAAGCGGGAAAGGTGCGGAGCCCAATTCCGCAGCACCAGCGGATCCAACCGCATGCCCCGCTCCCTCCGCCATGCGTTGATCTTGTCGGAGAGGAACAACCCGAACGAGAGGAGCATAAGGCCGGACATAAAGCGGTTGAAAAAACCGCCCTTGTCCCGGATCAGCCCGTCCGCGAAGCAATACGACTCGGTCGGGATGAAACCCGGATCGAAATGCGCCAGGAAAACGGGCAGCCCGCGCGCCTCGGCGACATGCATCGCCGGCGCCGTGGTAATCACCTTGGTCAGGATCACGTCGGCCCCCCGGCTGGCGTCCCAGAACGATTGCAGCTGTTGGCGGGCGATCCTGCGCGAGTAGGAGGTGCTGGCGGAGAGCATTTCGGGAAGATTTTTGCTGGCGGCCAGGGACCGCATCAAGTCCACCGTGCCGTCCTCTTCCATCGCAAAATATTCGATCCCCCGCGCTTCGGCCAGCGCGCGATACGGCGCTCTCGCCGCCATGACGACCTGATGGCCCCGCTCCACCAATTCCGATCCGAGGGCCACGAACGGTTGAATGTCGCCGCGCGTGCCCCAGTTCAACACGGCGAAACGGTACGATCCCTTGCGCTTCAGATTGCGCCGATACTCGGGCGGCCATGGCGAAGAGTGTCCATTCATCATGTTTGTCTCCGAGAAAAAATGCCTTCTCACCCGACGGTGATATGGGAACGCCGGACCGGAACGCATCCTTTCGAAAGCCGCCGGCAATCTTGCCTGGGGAGAATGGATTTCGGGGTTAATCCACCTCCTTCAACGCCCCGTACAAAGGACCGGGGGTGCGTTCGGCCGGACATCGGCTAACCGGCGGTGCGTATCCGAGACAAAACGCACCGCCCGACGAAACCGTTTTTCCGGCGGGAAGGCATCACCCGCGCGAAGCCGCCTCCCCCACCGTTCGTTCCACCCGGCCAGGCAGCGGTTCCTTTTCGATCCGGATCAGCGGCGCGCCCTCCGTTTCCGGAAGCAGTCGGCCGATCCGGACGATCTTCCGCAACGATTCCTCAAATGCCGCGAACGCTGCCTGCGCCGGAACGGCATTCGAAAACGCCGGCATGAAGGCCACCGAAATCGTCTCCGGGCTCGTCTCATAATGCAGCGAGAAAAGCCGGGTCAGGAGTCGGATCCCGATCCGCCCCACGACGGCGACATCCTCGCTCGGATGCGGGAAGGAGACGATCACGTCGATCGATGACATGTATTTAATGAGCGTGATAATGGTCGGCAACACCTGCCAGGGCGCGGAAAGCGCCAGATGCAGAGATAGGAGATCGCTAAGGTTGAACCGTTCGCGGCCCACCTGAAGCGCCCGGTGATGGGCTTCCAAAGCCTCGCGCAGCGTTCCTACCGCAACTCTTCCGAGATCCGCATCGAATTCCGGGTCCGCGAGCCAGCTGATCGCGGGAGACCATGGAAAGGCATTGCCCAATCCGCGATAGCGGTACTTGGCCATGGTCAGGAGTTCCACATGCACGGGCGGCCTGCCCGTCAACCGCTCCTCGGTCATCATCATCGCAATGTTGAAAACCGAATCCAGGCGCAGCCCGCGCCGCAGAAGATCACGCCCGCCCCAATCATGGATTCGAAACAGGACTCGTTCGTCCGAAAGCATTCCACGACAGGACTTGTCCGCCCAGCGCACCAGCCCGGCCGGGATGGAAAACGGCAGCCGCTCGGGCGACGACGCGGATGGCCGCTTCTCCCCGGCGGCCGTCTGTTTCAATTGCAGCGCGCGGCGGCGGATTTCCGAACTGAACCGGGTCATGACATTGCCGTCGATTCCGCAGATGTAAGAAAAAACAATCGCTGCCTTCCCGTTCCCGAAGACGACGATCTGGTTGCTGGCCAGATACCACCGGTTATCCCGGTTCCGGCTCTGGGCCAGACGGCAGGCTTCCTCTTCGTCGGCGGGGTGGTTGTCAAGATCGAGGCACAGGACGAGGAATGCATTGGCCAGCACATCCAGAGATTCCCGGTTGCGCTTATTCATCCGCATCAGGGTGTACCCCACCGCCCGTTGGGGCGGCGCGGCGGAGGAAAGCGCTCCCGGCGATACGGAGCCCGTTCTCCCCTGCGCATCGGCAACGATTGCATCCAGCGCCGCCCGCAACGAAACCGCATCCGGCGGCGCATCCCGACCGCCGATCGCAAGTTTGTAGAAATTTCCCCTCGCGGCAACCACGACGTGGGAATCCTCAGTGGATTTGTATATTTCCATGCACATTCCGCTCGGATAATTGCATGTGGAAAACAGGTTCCGGTATTGCCCCATCTCGGTCGGCGCCCCGCGGAATGAATCGCCCGGGAGCCTCTTATTCAGCAGGTCGGCGTAGAACGAGCGGGCGGCGGCAAGCAGCCGCGCCGCGCGGTCGATCGGATCCGGCGCGGATTCCTCATCGCGCAACACCGCCGTGGCGCTGAACATCACCGCGTTGGAGATCATCACCCGCGCCGGGACGTCGCGCAGCACCCGCTCGTAAAAGGCGGAATCCCGCCGCAGTTGTTCCAGCCGGCGCGAGAATCCGGAAACGGCGAAGAGAAACCGCGCGGCGGATGGCGGGACGTGGGCTATCGCCGTGTACTCACGAATGTAACTCTCCAGGGAGTCCAGAGGGGGCAGTTTTTCGGGCTGCGGATACCCTTCCATCTGTTCGTACGCTATCTGGGTTGTTCGCGATTGTCTGTGCATGAGGGCTCCTATGTGCGAACAAAAGGTTTACGGATCGGCCTCCCCGGCCGCTCTCATCCCCTATCCAGGCGCTTTTTCATTTACCAGGCGGATCACCTGCAGCAAGTCGGGAAGCTCGAATGGTTTTTCCAAAATGATCAGGTCGTTTTCCTCGATAAACCGCCGCGTGGCGAGGTTGGCGGTGTCGCCGGTGATGAAAATGATTTTTCGGGCCATATGCGGCCGGTCGGATTGAATCCGCCGGTAAAAATCCATCCCCGAAAAATTCGGCATCCGGAAATCGCACAGGATGACGTCGAACTCCGACGCCGCCAGCCGCGCCAGCCCCTGCTCCCCATCGCCGGCGGTTTCCACCATATACCCGCGGCTCGCGAGAGACTTGGCCAGCACGTCCTGGACGTTCGGCTCGTCGTCGATGATCAGGATCCGGGACCGGCGTCCGGGGGTATCCACCGCCAGGCGCTCCTCCTTGCGCGGCCGTTTTTCCTCTTCCACGGCGGCGACGGGCAGCTCCACGACGAACACCGCCCCCGGACCGGGAGTGTTTTCCGCCCAAATGCGTCCGTCGTGTTCGCCGACTATCCCGTGGCAGATGGAAAGCCCCAATCCGGTCCCGCTGGCCTCCGCCTTGGTGGTGAAGAAGGGATCGAAGACGTGCGACAGTATTTCTTCCGGAATCCCCGGACCGGTGTCTTTAAAGGAAATGCGGACCACCGCGCGCGGCTCGCTGCCCTGCGGAAAAATGGTTTCGGAGCCGGTGACGGTGGTGATTTCCAATTCCCGCGGACCGGATCCGCCGAACATGGCCTGACTGGCGTTCTGAATGAGGTTCATGAAGACCTGGGTCAACTGGTAAAAATCGGCCGTGATCGTCGGCAGATCGGGCGCAAGCGTCAGCCTGACCTTCACACCTTCGGCATCCAGCTCATAGGAGATCAGGTCCAGGCTGTTGCGCAGCGCTTCGTTGACCTGCACCGGTTCGCGGTGGATCGGGCGCTGGCGGGCGAAATCCAGCAGCCCGCGGACGATCTTCCCCGCCCGCAGGGCTTCCGCCACGACCTTCTCGAGGTTGCCACGGACCGCTCCGCCCAGCTTCTCCTGCTGCACCAACTGCGAATACAACACCACCGAAGTCAACGGATTGTTTAATTCGTGGGCGATCCCGGCCGCGAGCTGCCCGATCGCGGCCAGCTTCTCGCTCTGGACCAGCCGGGCCTGCGTTTGGCGCAAGGCGTTGAGCTGGATCTGCAGGTCTTCGTGAAGCGATTGCCGCTGAATGGCGGTGGCGGCCATCTCCCCGATCGCGGTCAGCAGCCGGATGTCGTGATCGCCGATCGGGCTCGAGCGGCCGATCCAGATCGTGCCGATGACCTGCCCGCCGGCAATCAGGGGCGCGCGGGCGACCGCGGTCAATCCGTGGGTCAACCGGATTTCCTCCGCGTCCGTGTTCGTCCGCCCATTCTTGCGCCACAACGGACGATCCTCCAACCGCGGATCGCCGGATTCCGCATCCGCCGGCAGCCGCAGGCCGGCCAGATCTTCCCATTTCCCGCTTCCCAACTCGACAATGCTTTCCCCGGTTTCGGAATTGCGCAAAGCCAAGGCCGCCCCCTCCGCCTTCATCAGCACCCCCAATTGGGAGACCAAGATCGAATTGATTTCGGAGCGGCTTTGGGCGGCGCGCATCGCCGTGGAAATTTTTGCCAGCTTTTCCAGCTCTTCCGTGCGCAAAAGCGTCTCCGCCTCGGCCCGCTTCCGTTCCGTGACGTCGTTCAGAAGCATGAGCTGCTTGGTCTGGATCGATGTGCCCAGGACATCGACGATCCGCACGCGGCCGTCCTTGGACTGCATCCGGCAATCCTTAAGCTCGGTATCCGTAAAATCCCGCGCGGCCTGCTCTTCCGCCGCCCGCCAGGCTTCCCGTGTTTCGTGGCGTGTCGCCTCCTCGGGAAGCAAGCGCAGCCAGAATGAATCCCGGTCCGGAATTTCGGCCAGGCTGTAGCCGAAGATGGACAGGAAGCGGTCGTTGAAAAATTCGGCGCGCCCGCCGGCCTGGAAGACGGCGATCGGGACCGGAAAATGCTGGGTCAGCAGGCGGAACAATTCCTCGCTCTGACTGAGGGCTTCGACCGCCCGGCGCTGTTTGATGATCCGGTGCAGGCCGTAAGCGACCAGCTGGATGTGCGCCATATCGCGCGCCTGGTAAGGGCTTTCCTTGTTGCCGACTCCCAGCACACACACCACATCGTTCCCGTCCAGGACCGGGACACTGAGCAGCCGCTGGATGGGGTCGTAGTTCCCGGGCATCCCCTGGATGCAGCCCCAGGCAGGGCTTCCGCGGCAGATCACCGGCCGCTTGAGGTAAATGCAATCCGTCCACGCCCCCGCCTTCCGGATTGGAACGGCCATGCCCTCCTCGCCGGTCAGATCCACATTCAACTCGCCGACCCAAGATTTCAGGATCACCGATTCCCGGTCGTCGGAAAGAACGTGGAAGAAACCCACCCGGCTGTCGGTGAACTGAACCGCCTGCCCCAGGACATGGTCGAACAGCTCGCGGTCCGAAAGTCGCGAGGAATATTCATACAAGTCCAGCAGGAAACTCCCCCACTCCACCTCGGTCAGCAGCCCGCTTTCGGTTTTCTTGTAGGCGCAGACATCCACCGGCTCCACAATCACCCGTTTCCAATCGGCTTCGCATCCGCGCGCCAGATATACCCGCCGGCGGATGGAGATGTGCTCGCCGTCGAAGGTTTTCATCTTCAGGTCGGATTCGTGCCTGCGGCGCCCCTCGGCCAGGGCAATCAGTTCCTCGCGCATGACATTACGCCATTCCTTTTCGAAGGGAAGCGGCGGATTCTTCAGGAAGGTTCCCCGCCGGTCATACTGGAAGAGCTCCAGCGCGGCCGCATTCACGTCGCTCACCTTCACGAGGGAAAGGCAGGCATGCACCTCCTCCGGATGGCTCTCAAAGTACGGCCGCCATTCGACGATCCCGGAGGCGCGCAACGCGTTCAGGCGCTGCTTGACCGTGGAATAATCCTCTTCCCAGAGGGGAATATCTACGTCCGGAAGGGTATCCGGGGGGGCTTTTGTTGTTCGCCTGTTCTGCGCAACTGTCTTTCGCAACGATGCCTTCCTTTATTTCCGCCCGGCGCGATCCCGCCGGTCCGGGTGGAGGATTTCCCCGTCACGCCACCTTGCACCCGTCCGGTTCCGCGAAATCCGGCTGCCGGCTCAACTCTTCCCGCAACGCCGCTTCGATATCCATCATCATGGTCGTATCGGTATAGGTGCATAACCGCATGCCGGTGGCGTCTTGGAGGACTTTCATTACCGCCTGAATGCTGAGCGCGCTTTTGCGGCTGGCCTGCAGGATGTCCAGCAGGTACGGGTCGGGCGCTTTTTCGGCGAGCGATTCTCCGAGCAGGGTCAGCCCGCCCTTGAGCGTGGTCAAATGGTTATTCAGGTAATGCGCGAGCGTCACCACCGTAATCCGGATAATCTCGGCGGTGATCAGATTCCGGTTGAGCTCTTCCTTCTGGCGGGCCAGACGCGATTCGTTCAGCGCACGGTCGATGGAGCGCAGGATTTCGTCGGAGGTGAACGGTTTGACGATGTAATCCCGCACGCCCAGGCGGAACGCTTCGATGGCCACGTCTTCGGATCCGTACGCGGTCATGAGAATCGCCGGTACGGCGGATTCGGTCTTGCGCAGCGCCGCCAGCATTTCCAGGCCGGACATACGCGGCATATGCATGTCCAGCAGGATCAGATCCGGCCGGCAGCGCGCGGCAAGCTCCAGCCCCGCCTTCCCGTCCGGCGCCGCATGGACGGTAAACCCCATCGGGGAAAGGATGTTCTCATCCAGGAGGGTCCGGATTTCCCGGCTGTCATCGACGATCAGGAGCGTTTCACCGGCCATGATGTTTAACCGTATCCGGAGCGTCCGCGGATTTCCAACGCGGCGCTCCGGAAGGGAACCGAATAGGAATGGGCATCCCTGCGCCTTTCCAACTCCGCATCACATCAGATCATATGTGATGGTCTCATTGCCGCCGGCCGGATCGATCTCCACCACCCAACGGGCTTTCTGGCCCATCCGCGCCAAGACGGCGATCCCGGCGGCCATGAACGGATGGGAAAACAATTTCTTCACGCCCTTCTGCTGCAACAGGGCGAATTCCGGAACGCTGACGGCCTTGGAGAAGGAAACGCGGATCTGTTTGTCGGCCGCCTCGACCTTGGAATCCGCGGCATAACCGATATCCTCGACGAACAAGCGTGCGAGCTGGCGCAGCGCCTCGTCGGGTTTATCCGATTCGATCTTCTTGCCCAGCACCATTTCCATCATTGCCAGGATCTGCGATCCGATCTGCGGCGCGAGAGAGGTCGCGGATTCCTCCACCATGCCCCAGATTCCGAGAGTCATCCCGGTGACGGTCATGCCCCACAATCGCGCGCGGTTTTCGAGTTTTTGCGGATCGGTGCCCATTGTTTTTTTTCTCCTTTGAATGGATAAGCAATGGATCAATGTGGAATCGCTTCCCAGAATTTCGGGGCGTATTCGTTCATCATCATGCGCACGCTCCCGAGAATGGCGTTGCGGGTGACCGCCAGGTTGAGGAAATAGGATCCGTCGCCCAGGAAGCGGGTAAGCATGTAGCTCCGGTCGGTGGTCGCCAGGTTGTCGTCGACATTTCCCATGCCGACCTTGGTGGTGACATTGCCCGCCAGCTTCATCACCATTGCGACGCGCGCGGAAGCTTCGGAGGAATTGAACGCGGGGTCGCTCGCGCCTCCGGCGATGGAAAGACCGTCCATTCCCACCACGTCGGCCGAAATAAAATCGGCTCCGATTTCGCCGCGGAATTGCTGAAGCAGTTGATCGATTTTGGCCATGGGGAATCTCCTTTATCCCGCCGGAACATCAGCCCGGCAGCATCTGGCTGATCCGGTTGGCGTACATCTTGCTGATCAGGCGCATGTTGCCCAGGTTGCCGGCTCGGCGATCCACCGTCAAACCCAGGAAATACTTGCGGCCCGGAATGAAGCGCATCATGACGTAGGCGAAATCGGTCGTCGTCAGGTTGTCTTCGACCTCGCCGATGTTGATCTTGTTGGTGGTCGTATCCACCAATTTGAGCAACATGGTCATCTGCGCCGCGATGACTTCCGCCATATCCATCGCCGATGGCGGCCCGCCCGGGCCGCCCGGGCCGCCGGGTCCCATGCCGGGAGGCGGTCCACCCGGACCGCCGGGGCGCATTCCAGGCGGAGGCCCGCCGGGACGCATCCCGGGCGGAGGACCGCTGCGCGGGTCGAATTTAACCATTGGCGGGTGAGCGGCGACAGGAATGCCGTCGGTCCCGATCAACGCGCTGCCGAGATATCCCGTAACCTCGGCGCCCATTTGACCTAGAATTTCCTCGAAATTGACCATCGGTTTTACCTCCAGTTGATCAGTCGGATCGTTTCGAGCGACCGGAATGGGTTGCCCGGTTTCGTCAATTCGCCGCGCTCCTTCCATCAGCAGGCTGGACCAAGCCCGCGCGATGGTTGTGGACGGCGGTTCGACGCCGGTTTGAAGGGTGAACGACCCTTCGTTCCAATTTAAAATCCGATACACCACCTCCTCGCCCGTCTCCCCGCCCGATTGCGCGTGAACCAGGCTCCCGTCCTTGAAGAAAAGGGACGCCTGTACGCCCGCCCGATTGATCTCAAGCTGCGCGGTCTTGCGATCCTGGCAGGTATGCTGGATCAAGTCAGCGAGCGCCATATCCCTCAGGTTGCCTTGGATGCCCATGATCACCCTTTCCAGGATGTCAGCCAGATGCGCCGGACTTCCTGCATCGCGAGATTCGTCGCCCGGCGGTAGGAGCGGCTGCGTCCGGGAACCAGCACCGCCAGGATCAAGCGGTATTCGTCCATGTCGAACGGCCGGCATACCAGCCGCAATCCTGTGGAATCGTTAAAGGAGATTTCATCCGGTTCGGTCATGCCCAGCTGGCGCCCGACCATGGCGGCCGCTTTCTGCATGTAGGCGACCGCGGCGGATTGGCGCTCCGGATCCCGGTCCGGCGCGGCGGCAAAGGCGATCGTCAGGCCCTGGGAATCGGAGAGCACGGAGATCGGAAAGCCCTCCTCCTGATTCATGCGTGCCAACAGGCTGTTCATCTGTTCCGAACCGGATGGATGTTCCATTTCACTCCTTGTCGTCGTCAGGCGCACACCTGCTGCTGTTGCTGCTGCATGCGGGTGAACACGCCACGCGTGATCAGCTTAAGCGTCTCCAGCACGCCCTCGCCGCGCAGCGCGACGGCCGAGACCGTGGGAACGTTGTAGAGATTGAGGAGGTTCTTCATCGTCTCCGGATCGACGGCGCATACCAGGTCCTGCTTGTTGCATTGCAGGACAATCGGCAACTGGTCCGAGGCGACCCCGTGCGAGGCCAGATGGATGTTCATATCCCCCCAGGCGACCTTGTTGGCATGCATGAACTCCGGGGAGGAATCGGCCACGAACACCACGCCGTCCGCCCCGCGCAGGACGAGCTTGCGGCTGGCTTCGTAATAACTCTGGCCGGGGACGGTGTAGAGGTGGATCTTCGGGGTGAGGGTGTTGATCCGCCCGAGTTCGAGTTCGAGGAAGTCGAAGAACAGCGTGCGGTCCTCGTGGGTTTTCAGCGAAACCAGATCGCTGCGGTGGCTCGGATCGACCCGGGCATGGATCTGCTCGAGGTTGGTCGTCTTGCCGCTGAGCGCCGGGCCGTAGTAGACGATCTTCAAATTCAATTCGCGAAGCTGCCAGTTGATTTGCATGGTTCACCCGCTCCAGATCGAATCCAGCCGGTCGCCGATCAGCGAGGAGAGATGCTCCTCGTGCAGCCCGAGGTCCAGGCTGGGAAGTTCGTCCGGGCGGGCGGAGGCGATGTCGGCCAGCTGGCGGCAGGTTTCCAGGATCAGCATCCGCGCCCAGCCCAGCGGCACTTCGTGATCCACGCGCGCGAACAGGATCATGAACGGCCCGGCTTCGGAGAGGAAGATGGTCGATTCGCGCCCCTCGCGGAGGATCATCTGGTAGCTTTGATACTGGTCGGTCTGGCGGGCGATCTCCTGGCTTGCCGCCAGGTCTCCGGCCAGCAGCGCACCCAGCGCGGCGAGGTTGATCCCGCCCTTCTCCCCCTCACAGGCGATCGGCTGGCCGCTGACGCCCGACAGGAGCAGGAATTGCGTCGGGCATTTCTGTCCCAGTTCCTCCAACACCCGGCGGAAGGCTTTGTCGTGACCCGGGTACAGGATCACGTCCACCGGGAAATCGGCCGGGTTGCGGGGCTCAAGGTTCATCATGCACCTTCCATTTCCTCCCGGTCAGGATTCCGGGATGATGCCGTTCTTGACGGCCTCTTCGTAGGTCAGCAATGCCGGGTGGGCGGGCACGCCACCGGACGGCTTCGTCCGGTCCGCCTTTTGAAACCGTCCGGCCGGGCCGTTCTCGACGAAAATTTTCTGCAACTCGCCGTAGAGCGCCTGTTCCATATCCCGCCCCAGGGTGTTCTCGGTCGTGTGGTAATTCCCCGAGCGGAACTTCTCGCGCAGTTCGGCGGCCGCCTTCTGGGCGCTGTACCAAACCGAACCCAGTTTGCTGGCAAAGGGACCGCGGTCGATGACGAGGATCAGCAGGAACGAGCCGATGTTCACCGCATAAAGGTCTTCGTGCTTGCCCTCGCGGTAGGCCAAGTTCACCCCTTCCGCGTTTTTGTCCACCGCCTTACCGGCCTCGTCGAGAGTCGTCATGCTGCCGCCCAGGAGCGAGGCAATTTGGGTCAGATCGATGTCCTCGAAATTGCCGGCGCGGGCCAGGCAGCGGCCTTCGCTGTCGGCCAGCAGGATGCAGCGCGCGGCCACGTCGCCCTGCAGCCGGCACAATACCCGGTCCACCTCGCGGTAATCCTGATCCGAAAGCACGAGGATGCCCGACGAATCGGGGGAGGCGGAGCCCGCGGCTTCGCGGACGATTTGGCGGAAGGCTTCGATCTCGAGGGGTTTGGCGAGGTATTTGTAGGCTTGCAGGCGCGAGGCTTCGGTTTCCACGGCGGCGCTGCCGTATGCCGTCATCAGTATCACCCGCGTTTCCGGGCGGACGGCGCGGACCTTTTCCAGCAGTTCCAGCCCGTTCATCCCGGCCATCTTGTAATCCGTCACAACCAGGTCGAACTTGCGCTGGATGAGCATGTCCATCGCGGCCTCGCCGCCGGCGGCAGTCGCGACGCGGAACTGCCCGCCCAGTTTGCGCAAGCTATTTTTCAGAACGGAGAGGACCCCGTCTTCGTCATCGACGATAAGGACCCAAAAATCCGCCATGCCGTCTCCAGTACTCCCTCATTACTATAGGATGCGGGATATGGCAGTGCGGTTAGGAATGGTTTGGATAAGTTGAGGGGGAAAAGAAGAAAAAAGCCATTTTCCATCCCATCTCTCCTCCCCCTACCCCCTCCTCGCTTCCCGTATGACGGGAGGAGGGGGATGTCCCGAGCACCTGCCCCCCGAGCGATGAGCATCGGTGCAATTCCGATGCGAAGCTTTCGCGAGCGGGGGATGCGAGGGACAAGGGGAGGTGGGATGGGATGGATAATCGGGTCTTATTGGATCTCGTGATTCATGTTCACCCGTCACCCCAGAAATAGCCCTTGTAGCGCACCGTTTTGATGTACTTCGGATTGCGCGGGTCGTCGCCGAGCTTGCGCCGCAGCTGGTGTACGTGGTATTTCACCGTTTGGCGGGCTTCGATCTCCTGGGAATCGTAGTGCAGCGCGCGGCGGGCCAGTTCGCGCGGCGCAATCGGCTGGGGGGCGGCGGCGACCAGCGCCTCCAGCAAATCGAACTCGGCGGTGGTCAGGTCCAGCACCTCGCCGTCGAGCATCGCCGAGCGGTGGTATTTATCCACCACCAGTTTGCCGGATCGCAGGAAACGGTCCGGCGCGGTGGCCTGCCCCGCCGGTCCGGCCGACGCATCCAATTCCATCAAACTCAGACGAAGGGATTCCACCTGCCCGAGCAGGCGCGTACGGCGCATCACCTGGCGGCTGTAGTGAACCGCTTCGCGTACGCGCTCACGGATAACTTCGGGGGCGGCGGGTTTGAACAGGTAATCGAACGCCCCCAGCCGCAGCGCTTCGACCGCGCTTTCGATCGTGCTGTGGGCGGTGAGGATGATCACCGCCGCGTCGGACCGTTTGGCGCGCAGGGCGTTGATCACCTGCAGGCCATCGACCGGCATCATCTTCAGATCCAGCAACAGCACATCAAATTCCGCGCCGTCGAGTTTCCGGATCGCCTCCCCCCCGTCGGCGGCCAACTCCAGCTGGTAGCCTTCCGCGGCAAGCGTTTTCTCCAGCACGAAGCGCACGCCGGCTTCATCATCGACGATCAGAATGCGGGGAGCGTACGTCATCGGTCGGTTAATTCCCCTCCGCGGGGAACTGGATTTGCAGGCCGTACCCTTCCCCGACGGGCAGCGCCTGAAACCGGCCCCGTTCGGAGCGGATCAGATCGTTGGCGGGTTCGAGTCCCGGGGGCAGGGTATCCGAAGAAATGCCCCCGGGCGTGCCCGATCCGGGCACCATGGTGAAGGTAACCTGCACGCTGCCGCGGTCCCGCGCGGCCTGTATTCGCAATTCCCCCCCGCCCCGCGCCCCAAGCTCCTCGCTCAGGTAAAAGAGAATCATCAGGAAGGCGAGGGAAATTCGGTCGGCCGAACCGTGAATGACCGGCGGGGATCCGCCGGTCTGTTCCCTGACGGAGATGTTGTTGCGCAACAGATCGTCGGTCGCCATCTTCAGCGATTCGCGAATCAGCGTTTCGAGCTGAATGGCTTCCGGCGGCGAGGGCTTCGGTTGGTAGATCTGGCGCAGGCGGTTGATCTTGATTCCGATGAGGTCGGTTTCCTTGCGGCAGATGGCGAGGTATTCGTCAATTTCCGGGGACAAATCCGGTTGTTCCCGCGCCAGGTCGATCGCGCCGCGGATGGTCTGCATCGAGTTGTTGACCGCATGGCAGAAATACGAGGTCAGCCGTCCGACGGCGGCCTGGCGTTCGCGCTCCAGAATGGCGGATGGAATCTGCGGCGTGGCCGCGCCCGTTTGGGCCGGGCGTTCCAGCCGGCTGGCCAATTCGGCGGGTGAAAATGGACAAAGCAGATAATCGTCGAAGCCGGCGCGGAAGGCCGCGTCGCGCTTGTCGGGCGAGCCGATCAGTGCGACGAGCGGAATCCCGGTCCGCCGGAAAGGGTCGAGATGCGCGGCGGGAGGGATTTCTCCGGAAACGTCGATCAGGACGACCGATTCCTTGAATTTTCCTTCCGCTTGAGAAGTGCGCGGCCGGGGGAGATCCTCGAGCGTGGCGAACGCCTCAAGGCAGGTTCCCTTTGGCAACAGGGGTAATAATTCTTCCTGTGTTTTCGGATCCCCGCTGATCAGAATGATATTCCGCATGGATCACCCCGGATATTCCAGATTATTATACAGGAAACGGCTGAAAATAATCTGTACGCATGGACGCAATTCGGGATGATTATTGGTATCGTTTTGTTTCTTACCTCTTCCATCCCGTCCCACCTCCCCCAACCCCTCCTCTCTTCCCGTGATACGGGAAGGATTGTTCCGAGATTCATTCGACCTCTTTTTCTTCCATCCCATCCCACCTCCCCTAACCCC
>JBAVFZ010000309.1:0-1519 GCA_049684495.1 Anaerolineales bacterium | reverse complement strand
GGCGCCGGCCGTCCTTCTCCTCCAGAACCACCGACATCCGCCGGCGCTGGAAATCGAACGGGATCTCGTCCACCTTGTGGAAATCGCCCAGCGCCGCAACTTTTTCTTCGATTCCGAGATGTTCCAGCACCGCCACATCCAATAAATTTTTCAATCCCGTCTGGTAATACGAATTGAGGTATCCCAGATGGAGGATCTCGTCGTTTTCGTTGCCCGAGACGTCCAGGTGGCGCTCCAGGGAGATCCGCCCCTGGGTGATCGTCCCGGTTTTGTCGGTGCACAGCACGTCCATCGCGCCGAAATTCTGGATCGCGTTCAGGCGCTTGACGATCACCTTCTTGGCAGCCATGTCGATTGCGCCCCGCGAGAGATTGACGGTGACGATCATCGGAAGCATTTCCGGCGTGAGCCCCACCGCAACGGCCATGGCGAACAGAAACGCCTCAAGCCAGTTGCCGCGGCTCAGGCCGTTAAAAACGAACACGGTCGGAACCATCACCCCGATGAACTGGATCATCAGCCAGGTGAACTGGTTGATCCCCTTGTCGAAACTCGTCTCGATCCGCGGACCGGTGATGGAGGAGGCCATCGAGCCGAAATACGTCTGCACGCCGGTCTGGACGACCAGCGCCGTACCGACGCCGCTTTCCACGTTCGAGCCGAGGAAGGCGACGTCCGCCATCTCGAGCGGATTCTGGACTTCGGGCGCGGGCGGCGCGGCCGTTTTCTCGACCGCCATGGATTCGCCGGTCAACGCGGCCTGGTTTACGAACAGATCCTTGGCGGTGAGAAGGCGCACATCGGCCGGAACCATGTCGCCCGCGGAAAGGTAGACGAGATCCCCCGGCACAAGCTCCTGCAGCGGGAGTTCGTGACGCTCGCCGCGCAAGACGGTGGCGGTGGTCTTGACCATCGCGCGCAGTTTCTCGGCGGCGTTGTCGGCGCGCAGTTCCTGGAAGAAACGCAGGACGACACCCAGCACGACCATCACGCCGATCACGACCGTCGCGCGCATGTCGCCGGTGAGGAAGGAAACCACCGCGAGCACGATCAGCAGGATGACCAGCGGATTCTTGACGTTATCCCACAGCCGGGCGGGCAGCAAACGCTTCTTCTCGCGCGCCACCTCGTTCGGGCCGTAGCGGCTCCGGCGGTCCTCCACTTCCTCCCCGGTCAATCCGTTCGGGCCGCTTCCCAATGCTCGGAAGAGCTCCTCCGGCGATTGGCGCGCGCTGGCGATCAGCTTTTCCGAAACGCGGATTTTCGCGCCCGAGGCCTGGACGACATCCCGGAGGCGGAAAATGTATGGCAGACGGTTCATGAACTATTTCCTTCTCGTCCGATGGATTGGATAAATACCGGCCTCATCTTACAACAAAATCGGACAGGGACTGCCTCCGGAACCCGCAGCGTCCGCGCCGGGAAACCATTAGATCTTCCTTGTCCCTTTATTGGCTAGGAGGAACACCGGCAGGGAAGCCAGTTGCAGCCCGACGGAAAGCGCGATCAGCGCGGGCAG
>JBAVFZ010000308.1:0-5164 GCA_049684495.1 Anaerolineales bacterium | reverse complement strand
GGCCGGGGTCCCTCCGGCGCACGCGACCGCGCCGCCCGTCCCTTCGGCCGCGCGGGAGCCGAACCGGCGAGCGCGCGTTCGTCCACCCGCAGCGTCCGCGCCACCTGCTGCCGGTAGGCATCCCGTTCCACTTTGTTGCCCACGTCCTCGATCAGCGGCAGCATGCGCGCGGCGATCATGGCTTTGACCTTGGGGTCGTTCAGGTTCTGGTCTTTCGTCAGGGTGTGCAGCACATGCAGGACGACGGGCGGCGCATCGGCGATAATCCGGCGCCAGGCATCCGGCGATTCCAGCACGACCTCGTCCGGGTCCTTCCCCTCCGGCAAAGAAGCCACGCGCACGTCCGCCTGCAACCGGCTTTCGTAGCGCACCAGGCCGCGCGCGTCGAACACGGCCTCCCCTTCGCGGTCGAGGGCCTCGCGCGCCAACTCCAATCCGCGCAGGGTGGCCGCGTTACCGGCGGAATCCGGATCCAGGGCCAGGACGATGCGCTTGGCGAACCGCTTCAGGAGACGCAGCTGGGCTTCGGTCAGCGCGGTCCCCATCGGGGAAATCACATTCTCAAATCCGGCCTGATGGGCGGCCATCACATCCATGTACCCTTCGACGATCACCGCTTCGTTCGCGGCGCGGATCGCGCGCCCAGCGCGGTCGAGGCCGTACAGCAGGTGGCCTTTGTCGAACAGCGCGGTCTGGGGCGAGTTTAAAAATTTTGGGTTGTCGTTCGGGTCGACAATCCGCGCGCCGAAGCCGCACAGCTTGCCGGCCGCGTCGCGGATCGGGATCGTGATCCGGTTGCGAAAGCGGTCGCGCTTCCCGCCGGAATCGGATTCCACCGCCAGCCCCGCCTCCACCAGCTCCGAGTCGGCGTACTCCTTCGAGCGGAAGAAGGCGATCCCGTTTTCCCAGCCGGCCGGCGCAAGCCCGACACCGAAGGATTCGAGTGTCGCGTCCGAGAGCCCGCGGTGATGGAGATACTCAAGCACCTTCGCGCCTTCGGCGGAATTGAGCAGGGTGCTGCGGAAGAACGTCGCCGCCAGTTCGAGCAGGGTCCGCAGGCGGGCGTGCTCCTCTTCCACCCGGACATCTTCCTGCGTTCGGGGATGCAATTCGATTCCGGCGCGGGCCGCGAGCAGGCGCAGCGCTTCGGGGAAATCGCACCCCTCCTTCTTCATCACGAAGCGGAAGATGTCGCCGCCCTCGTTGCATGCGCCGAAGCAGCGCCAGGTCCCGCTTTCCGGGAAGACGGCGAAGGACGGGGTGTGGACGTTGGAATGGAAGGGGCAGAAGCCGGTGTAGTTTTTCCCCGAACGGCGCAATCGGACGGTTTCGCCGATCAGATCGACAACATCCACCCGGGCTTTGATATCCTCGACGGCGGTCACGGTACGCTCCCGGAGAGATTATACCCTTCCATTGTGCGCACCGATCCTCCTCGTAGCGCGGAATTATTCCTAAAAATGGGCGCCGCACCAATGCGTATGCACAGCAAGGAAATATTGCATCGTCTTTATCCTCTTATCGGCGGAGATAAACCCTGCGTTCTTCCAATTTGAAACCGCGAAGACACAAAGGCACGAAGAGGTAAAAAAATTCCCTTCGTGTCTGTGTGGCAATCGGAGTTTCTGTATCATTCCTCAAATTCCATTGCTGACGACAGGACAATAAAGCAGCAACAAAGCCCATGTTGTCAATATAAAAAGCCCGGCACATTTAAAAGCGCCGGGCTTTTGAACTGTCGACAAGGGGTTAATTATAATACGACGTTGATCCGGACAATCAACGGCTCGTTGCCATCCGGCCCGAACCCGAACCGCGTCCCCTCCGGGTCCTGCAGGTACCAGCGACCGACATGCGAGCCGGCGCTTTTCGGCGCGGTCAGGTTCACCGAAAGAAAGGTGTTCTTGTTGGGCGGGACGATCTCCGGAAAATCGACGGAACTCGGTCCGTTCATGTGCTGGCCCGAATAGTAGATCAACTTGTAGCGCCGGTCCCAGGTGCATATGCCGATGTTGCGCACGTCCCAAGTCTTGGTGAATTGCGTGTTCGCCTTGAGAGTCGAGCCGTCGACGATCGGACCGATGTCGCCGACGAAAAAGGCGGCGTTGCACTTGCCCACCAGGGTCCGGGTTTTAAGCGAATCCGGATCGGTGGTCGGGGTGGGCCCGGTCGGCGATCCGATGGGCGTGATGCCTTCGGGCGTGGTCGCGTTCAAATCCACGGTGGGAATGACGGTGTCCGTGGGCGTGATGGTCGGGGTCGGCGAATCGGTCGGCGTGCTGCTGGGCGCCATCGATTGCGTTTGCTTGATCTGATCGGAGATGTCGGTCAGGATGACCGCCATCGTTTTGGCGGCCTCCGTCTCCGCCGGTTCGGTCGGCGTGGCGGGGGAGGAACAGGCGGCAAACAGCGCCGCCAGCAGCAACGAGACCCCAAGAATGGTCTTTTTTCGAATCATGTTGGAATACCTCGATGGGAAAACCATGGGATGGAAAAAACGGTAACGGATAAACCGCTTTACCGGGCGGGCAACGCTTCGGCCCGCGGTTCGGCCGCGCCCTCCTCGCCGCCGGCATGGGCGGTTTCGAGGACGATGCTGTCTTCGCGAAGCTGGATCGTGACCGCGTCGCCGTCGCGGATCTGGCCCGCCAGCAGGGCCTCGGAGAGGCGGTCTTCCACTTCGGTTTGGATCACGCGGCGCAGGGGCCGCGCGCCCATTTCAGGGTTGTATCCCTGATCGGCTAGATGGGCCTTGGCTTCGGATGAAGCCCGCAGGGAAATGTGATGGTCGGCCAGCCGGTTGGCCACTTTGAGCAGTTCCAGTTCCACGATCTGGGTGATGTCGCGCTTCTCCAGCGCGCGGAAGACGATGATCGCATCCACCCGGTTGAGGAATTCGGGCCGGAAGGCGCGCCGCAGTTCTTCGAGGAGCTTTTTGCGCATCTCCTCGTACGGCTCCACCTCGCCTTTGGGGCGTTCGCCCTGCTGTCCGAACCCGATCGCCGCCTGGCGGCGGATGGTTTCGGCGCCGATGTTCGAGGTCATCACCACCATCGCATTGCGGAAATCCACCTTGTGGCCGCGCGCGTCCGTCAGCCGGCCTTCTTCCATGATCTGCAGCAGGATGTTGAGCGCTTCGGTGTGCGCTTTTTCGATCTCGTCGAAGACGACGATCGAATACGGGCGGCGGCGCAGCGCCTCGGTCAGCTGGCCGGCTTCCTCGAAGCCCACGTATCCGGGCGGCGCGCCGACCAGCCGGCTGACGGTGTGCCGTTCGGTGAATTCGGTCATGTCCAGCTGGGTCATAGCCTCTTCGCTGCCGAAGAGGAACTCGGCCAGGGCTTTGGTAAGCTCGGTCTTGCCCACGCCCGTCGGGCCGAGGAAGATGAACGAGCCGATCGGCCGGTTGGGATCCTTCAGCCCGGCCCGCGACCGGCGGACGGCGCGCGCAATGGCGGTAATCGCCTCTTCCTGCCCGATGATCCGGCCGCGCAGCGCATCTTCCATTTTAATCAGGCGCGCGGATTCCGCCTCGGCGAGTTGCATGACCGGGATGCCGGTCCACATCGAAACCACTTCGGCGATATCCTCGGCGACCACCCGCGGCCAGTCTTCCTTGCGCGCCGGGCCCGCCTGCAGGTCCTTCTGCTGCGCCTCAAGTTCCCGTTCGCGCTGGATCAGGCCCTGCACCTTTTCGTCGGTGGCGTTTTCCGCCGCCTGGGCCTGCTCCTGGCGGACGCGGCGCAGTTCCTCGGCCGTCTCGCGCAGCTTGACCGCCTCGGGGCTCTTGTACATCCGCACCCGCGATGAGGATTCGTCGATCAGGTCGATGGCCTTGTCCGGCAGGAAGCGGTCCGATACATAACGCGCAGAAAGCCGCGCCGCGGCCTCGAGCGCCTCGTCGGTGATCGCGAGGCGGTGGTGCTGTTCATAGTTCGGACGCACGCCGTGCAGGATCTGGATCGTTTCCTCGATCGAGGGTTCCTCGACCATCACCGGCTGGAAACGGCGTTCCAGCGCGGCATCGGATTCAATATGTTTGCGGTATTCCTCGAGCGTGGTGGCGCCGATCACCTGCAGTTCCCCGCGTGAAAGGGCCGGCTTGAGGATGTTGGCCGCGTCCACCGAGGAACCGGCGGCGCCGGCCCCCACCAGCATGTGGACCTCGTCGATAAACAGGATCGCCCCGGCGCTTTTCAATTCGTCGATGACCCGCTTCAGCCGCTCCTCGAACTGGCCGCGGTACATCGTCCCGGCCACGAGCGAGCCGACATCCAGCTGCAGCAGGCGTTTCCCCTGCAGCGGAACCGGGACGTCGCAGGTGGTAATGCGCTGCGCCAATCCCTCGACGATGGCCGTTTTGCCGACGCCGGGCTCGCCGATCAGCGCCGGATTGTTCTTCGTCCGGCGGGCGAGAATCTGGATGACGCGTTCGATTTCTTTCTGGCGGCCGATGACCGGATCCAGCTTGCCTTCCTCCGCTTTGGTGGTGAGGTCGGTCGCCAGTTGGTCGACCATCGGGGTCTTGGCTTTGTCGGCCTTGGGCGGCGCGCCCGCCGGCTGCTGCAGCGAATGCCCGAGCGGACTGTCCTGCAGGATACGGCGGGTCTGGCGGCGGACCTGCTCCGGCGAAACGCCGAGCCTGCGGAGCACATCCGCCGCGGTGCCTTCGGTTTCACGGACGAGTCCGAGCAACAGATGCTCGGTGCCGATGTACTGGTGGCCCAGTTTGCGCGCTTCCTCGATGGCGTTTTGGATGACCTTTTCGGTCCCTATCGAAAGCTGGATGCGCTCCGGAAAAAGCCTTCCCGGCGGGATGACCCGTTCGATCATCTCTTTGACTCGTTCTTCCTCGAGGCCAAGCTCGCGCAGGACGCGACCGGCCACGCCGCCCTCTTCCTGGATCAACCCGAGGAGCAGGTGTTCGGTGCCGATCTCCCGCTGGTGCAGGCGTTCGGCTTCCTGGTGGGCGAGGCTGAGCACCCGACGAGCCCGCTGGGTAAAGCGTTCCAGACTGTCTGCCAATGAGACCAACCTTTCCTGTTGGATGGGAAAACGTCTACGACATATTTATCCCGCTTGCGCGGGATGGTGCTATTCGCAGCTCCGCTTATTCATGGGAGTTGCGCGTCAATAAACAGCCGGACTTTAAGCACCTTTATTC
>JBAVFZ010000307.1:0-2898 GCA_049684495.1 Anaerolineales bacterium | reverse complement strand
CCTGGTGGTAAATGCGATGGCCGCCGGGCGCCAGGCGGCTGAATCCATCGACCGTTTTCTCCGCTACGCCAATTCCTGATAGAAAAACCGGACCCGTCAAACCCCTCCGGTTCATGGCATAATAATTGCAGCTGTGTAATTGCGCCGGCTATCCGGCGACGCTCACATCATGCCTGCCTATATCCCGGAAATCCTGATCGCCCAATTCTCCAACGGGGTCTTCTCCGAAGACGCCCCGGCCGGTTACTCCGTGCATCCGGCGCCCCGCCGGGCGGCCCGCGGCCGCGGCGGTGAGATATTCTTTACCGCGCTTGCGCTTCAAGCCCGTACTCCGATGCCGGAATCCGAACTCGACCGGCTGGCCCGGTTGATGGCCCGGGTGTTCTTCGAGACGCCCGGTTCTGTGACCGCCGCCTTGCGCGCGGCGTTTGTGGCGGCCAACGCCGAAGTGCTCCCGTTCGGACAGGCCTCCTCCGTCATCGGATCCCCGGCGGGTAATATGGTGCAATTGCACGCCGTATGCTCGGTCCTGCGCGAAGGCGATTTGTACCTCGGCTACGGCGGATCTGTTCTGGCGCTGATCCTGCGCGAAGGCGGCGCGGAGGCTTATCCCGCGCCGGGCGATTCTCCGGCGCGGCCGCTGGGCACGACGCTGAACATCGATCTTCGCTACGGCCACACGATCCTCTCGGCTGCAAGCACGATGATCCTTGCCGCCGCGCCGGCCGCGGCCTGGGTCCCGGCTGTTCCCTCCGGATTGGCTAATCTCTCCCTCCAGGCAATCGGAGAGCGGATGGCGAAGCAAAGCGCCTCCCAGGCCGGATCCTTCGGCGGGGTGCTCGTTCGTTTTTCCGGTACGGAAGCCCCGGCCAAATCCGGGCCGCTCTTTCGCAAGGTTTCGCTCTTCCCGCAAAAAAGAACCGGTCCGGAAATTCCACAACCTCCCGTTAAAAATCCAGCCCCGCCGCCGGCGGCCGTCCGTCCGGCACAGGGAATTTCCGAAACGCAAACCAATAAAAATCCCACACCCGGACGGTCCATCCCGGAAAAATTCGCCGCCGCTCCCCCCGTTTCATCAACCCGGATAATCTCTCCACCGGAAATCCCGCCCATGGCACCGCCCGTTGCCCCGGAACAAACCGGCCCCGTCTCCGGTCAGCAACTGTCTCACCGGGATGCTTATCGTTCCGGCCTGGACGGTGCATCCGCCGGGCGGCCCGATTCGGAAAAGAAGTTGGCAGCCGATGCGCCGATTGCGTCTCGGATCCCACGGACCTTCCGGCCGGCCGGCCGGGAGAAGGAAGCTCCCGCGGGAACCGGATTATCCGCGCGGGATGCCGTCTTCGCATTCGGCCGGTCGATAAAAATCACGCTTTCCTCCGCCTTGGAGGCGGTCCGGTCCTTCCTTGCGGGAATTCTCCCGCGCGGCGTGCTGCAGGAGAACGAACGGTTCACCCTTCCACCGTCGGTGCTGCTTGGCACGGCGGTTGCCATTCCACTGGTGATTGTCGCGGTGGTGGCGGTGATGTATTTCCGCAAGGGGTATGCGATGGAATTTTCGCGCCTGATGGAAGAAGCCCGCACCCAGGCCGCGGTTGCGAACGCGCAGACCGATCCGCTCCGCGCCCGGCAGGCCTGGCAGGAAGTGTTCGACGACCTTCAGACCGCCGCCCAATACGGCACGTCGGAAGAACTGATCACCCTGCAGAACCACACCGCCCGGATGCTCGACAATTTCGACGGGATCACGCCTCTCGAATTTAAACCGGCGTTGGCCGGCGGTCTGGAGGAAGGGACGCAGATCACCGTGCTGCTGGCCGGCGACCGGGAATTGTACGCATTGGACGGCATTCATGACCGCGTATTGCGGCTGCTCCTCGGCCAGGGCGGGTATCAACTCGACGAAACGTTTATTTGCCAGGCCGGCGAGTATCCGGACATAACGGTCGGGGCGCTTGCGGATATGGTCTGGATCCCCGGCCTCGCCGTCGGGTCCCAGACTCCATCTTCCACCCGGAGCGGTGCGATCGTCGCCATGGATCGTTATGGAACGCTGCTGTACTGCCCGCCGGGGGGAAAAGCGATGGCGGGCGAACTGGCCGCCCCCGCCGGCGGGTGGTCCACGCCCGCCGCGATCGATTATTTCAACGGCCGGTTGTACGTCCTCGATTCGGAAGCCAACGGATTCTGGCGGTATGCCATGAGTGACGGCACCGGCTTCGATCAGCCGGCGTCGTCGTACTTCACCGCGGACCATCCGTCCATGGTCGACGCGATCGATTTTGTGATTGCCTCCGGCGAGGTGTTCTTCCTGCATGCGGACGGGCACATCACACGGTGCCAGTACGATCCGCTCTTCCAGCCGGAGGATTCGGATTCCACCGGCGGGACTTTATGCCAGATCTCCCCCTACAACGACACCCGGCCCGGCCGCTCGGCCGGTCCGCGGATCGAAGACGCCTTGCTCAACCGGATCTACTACAATGAACCGCCGGAGCCGACTCTCTTTTTCCTCGATCCCCTTGGCCGCGGCGCATACCGCTTCAGCCTGGCGCTGAACTTCATCTCCCGCTACCGTGTGACCATCGCCCCGGAAGGGCATGAAGCCACCGCGTTGGCCGTCGGGGCGGATAAAGTCCTCTACATCGCCATCGGGAATCAGATCTACTACGCCCAAACCCGCACTCCGTAATACGGTAAAGCCGGTCGAGCAGGCCGCCGTTCCTGGGCGGCCGTATCGAGACCGTTTGGCAATCGATTACGGTGGTCTCGCCCGCCCCGGCGGGTCGGGCCGGGGACACGCCCTGCAAAAAACGCAAGGCTACTCGACCACCTCTTTTAATTTTGGGTTTTCCGGATGACGAAAGCAGGGTAAAATTCGCGCTGGAGGGAACGCCC
>JBAVFZ010000306.1:0-12307 GCA_049684495.1 Anaerolineales bacterium | reverse complement strand
GAGGAGCGAAGCGACGAAGCAATGCCCCTAACAGCCCTCATCCGAGAGATCCCGCCATTCCGGATTGACTGATTCTATCAATGCAATTTTCTTTTTCCGCGAGCCGGCTTTCAATTGTTTCTCCCTTCGAATAGCAGGCAGGATATCCCCGGATGATTCCATATACACCAACCGGTTGAGATTGTACTTGCGAGTAAGCCTATTGCCTTTTCCGGATTTATGCTGCGCTACTCTACGAACAATATCGTTGGTAACGCCGATATAAAGGACGGTGTTCCATCGGTTGGTCATAATGTATACATAGTATTGCTTTCTTCGCGGCATCTATTCCCCCTTGGATTGAAGGCGAACCGGATGGCAAGTATTTTCAAGGAGCCCCGGCGAAGCCGATACGTCACAACAATCCCCTTCTGTAAAGGGGGAGATTGCTTCGTCGCCGCAGTAATGCTGCGGCTCCTCGCAAAGACATCGGAACTATCCCCTTACAGCGTCTTCTCCATCCCGATGTGCGGGATGGTCACTTCGATAAAAACATCCGAGACGGCCCGGTACCCCAGCCGCTCGTAAAAACCGCGGGCAACCACGCGCGCATGCATGTTAATTTTCCGGATGCCCATCTCATGCGCGGTTTTTTCCGCGAATGCGATCAATCCGGCGCCGACACCCCGGCCCCGGTATATTTCGTCGACCGCCATCTGGCGGATGTGGGCCGTCCCATCGCCCGGAAACACCAGCAGAACGCACCCGACGACCGTTCCCGTCTCGTCGAGCGCGACCAGGTGGGTTTGCTGGTCCTCCCCGAAAATATCGGCGTCGGAAAGCGCAAGGCCCAGCGGCAGGCGCAGCACACGGTTGCGCAAATCCTTTTCGGCTTCATATTCCGGATCGGCGGTCGTGATTATCCGGTTGGTGATCATCGCATGCGATGCCCGTTTCGAAGGATGTTCCGTCTATGGAAAATGATATTTCACCGCTGCCGCGGACGTGTCGATCGCCATCAGCCTGGAATCCGCCATAATCCAGACGATCGGATCCTTCCAGTAAAGGATCTCCGGGCCGAAGTACGAATCCGAATCGAAGGGAAACGCCAGCGTCTCCCCGGCGGAGAGGCTTCCGGTCTTCGGATCCAGTGCCGGGAACGCCAATTGATTCGGATTCGCCCGGAAGACATACAGGTGCAGCAACCCGCCGCTGATCCGCCAGGTCCAGATCGCCTGGTCCTCATCCACGTTGCGGAAGGCGGCGTCGGGCGGATCGTACGGCGCGCTGTTTTCGATCGGGTGATCCCAAAGGATGGCCCCGGCCGCCGGGTCGAATCCGCGCAGTCCGAACTGCGTCGTTCCGCGCGTGCGTTTGGTCCGCAGGATGAGGACGTCCTGCTCAAAAGCCAGCGGCACCAGATCGTAATCCCCGCCGTCCGCCACGGTCCGGAACCGCCCATCGGCTTTCGTCGCGGACCAGAGCAAATTCCTAAAGGCGAAGAAGAACGTATCCTCTGTGAAGAGCGTGGCGAAATCCCGCGAAGGTGAAAATCCCTTGTCCTCTTCGACCTGCCAGATGCGCGTGGCCGCGGCCGCATCCCAGCGTTCCACGCAGCCCGGAAAGAAGCCGTACATCAGATAGATCGAACGGTCGGCGGAACGGACCGACGGAGCGGGATCCAGAAGGAACATCGCCGCCGAATCCAGGCGGCTGCCGCCGGGCCCGTCCTTCGCGGGGCAATCCGGAGTGATCCGCCGCATAACGGTCCCGTCGGCAAGGTTGAGGAAGAGCAGGCTGAATTCGCCATCGGCTTTATCGATCACCCACAATCCGCCGTCGGCGATCGAAAATCCTTGAGTGTATCCGTCCATCCGGCGCTTCCAGGCGGAGGTTCCGGTTTCGGCATCGAAAGCCTCGATCACATAATCCTGGGTCAGGGCGACCACGCGGTTCCCCTCCGCGCTCAGGCATCCCCGGCAGTAACCGAGTTTGTCCGACAGCCGCGCCTGCCAGAGTTCGACCCCGTCCGCGGGGCGGTAAGCGTGCAGTTCCGAGCCTTCGACGGTGAAGAACCGGGCGTCGCCCAGGACGAGTTCCTGGAGGTTGGAGGAATCCTCGATTTCCTTTCCGCGCCAGATTACCTTGCCCGCGACGGGATCCACGCGGAGGAATAAATTCGTGTCGGCGGAAATATCGTAGGCGAAGGCGATGAAATCCGGGCCTTCCGTCCGGTCGGTCGGCAGGGTGACGATGGGTCCATTGAAAATCAACCGCGAGCCGGTGGAAACACCGTCATCGGCGAAGACCATCACCATCACGAACGCCGCGACGGCCACCACCGCTCCGAGCCCGAGCGCGAGAAACGAAAAGATCGAGATCGGGTTTACCGTCGGAGAACCGGTGTTTGGGCGGGAAGGAGGGGAATCGGCGGGTCCGGATTTTAAGTTGGCCGGTTGATCGGCGCGCAGGGGCCGTTCCACGACCGCGTGGCAGAATTGGCAGCGCGTGGTGATCTCGCCGGGGCCGAACAGGAGCGGCGCGCCGCACGAAGGGCAGGCGACTTTCTTTACCTGGGGTTCGGGCATCGATGAACTCCTTATGCCTCCGGCGCACGGCCGGATTTTAAGAATTTCCCAAACGGAATGGTCATTCTCCGAAGACCGCGCAACGCATCCCCACCGAGCCGGCGAAGATCCCGCCGTTGAACTGGCGCGGCGGCTCCTGCCCGCCGGCTCCGAGCACATACAGCAGGGGCAGATAGTGGTCGAAGGTCGGATGCGCCAGATGCGCGGAGGGCTCGCGGTTGTACCGGATCAGCGCGTCGTCGTCCCGGGCCGCAAGCGCCCGTTCCACGAAGCCGTCGAACTCCAGCGCCCAGGGGAACGGCTCGGCATGGAAATCGACCGCCATCAGATTGTGGACCAGGTTGCCGCTGCCGAGGATCAGGATTCCCTGATCGCGCAGGGGCTGCAGCTCGCGCCCGATCTGATACTGGCGCGCCGGCGGGAGGGAATAATCCAAACTCATCTGCACCACGGGGATATCGGCCCGCGGATACATTTGCGCCAGGACCGACCAGGTGCCGTGGTCCAGGCCCCATTCCGCGTCCGTATGAACCCGGACGGCGGCGACGGTCTGGACGATTCGGGCGGCGGTATCCGGCGAACCCGCGGCCGGGTAGCGGTATTGGTTCAGCGGCTCGGGGAACCCGTAAAAGTCGTGGATGGTACGCGGCTGCGGCATCCCGGTGACGGCCGTTCCCTCGGTGAGCCAATGCGCGGAGATGGAGAGGATCGCCTTCGGCCGGGGAATAGAACCCGCCAGGCTTTTCCAGTTGCGGGTGAACGCGTTATCCTCAAGCGCGTTCTCCGGCGACCCGTGGCCGATGAAGACGACCGGCATGCGTTTTCCGGCCGAAGAGGGATGTATCGCGGTCATAGGGGTTCCCTCCTGTTGGCTGCGGATAATAACACGGCGCGGGGAATCCGATGAGGATGACGAACAGGAGCGCGCCAGCCAAAGTGGAAGAAGTTATTGCGAGGAGGCGCGGCCGGATGGATTTCCGGCAGGGCCGACGAAGCAATCTCCCGTTCTTCCGGATTTGTCTGTTACAGGAGATTGCCGCGCCGCTCTCGCTTTGCTCGAAAACGCGGCTCGCAATGACGGCGAGCGCCGTCCTATATCGCCGCGGCCCACAATTCTTCTACAGGATCTCCTCGATCTTCTTCAGCTCCTCCGCTGTGAGCGGCGGCGCCTGCAGTGCGGCGACCGCGTCTTCGATCTGGGAAATCTTGCTCGCGCCGATCAGGGCCGAGGTGACCTCCTTGCGCCGCAGGACCCAGGAGATCGCCATCTGCGAGAGTTTCTGGCCGCGCGCCCGGGCGACTTCGTTCAGCTTCGTCACCTTGGCCATCACCTCGGCGGTGATATTTTCCGGCCGCAGGAAGATGCTGTGGGCGGCACGGCTGTCGGCGGGGATGCCCTCGAAGTAGCGGTCGGTCAGCAGACCCTGGGCGAGCGGGGAAAACACGATGCAGCCGATCCCCTCCCGGCCGAGGACGTCCAGCAGGCCGTCCTCCACCCAGCGGTTAAACATATTATAGGAAGGCTGATGGATGGCGCACGCCCGGCCCATCCCGCGCAGGATTTCCGACGCCTGGCGCGTGGGCTCGGGCTGGTAGCTGGAGATCCCGGCGTACAACGCCTTTCCGCTGCGGACGATATCCGCCAGGGCCCCCATCGTTTCCTCGAGCGGGGTCTGCGGGTCCGGCCGGTGGTGGTAGAAGATATCGACGTATTCGAGGCCCATCCGGCGCAGGCTCTGATCGAGGCTGGCGATCAGGTATTTGCGCGAGCCGAAGTCGCCGTACGGCCCCGGCCACATTCCCCAGCCGGCCTTGGTCGAAATGATAAGCTCGTCGCGGTAGGGGGCGAGGTCGCTCTTCAGGACCTGGCCGAAGGTTTCCTCGGCGCTGCCGGGCGGCGGTCCGTAGTTGTTGGCCAGGTCGAAGTGGGTGATGCCCAGGTCGAAGGCGCGGCGGATCATCGCGCGCGCGTTTTCGCGCGGATCCATGCCGCCGAAGTTGTGCCACAAGCCGAGCGAGACGGCCGGAAGCTTCAGGCCGCTGCGGCCGCAGCGGTTATAGCGCATCGCTTCATAACGGGATTCGACGGGAGTGTACATTTTGATCTCTCCTTGCGGATGGCCCGGCTTGACCGGGACGCCTGGACCGAGGGGAAGGGGCTATGAGATGCAGAAATAACCATAACATAAACGGGGAAGGGATTGGGATTAGAGGCGGCCGTCATGCCGGCGCGTACTTGGCCGGCATCCAAGCCCCGGGCAAGTACACCCTCGCTCCGCATTCATCCCGGCTCTACAACAAAAGGCGAGCCGGGATGCTTTGCGAGGGCAGGCGCCGGGGTGACGTCCTTGGATGAATGGGATTTAGGGCGGCCGTCATTCCCGCCCCGCCGCGTCCCGGTGATGGAAAAATCCCGTCAGCTCCATCCCGGCCTGCGCGGCGAGCTGCCGGGTTTCCGCCTCCAGCGTGCGCCAGTATTTCGGATCGCACGCAAGGCGGTTGCTTTCCTTCGCGGCGGCTTTGTCGCGCCGGGCGATCACGGCCAGCGTCGCCGCCCAGGTTCCGGCCCGGGTGTTGATCGCCTCGACGCCGAATTCGTCCACCGCGCCGGCCAGCGCGTCGACGATGTGATGGATGTTTGATACCCCCGGTATAAACGGGCTGACGAAGGCGGATGTTTCGATCCCGCGTTCGTGGAGCGCGCGCAGCGCCGCCACCCGCCGCGAGGGCGGCGACGCGCGGGGCTCGAGCAGCAGGGACCACCCGTCGTCCGCCACGCCGAAACTCATGCCGACCCCGGCGTCGGAAAACCGGCCGAGGATATCCGCATCGCGCAGGACCAGTTCGGATTTGGTCAGGATCGAAACCGGCACATCGTACTGCGCCAGCACCTCGAGCAGCCTGCGCGTCAGTTCATATTTCTTCTCCGGCGCCTGGTACGGATCGGTCACGCTGGAGAGGAAAACGCATTCGCGGAGCGGGGCCCGCCGCCGAGCCAGCAGCCGCGCGAGGAGTTCCGGCGCGTTCACCTTCGCATCCAGGAACGATCCCCACGGCTCGGGGTGGTTGGTAAAGCGTTTCATGAAGCGGGCGTAGCAGTAGACGCACCCGTGCACGCAGCCGGTATACGGGTTGATCACGTAGTCGATTCCCGGCAGGCCGCTTTTTTGAAGGATGCTCTTGGCTTGGATCTCGCGCACGCTCATGGGGAACCTCGGCGGCCGCCGGCGGGAAGAGCGACGATGAATCTTTCAGAATGAGCATTAAGCCAATGGTCTTTGCGAGGAGGAAATGCGGCCGCTCCTTGGCCCCAAATCCGGCGAAGCAACAACCATCTTCCTTTGTATTTACTCAGTTTGATTTCTCTTTCTTGTACACCGAAACACCGAAAAGAGCCGAAAACACCGAATCATTTTTTAAGAATCCGTGTAATCGGCTCTTCTCCGTGCCCGCCCCGTGAGCGGTATATGCGGACGGGGTAATCCGTGTACGCTTTTCCCGGCCTGAGCAGATACATTCCTTTTTGCATTTGTCAGGATCCCGCGTCGCGCTTCGCCTTATGCTTTCTTCCGGAACAGCGCGCCGCCGATCAGGCCGCCGATCCCGCCGAAGAGGATATCGACCAGCGCCCCGCACAGGTTAAAGACCACCCCCGACCCATCCGGGATGTCGACACTCGCATCCGGCGCGACCGCCCAGATCGAATTAGCAATCGCCGCGCCGCCGGCCAGCCCGATGAAGCTCAGTGCGAATCCGAGAATGCCCGTCGCCAGGCCGGTGGCCAACCCGACGATCACCGCGTCCTTGAGCGTGACCGGTCCGGTCATGCGCGCATAGATCCAGACGGCGAGCACCGCGCTGCCCCAGAAGCCGATGCACAGCAGCAAATTCACCAGGTTGAGGAACGGCACGTTGACGGCCAGCAGGCTCGCGACGGCGCCGACCAGGCTTGCGAGGACCAGGTTTTTGGCGTTCATGACCGGTTATCCTTTCGGAGTATGAATTTCCGCGCGGGGGCGGTTATTTCCACGTGAATTCCAGAGTTCCTTCCTGCGGCAGGCGGACGGCCCGGGCGGGCGGTGCGACGATGCCCATGTACCCTTTTTTGTAATATATGCATTGCAGGTCGTACCACGCGTTGCTGCTGCAATCGGCTTCCTTGAAGGTTACCGTGAAGACGCCGCCCATATACGGCTGATAGGAAAAGAACTCTCCGCTGGCATCCGTCATCACGACGTTGGCCGGGCCGTCCGGGGAGGAGCTCAACCGGACCGTGAAGACGAGCCCGCTCATGGGTGTTCCAGCCGAATCCAGCACCCGGCCGCGGATGAGGCTGGCATTCTCCGGCTCGATGACCGGCGCGGCAAGCAGATCGGCGGCCGGCTTCATAAGTTTTCCATTCACCCAGCCCTTGGTGGAGTCGTAGGCCTCCACGTAGTACCATTCGCTTCCCATCGAGCATCCGAGCAGCAGCACCTGGGATCCCGCACGCAGCACCTTCAGGATAAGGAAGTGATATCCGGGGCCGGCGCGCAGGTTGGCGGAATCGGTGGGGGCGATGAAAGCATTGAACGGAACAAACGGCGTTGCGGTCGGGAGCACGGTAACGGTCGGCGTGAAGGTTGCGGCAGGGGTGGGGGGAACCTCCGTGCCGGTGGCGGTGGGCGGAGCCGGCGTGGGAGTGGCGGTCGGCTCGGGGGTCGCGGCCAGCGCGCACGCGGTTAAAGAAAGCACCATTGCGGTCCACAGTGCCAGAGCTGTTTTTTTCATGGACTTCCTCCTCGAAAAACATACCATAATTAATGGAATCGGTCCTGCATCATGAGGGTGGAGACAAAATTATAGCCGCGATGCCAAATCGCGGCTATAAGCTGATTCGGATTAGAAAGTACCGGGAGGATTTACCCCCGGGTTCTTTTTTTACGGCCAGTTCTGACACTGGGCGGTGCAGTTGGTGGTGTTCGGTGGATCACACTCTTCGCCGACCTCCAGCGTTCCATTTCCGCAATTCGGAACGTATAACTGGCAGGATGCCGTGCAGAAATCCACATTTGGCGGGTCGCATTGCTCGCCGAAACCGGTATCCACGTAGCTGTCGCCGCAGACGGGGGTGTATGTCTGGCAGGAAGCGGTGCAGTCGGTGAGGTTGGGCGGGTCGCATTGTTCGCCAGGATCCACGAAGCTGTTCCCGCAGTAGGGGACGTACGTCTGACAGGAGGCGGTGCAATCCGTGGTGTTGGGCGGGTCGCACTGCTCGGCCAGGCCGGCATCCACATAACCGTCGCCGCAGTAGCCGATATACGTCTGGCAGGAGGCGGTGCAGTTGGTAAGATTCGGAGGATCGCATTGCTCGCCCAGGCCGGCATTCACCGTCCCGTCTCCGCAATAGCCGCCGCTGGCGGGAGGGGAGGATGGGCTGGCCGCAGGCTGGAGCGCGAAGTTGGCATACGAGTTGTTGTTGGCTCGCACAGTAACCCTCTGCCAGTATCCGGGCAAGACCGTCCCTGTGGAATAGGAAATCATCACGCAAAAGGTGCCCGGCGGCAGGCCGAAGAAACTGAAATTGCCGGCGCCGTCCGTCCAGGTGGAGGCCAGGGTCGCTCCGCAACTCAGATCGGCCAGGATAATCTGGACGGATGAGCTGCCCGATTCGCCCGCTTCCATCCGGCCCGAGCCGTTGAGGTCGTTGAAAACGGTTCCCAATATCGCCCCGGTTCCCGCCGTCGCGCCGGAGATCGGTTCGGATTCGGACGAGGAGGGGGTCATGTCGGCCGGCGGTTCATTAACGGCGTAACAGACGTTGTAACGCATGTCTTCGACAACGATCGCACCGCCATCCGGCGTCCACAAGCGCACGCCTACGCCGACGTATAAAGTCTCCAGGAGCGGCAGGGGCGGCACAAAGATGGTGGCGTCGCGGGTGCCTCCATTCACGGGATCCAGCGTCCCGGCGATGGTGGTTGCGCCGGTGGTAGAGTCTGCTTTGGTTTCGGTGCAATCCGCGTCCGCAAACCGTTCGAACCAAACCTGCAGCAGCCCCGAGGGAAGGGTCAGGTTATAGCGCACATACACCGTGACGGGATCGGCGATGGAAATGCCGGCCGGCACCGGCGGGGAAACCGAAAGGATCTCAATCGCGTCGCCGGCCGGGCGGCTGGTGGCGATGTCGGTGACAATGTCGGGCGGCGTATTGTTGACGATCGTCTGGGGGAGCGGGGTGGCCGGTGGATTGATCGCGGCCGTGGCAAAATTGCAGGAGGCGAAAATCAGAGGCAGGATCGCGGCGATCATCCCAGGGAAAAGTGATTTTCTTTCCATAGGGAATCCTCCTTGGACAATGGACACCGGTCCGATTTCATTTGATTATTGCATTAATTCGGGGATGCCGCAATAAAGCCGGGTGCATGTGGACACATCCGGCGGATCCACCGGGGCGGGATCCGCTCATTCAGAGCCGGCGGGCGCCCCGGACGGATCGAACGGCTGGGAGCCGGTCAGCCCATTCCAGACTAGGTCGAGGGATTGAAGCCCGGTGAGATTGCGCCAGGGGAATCCGAAGGTCATCGCGTAGGGGTCGTCGAAATAGTTGTACCACCAGGTCAGGTGCATCCCGTCGGCCTGCAGGCCGTGCCAGGGCAGCGGCTGGACCGCCCGCCACAAATTCCACAGCGGCATATCGTATTCGTACGCCAGGCGGGCGATGGTGGCGTTGATGCTCCAATCCCCTTCCCAGTTGCTGGGCTTCAGGTAGAGGATGGGGACGGTGCCGTGCGCGATCAGGGTGTCCAGGATGATCCGCATTTGCGGTTCGAAGCGCGGCGGGTTCAGGTAGTCCATCGTCCCGATCACGACGAAGGCGATGCTCGGCCGGTTGATGCGGAGTTCGCAATCCAGCGGGGTTTCGCCTGCGATGCAGTAGCTCGGATGGGCCCAGAGCGGGGAGAGCACCGAGGACGTGGTGAAGCTGTCGTGCGCGGCGCGGCTGATCCGGCTGAAATTACCATGGAAACGGTCGATGGTCGGCTGGAGGTAGGCGTACTCCCCCAGGCGGTAATTGGGCGGATTCGAATCGAACACGCCGAAGAACCGCGCCGGGATCGCCTCGCAATCGCCGATCACCGAAAACGCCACCGGGTTGTTCCCCAAGCTGAGGCCGAGGTCATACAACGCGCGCGCGCGGTCGCTGACACTAGGCAGGATCGGGTACTCGTACCATTCCAGCGGCGCCGGCGTGGGAGTCGGATCGGGCGTGGCGGTGGGGGTGTCGAACGCGATCTCGATCCGCGGGAAAAGCAGCCGGGCTGGCGGACGCGGCTGGAAGGGCGTCGGCGTCGGGGTGTCGCGGACGACCCCCATGACTCCCAGTACATAAACGCCTTGCATGGCGGGATGCGGACTGCATGCCTGGGCGATCGCCAGGAAGGCGAGCGCTATTCCAAAGCGGACCGGGGTGACCCGGCCGCGCGCGGAGACGGGCCGAACCGGCATCGCGCCGCCGGCGCGTGGCCAAGCCTTAAGCAGAGACATCGCCCAACGCCGCCGCATCCTCATGGTCATAAATATATCAACGTTGGCCGCCGGCCATCAAGGGGACGCTTGTCCCTCCCGCCGCGGTGGCCCGGGGAATTGGGGCTACAATGTGTCTGCCCCGATCACGGGATCACAGGAGAATCCATGCACGGATTCGGCCGGATGGCGATGTTGAACCCGGAGGACAAACAACCCACGGTGACCCGCGCGCTGCTGATACGCGTGGCGGGTTACGCCCGTCCCTATGGGAAGCCAATCGGCGGGATGCTCCTGCTGATCCTTTTCACCTCGGCGCTCTCGCTCGTCTCCCCGCTGATCTTCCGCGAAATGATCGACCACGTCCTGCCCGACGGGGATATTCCGCGGCTGATTATTCTTTCCATTGGATTGTTCCTCGTTCCGGTCCTCAACGGCGTGGCGGGTGTTATCCAGCGCCGGTTGAACGCCGGGGTCGGCGAAGGCGTGATCTACGACCTGCGCGTGGCGCTGTTCGAAAAACTCCAGCGCATGTCCCTGCGCTTCTTCACCAACACCAAAGTGGGCGAGCTGATGAGCCGCCTCAACAACGACGTGGTCGGCGCGCAAAACGCGATCAGCAACACGGTCGTTAACATCATCACCAATTTCGTGGAGGGGGTGGTGCTGCTCGGGGTGATGCTTTCGCTCGAGTGGCGGCTGACGCTCATCAGCGTGATCATCCTGCCGCTGTTCGTCGTGGTCTCGCGCCGGTTGAGCGAAACCCTGCGGGATATCGCCCGGCGGCAGATGGACAACAACGCGCGCATGAATGCCCACATGAACGAGACGCTCAACATCAGCGGGGCGCTGCTGGTGAAGCTGTTCGGGCGCGCGAACGACGAAAGCGCGCGCTTCCGCGAACGGGCGGGAAAAGTGCGCGACCTGGGAATTCGCCGGGCGGTCATCGGCGCGGCGTTTTTCGTGTTCATGGGGCTCCTGACCGCGATCGGGACCTCGCTGGTGTACGGCTTCGGCGGGTATCTGGTCATCCTCAAGGCGTTCACGGTCGGGACGATTGTCGCGTTCGGCTCGTACCTGGGCAGCCTGTACGGCGCGCTGCAGGGGCTGGCCAACGCGCCGGTGGAATTCTCCACTTCGGTTGTGAGTTTCGAGCGCGTGTTCGAAGTCCTTGACCTGCCGGAGGATATTCCCCAGAAGAAGGACGCGCCGCCGCTGCGGAGCGTGAAGGGCGAGCTGGTATTTGAGAATGTCTCTTTCCTCTACTCTACGGAGGAAAGGGGATTGCTCAGCGGCGTAAAGCGCTTTGGGATGGACGCGGTCACGACGGTTTTCTCCACGCCCGGTGCGGTCCGTCATCCCGGCGTGTTTTTAGCCGGGACCGAACCGGAGGAACCGGAAGCGGAGGGCGCATCCCAGGCGCGCGGTACGGTGCTGGAGGATATCTCCTTCCGCGCCGCGCCCGGCCAGCTGGTCGCCTTGGTCGGCCCTTCGGGCGCGGGCAAGACGACGCTGACCTACCTCATCCCGCGCCTGTATGACCCGGTCACCGGGCGGATTCTGCTCGACGGGCGCGACCTGCGCGACATACGGCTGGTGGAGCTTTCGGCTGCGGTCGGGATGGTGACCCAGGAGGCGTATCTCTTCCACGATACGATCCGCACCAACCTGACCTACGCCAGGACGGAGGCAACCCAGGCGGAGATCGAGCAGGCGGCGCAGGCGGCGAACATCCACGCCTTCATCGCCGGATTGCCGGACGGCTATGATACGATCGTCGGCGAGCGCGGCTACCGCCTTTCGGGCGGCGAGAAGCAGCGCATCGCGCTGGCGCGGGTGATCCTCAAGGATCCGCGCATCCTGGTCCTGGACGAAGCCACCAGCCACCTGGACAGCGAATCCGAGGCGCTGATCCAGGAGGCGCTCAAGCGCGTCATGGCCGGGCGGACCAACATCGTCATCGCCCACCGCCTGAGCACGATTCACTCGGCCGACCTGATCCTGGTTATGGACCGCGGCAAGATCGTCGAACGCGGGACGCACGATACGCTGATCGGGGCGGACGGATTGTATAAGCATTTATATGAGACGCAATTCCGGCAGGGGGAGAACCGACCATAGAACATGGGAACACCGACCATAGACCTTGGACCATGGACGAGGACCGATAATTGTGAAGGGTGTGTTCCGTCTGTGTAGGGGCGACCCCGGTGATTTGTAATTGGGTGTAGGGG
>JBAVFZ010000305.1:0-2421 GCA_049684495.1 Anaerolineales bacterium | reverse complement strand
GCCGACCGTCTGGCGCATTTCCGTCAGACCCTCGTCATCCAGGGCGGCCAAGGCGCCGTATTGAGCAATGTTCGAAGCGCCGTTGAAGAGCGTGCTCATCACCCGGTTCCAGTCCTTACTCACCGGCACGCCGCCCTCGAACGCCAGCTCCCGGGGAATAACCGTCCAGCCCAGGCGCACGCCCGTAAAACCGATCGGCTTGGAAAACGAGTTGACCTCAAGCGCCACTTCGCGCGCGCCTTCGATCTCGAAGATGGAACGGGGCAGGGAGTCGTCATGAATAAACGCGGCGTACGCGGCGTCATAAATAATAACCGACCCGTTGCGCCGGGCGAAGCCGACCAGTTCCCGCAGCTGCTCGCGCGTCGAAACCGCGCCGGTGGGATTGTTGGGCGAGCAGAAGTAAATCAGGTCGGTGCGGGGCAGGGCCGAAAGATCCGGAAAGAAAGCGTTGGCCGGGGTGCAGGACAGGTACACGAGTCCGTCGAATTGTCCCCGTTCCGGATTGTGCGCCCCGGTCGCGCCCGCGATCACGCTGCCGTCCACGTAGACCGGGTAGGCCGGATCCTGGACCGCGATCGTCACCTCCGACCCGAACAGCATCTGCAGCCGGCCGCAATCGCACTTGGCCCCGTCGGAGATAACGATTTCCTCCGGGCTGACCGAGCCGTGATACCACTTCTCGGATAATTTGGTTTTTAGATTCTGCAGCAGCGCCTGGCCTTTGGGGTCGTCGTCGTAGCCGGAATAGCCTTCCGCGGTGCCGAGCGCAAGCGCGGCGCTGCGCAGCCCATCCACAATGTGGGGCGTGAGCGGCTCGGTGGTGTTGCCGATGCCCAGGCTGATGATCTTCGCGTCCGGCTGCCGTTCCAGCAACGCCCGCCGCCTCCTTCCAATTTCGGGAAAAAGATAACCGGCCGGGAGTTTGGCGATGTTGGGATTACGTTTGACCATATGATAGCCTCTTGTTTCTTCCCCTCCCTCATCCGGCCTTCGGCCAGCTTCTCCCAGCTAACCCTCGCTTCGTAATCGCGCAGGTTCAAAAAGCAAACCGAACCTGCGCACTCCGCGAGGGCAGGCGCTGGGAGAAGGGTTGGGGATGAGGCGGGTTAAGGTTTAAATTTTTCCAGCTTCTCAAAATCCAGCGTGGCGAAATAATCATCCGCCGTTTCCGCCCGGCGGATGGGAATCACTTCGCCGTTTTCGCGCAGGAGCAGTTCGGCCGAGCGCAGCTTGCCGTTGTAGTTGAAGCCCATCGCGTATCCGTGCGCGCCGGTGTCGTGGATCACCACGATGTCGCCGGGTTCGATCACGGGCAGCTTGCGGTCGATCGCGAATTTGTCGTTGTTTTCGCACAGCGAACCGGTGACGTCGTAGGTGTGGTCGGCGGGCCGGTTTTCCTTGCCGAGCACGGTGATATGGTGGTAGGCGCCGTACAGCGCCGGCCGCATCAGGTTGGCCATGCTGGCATCCAGCCCGACGTAATCTTTATAGGTGTGCTTCAGGTGCAGAACGGTGGAAACCAGCCAGCCGTACGGCCCGGTGATCACCCGGCCGCACTCCATATACAGGCGGGGCGGCTCCAGCCCGCCGCGGACGATGCGGGTCTCGTACAGATCGCGGACTTCCTCGGCGATCTGGCTGAGCGGCACGCCGGTCTGCTCGGGCTTGTAGGGAATGCCGATCCCGCCGCCCATGTTGATAAACTCAAAATCAATCCCGAGCTCGCGGGATATATCCGTTACCAGCGCGAGTAACATATCCACGGTTTCGACGAAGTAGCGGTAATCCAACTCGTTCGAAGCGACCATCGTGTGCAGGCCGAACCGTTTAACGCCCTTGGCTTTGAGCCGGCGGAAACCCTCAAAAAGCTGTTCGCGGGTGAACCCGTATTTCGCCTCGGCGGGCTGGCCGATGATGAAATTCCCCTTGCGGGCATTGCCGGGGTTGTAGCGTAAACACACCAGCTCCGGCAGGCCCGCGTGGCGCTCCAGGAATTCGATATGGCTGATGTCGTCGAGGTTGATGACGGCCCCCAGCTCCCTGGCTTTTTGGAATTCGCGGGCGGGCGTGTCGTTGGAGGAAAACATGATCTCTTCGCCGGTGAGGCCCGCCTTTTCGGCCAACAGCAGTTCCGGAAGGGAGCTGCAATCCGCGCCGAAGCCTTCCTGCTTGAGAATCCTGAGAATGAACGGGTTGGGCAGGGCTTTAACGGCGAAGAATTCCTTGAACCCGGGGATACCGGCAAACGACGCCTTGAGCAGACGGGCGTTCTCGCGGATGGCCTTTTCGTCGTAAATGTGAAACGGCGTGGGGTATCGGCGGGCGATCTCTTTGATCTTCTCCAGCGTGAAGGGCAATGTTTTATTCATGGTTTTTCGGGGTTTATTCCCGCTCCTTCTTCATCCACCACCCCAACCC
>JBAVFZ010000304.1:0-8994 GCA_049684495.1 Anaerolineales bacterium | reverse complement strand
GGTAAAATCCACCCCCGGCGTTGTACCCTTCGCCGTCGGCCGCAAAAAAGGCCGAATCTCCCGGGGCGGTTGAGATACCGCACGCATTCCACGAAAGGGCTTGACGATGAAAGTACTTCTCCTTAAGGACGTCTACAAATTGGGTCGGGCGGGGGATGTGAAGAAGGTGGCGGACGGTTACGGCCGCAACTTTCTCGTCCCGCAGAAGCTCGCGATGCTTGCCACACCGGGCGCCGTGAAGCAGGCGGAAAAGATCCGCCAGTCGGCGCTTGCCGAACGCACGCGGCTCAACCAGGAAATGGGAACCGTCGCCGAAAAGCTGCAGGCGGTCTCCCTGACCTTCATTGCCCGCGCCGGTGAAACCGGCCGGCTCTACGGATCGATCACCAGCGGCGATATTTCCGCGGCGATCGAACGCGAGACCGGCATCCATATCGACCGCCGCCACATCGCCCACCAGCCGCTGCGCGATTTGGGCACCTACAAGGTGGCCATTCGCCTGACGGTCGACCTCATCCCGGAAATCACGATCGCGGTGAAGAGCGAGGGCGAGACCGAAAAGGCGGTCGAAGCGGAGCCGGCGCCCGCCGCGCCCGCTTCCCCCTCCGCCTAGACCGGCCGCCTCCCGCAGGCAAAGGACCGGCGTTTGATGGGCGAAACCCTTGGCAGCCTTCTCCGCCAAAAAAGAGAATCCCTCGGCCTGACTCTGGAAAAGGTCGAGGGATTCATTCATATCCACGTAAAGCATCTGCAGGCGATCGAATCCGACGATCTCAGCAGCATCCCCTCCGTCCCCCAGGCGCGCGGCTTCATCCGGAATTATGCCGCCTTCCTCGGCATGAGCCCGGAGGAGATCGCCGCGAGCATCGGCGAGACCCGGCCGCGGCCTTCCCCGCCGCCGGCTCAACCCGGCATGCCGGCAGCTCCCAAAGAATCGGAATCTTCTACTGGGCCGCCGCCTCCGCCGCCGGGCGCTTCCCGCCCCCGCGCGCCGCTCACCGCTCCGGTCGTGTCACGGCCGGCGGGTGGCATCGGCGCGCGTCCTTTGCCGGCGGCATCGCGCACCCGGAATTTATTCCGGCTGGATGTCCTGCTGGGAGTCGTTGTAACCCTGGTGGTTGTCGCGCTCCTGGCGTGGGGCGGCTACAACATCGTCCTCAGCCTGAAGCAACCGGCGACCCCCGCTTCGACGGATTCGCTCATCCCGTTGAGCTCGCAACCCGCCGCGACGAACGCCGGTCTCACCCCCTCCGGGACCGGCAGTGAATCCTTTCCAACCGGCACAGGCACACCATTGCTTTCCACCGGCGGACAGACGCCGCAGGCGAGCGAATCGGGATCCGCCGTCACCCCGGGGATCGTTTCGCTGGATACGCCCGTCCCCACCGCATTTCCCACCCCGCTGGGCGGGGTCTACACGGATGTGCGCATCCATCTCGTCGTCATCCAGCGCGCCTACCTCAAGGTGGACGTGGACGGCAAAACGGTGTTTGCGGGCCGGGTGCTGCCGGACGAAACGTACGATTACGTCGGCCAGCGGACCGTCGCCATTTCCACCGGCAACGGCGCCGGGATCCGTGTGATCTTCAACGGCGTCGATGAAGGGCCGATGGGGCGCTTCGGCGAGGTGGTTTCGCACACCTACACCCCGTCCGGCGTCCTCACGCCTATTCCCACAATCACTCTCACGCCGACCGTCACGCCCACGCCGACCGATACGCCGGCCGATACGCCGGCCCCCTGATGCCCGTCCAACGCACGTATCATCTGATCACGCTTGGCTGCGCCAAGAACACGGTCGATTCGGATTCGATGGCCGTGCTGCTTTCCCGGGGAGGATTGGCGCCCGCGCGCAGCCCCGCCCGCGCCGATGTGATTGTCGTCAACACCTGCGGATTCATCGACGCCGCGCGCGCCGAATCGATCGAAACGCTGCGCAAGCTCGCCGCCGCCAAACGCCCCGGCCAGCAGCTGATCGCCGCGGGCTGCCTTACCCAGCGCAGCGGCACGGACCTGGCGCGCGAGATTCCCGGCCTGGATGCGATCCTGGGCACCCGCCGCTGGATGGACATCCTCTCGGTGATCGACCAACTGCGGCCCGGGTCCGCCGCCCCGCCCGTCATCCACCTCCCCGCGGCAAATGCCGTCGGCACGGACGAACGGGATGTGGTGCGCGCCGCGGTGAGGGGAGCCAGCGCCTACCTCAAAATCGCCGACGGATGCCGGAGGCCATGCGCCTTCTGCGCCATCCCCGCGATCAAGGGAACCCTCGTCTCGCGCCCGAAGGACCGCATCCTGGACGAGGCGAGGATCCTGCAGGATGCCGGCGTGCGTGAACTGGTGCTCCTGGCGCAGGATACGACCGCGTATGCGAGCGATCTCGGTGTGCGCGACGGGCTGGCCGGCCTCCTGGAGGGGATCGCGGCCGCCGCGCCGCGCATCGATTGGATCCGGATCCTGTATGCCTATCCCGGCGCCGTGAGCGACCGGTTGATCGACGTGATCGCGTCACTCCCGCAGGTGGTTCCTTACCTCGATATCCCGCTCCAGCACGCGCATCCCGATGTGCTGCGGCGGATGAACCGCCCGGCGGATGTCGATTGGGTGCGGCGCACGGTCGAGCGGATGCGCGCCCGCCTGCCCGGCCTGGCCGTCCGCACGGCGTTCATCGCGGGCTTTGCGGGTGAAAGCGATTCGGAATTCGAAGCGCTGCTGGCCTTTCTGCGCGAGATGCGGTTCGACCGGGTCGGATGCTTCCTGTACTCGCGCGAAGAGGGGACGGCCGGCGCGGCGCTTCCCGACGACGTGCCGCCCGCGCTCAAACAGGAGCGCCGCAACGCCTTGATGGAATTGCAGCAGGGGATCTCGCTCGAGCAGAACCGCGCGTGGGTCGGGCGGCGGATGGATATTCTGGTGGAAGGGCGCCAAAAAGGCTTGACCGTCGGCCGGTCCTTCCGCGATGCGCCCGAGGTGGACGGCGTGGTGCTGCTCGAAGGTGACGCGCCGCTTGGCGCGATGGTGCGCGCCCGCATCACCGGCGCGCTTCCGTACGACCTGACCGGCGTGGTGGAGGAAGAAAAAACGGCCGGAGGAAAACTCCGGCCGTCGAAAGCGCGATCTGTTTCAACCTGATTTTATTGCCAAAGCGGATCAAGCTTTCTTCGTGTCCTTCAGATCTGCTTCGTGTCCTTCGTGGATTCGGATTCTCCGCTTCCCCCGGGAAGCTTTTGCTGCTCCGGTTCCTTCCACGTTCCCTTGACGTTGATCGCGGTCAGATCATCCATATGCTCCTTGACGACGTCGGGCGGGCACATTTCCACAAAGAGCCACAAGCTTCCAAGGATTATCCCCGCGTCGTCCGTCAGGCCGATGACCGGGATCAGATCGGTTATCAGATCCAACGGGAAGAAGACATACAGCAGGCCGCCGACCGGGATCAGCTTCAGCAGCCAGAGCACGCGCGGGTCGCGTATCAGCCGCCAGACCAGGCGGACGCGCAAAATGGTCGATTGAATGATATTCCGCTGCTGGGGTGAAGGAAGGCCGGGTGTAGGATTGGACATCTTTCGCTCCTCGAATGGAATTATATCCTTAAAAATATACGTTTAAACCATCGTATTGGCTTTCCCGCTATATTTTTTATGCTGGATAAATGCAACGGTCTCTCGGGGACGCTGAACGCGTAAATGGACCGGATTTACGTGACGAAAAGGATTTTTCAGATTAAATCTTGAAAATCCTGCAAATCCTGTCATGCTAATTACGGTACGGGGAAGGAAATTATCGGCTGCGCAAGTCGGGTACAATCATTCCATAACCGTCCTGCGATTCGATGGAGGGGCCATGCGGATTGCAATTCTCAGCGACACGCACGACAATGTTTGGAAGCTCGACAGCGCCATGCCGCACCTTGCCGAGGCCGATGCAATCTTGCATTGCGGCGACATTTGCTCGCCGTTCGTTGTCAAACGCCTGATCGAGGGCGTAAAAGGCAAACCGGTCTATATTGTGTGGGGAAACAATGACGGCGACCGCCGATTGCACATGCTGGTCGCGGCGGGCGCCGAAAACATCCGCTTCCTGGGCGAATTCGGCGACCTGACCTTCGACGGCTTGAAGGTCGCGCTCGTGCACTATCCGGAGATCGCCCGCCCGCTCGCCGAATGCGGAAAATTCGACCTGGTGTGCTACGGGCATGATCACAAGGCCAACGAGGAGCATCTCGGGCGGACGGTCCTCTTGAATCCGGGCGAGATGCACGGCCTGTTCGGCCGGAGTACGATGGCGCTCTTCATGACCGGAACCCGGAAGGTGGCGATGGTGGATTTGGGGAAGCCGGGGTGATTGGGAAGGCGGTCGAGTGCCCGCGTGTATGTCGCGGGCGTATCGAGACCATCGACCAAATACCCGGTCTCGATACGGCGCTGCGCGCCTACTCGACCGGCCTAAAAAGCGGTTAAAATACAAGGCGCCCCTGCGGCGACTCGAACACCGGCATCCACCTCCGGAGGGTGGCGCTCTATCCACTGAGCTACAGGGGCGCTGATGCAGGAATTTTACCATAGCCTCGGAATACAAATTCCGAGGGAAGGAGACGGGAATGCGCTCGAGCAAGTTTTTCCTGTTGGTGTGCATGGTTGCGCTGGTGTTTTCCACGTTGCTGACCGCCTGCGGCGGGGGCGGCAATTCCACCGCCACGCCGGGAACCGGCGAGGAGAAATCACTGCCCTCGGTCGAGGCCGGTTATCCGGCCGGCGGCGGAAATCCCACGCCGGAACCGGGGTATCCGCAACCTTGACCGGGATCCGTTCCCTGCTTTTCGAAAAATCCGTTTCCCATGAGTGAACGTCGGCTGCTGGCGGTCTTTGCCCATCCGGACGATGAGACCTTCGGCGCCGGGGGGACGCTCGCGCTGTACGCCCGCCGCGGGGTGGCGGTGCACCTTGTGTGCGCCACGCGCGGCGAGGTGGGCGAGGCGCCGCCCGATTTAAAGGGGTTCGCTTCGATCGGGGAGATGCGCGAATCCGAATTGCGCTGCGCGGCGGGGATCCTCGGCCTGGCGGGCGTTCATTTTTTGGAATACCGCGATTCCGGGATGCCGGGCTCGCCCGATAACTCCCATCCGCGGGCGCTCGCGGCCGCACCGCTCCCGGAAGTGGCCCGCGCGACGGCTCGCCATATCCGCCGGTTGCGCCCGCAGGTGGTAATCACTTTCGACCCCATCGGCGGCTACCGTCATCCGGACCACATCGCCGCCCACCGGGCGACGGTCGAAGCCTTCCGGCTGGCGGCCGATCCGGCATTTTTTCCGGAAGACGGAACTCCCTATTCGCCCCAGAAATTGTATTTCCATACTTTTCCGCACGGATTCATCCGCTGGGCGGTGCGCATCCTGCGCTTGCTCGGCAAGGATCCCAGCCATTTCGGCAAGAACCGGGATGTCGATATCGCTTCTCTGGCCGAGGTGGATTTCCCGATCCATGCCAGAATCGATATCCGTTCGGTGGCCGAAGTCAAACAGAAAGCGTCGGCCTGCCACTCCAGCCAGGGCGGGGGGCCGCCCTCCGGATGGTTGACCCGGCTGGTCGGGGGCGTGGAATCCTACATGCGGGCCTATCCCGTGGCCCCGCCGGCGCGGATCGAGCGCGACCTGTTCGAGGGAGTGGACGAGCGGATATAAGCTCGCCTGCCGTTTCCGCTTGACAGCCTTTATTTCGGGTGATACCATCGAATCCGTAAGCGCGGGACTGGGTAAGCAGTGGCAAAGATAGCCGCTCCGGAAAACCGCCGGGCGGCTTTTTTTATACCCCCCGGCCACCTGCGCTTCAGAATTTTTCTTGCACCAGGAGGCAAGACAATGGCAGATCGTATCGTGGGTACCGTGAAGTGGTTCAATGCCACCAAGGGCTACGGCTTCATTGCCCGGGATGGCGGCGAAGACGTGTTTGTTCACTTCTCTGCGATCACAATGGAGGGCTACAAGAAGCTGCACGAAGGCCAGAAGGTCGAGTTTGAAATCGAAACCGGCCCCAAAGGTCTTCAGGCGGCTCGGGTCACCCCGATGGAATAATCCTGACGACGAAAATCAAAAAACGGCCCGCGCAAGCGGGCCGTTTTATTTTTGCGTTACTCCTTCCTCATTGGCTTGCCATCCCTTCCTGCCTCCCCTTGATCCCCTCCTATCTTCCCGTATAACGGGAAGGGAGGAGGGGAAGTCCCGAGCATAGCGAGGGACCGGGGGAGTGGGATGGGGTGGCTACCTTCTTACCTTCCCACCCAGATCCGTCTCCAAGGCGGCGATGATCCGGCCGCGGATTTCGGCGGCTTCGGCGCTCGAAAGCGTCCGGTCCGGAGCCTGGTAGGCGAGGGAGAGGGCCAGGCTCTTCATGCCCGAACCCGCCTGCTCGCCGCGGTACACGTCGAACAACCGGACCCTCCTCACGATTTCGCCGCCCGCGGTCCGGATAGTTTGGATCACCCGGTCGGCCGGCGTGGCTTCGGAGACTACCACGGCCAGGTCCTCGAGCACCGGTGGGTAATCGGAGATCGGCGCGACGGCATAACGCTTCAGGAGGTGCGGTCGCAGGGCTTCGAAATCGATCTCGGCCGCGAGGAGTTCCCGGCCCGCCCATTCATAGCGCGCGGCCGTCTGCGGGTGAAGCTGGCCCAGGATGCCGACCGCCCCGCCGTTGACGGTTATTCTGGCGCAGCGTCCCGGATGAAAGCGCGGATCGGAGACGGATTCGAACACCGCCGGCGGCACATGCAATCCGGCGAACCACTCGGTGAGGATGCCTTTCAGGTCGAAGAAATCCATCGGCGCCCGGTCCGTCCCCTGCCAGTTGGGATCCGTCCGCGGGCCGGCCAGGACGACGGCCAGCTGCACCGGTTCGGCCGGCAGCGGGTTCCCTCCGGGGATGTATACCGGGCCGAGTTCAAAGAGCGCGATCCGGTCGGTATGGGCCGCGTTGCGCGCGGCGGTCTCGAGCACCGAGGCCAGGATGGAACGGCGCATCACGCTCCGTTCCGGAACGATCGGGTTGGCCAGCCGGGTGTAGGCCGGGGCGGGCGCGGTGGATCCCGCCGGGTAGAGCGCGGCTTCCCGTTCGGGCGCCGTCATGTGATAGGAGAGGATTTCCTGCAGCCCGAGGTTCACCAGCAGGTCGCGGGCGGCCTCCTCCTGTTCCAGAGACGGATTCCCGCGCTGCTTGGGCAGCAGGTCCGCGATCTGCGCCTCGGGGATGCGCTCGTATCCGTAGATGCGCGCAATCTCCTCGATCAGGTCGGCCTGGCCGATCACCCCGGTCCCGATGTCGAGCCGGTGATCCGGAACGGTGACCTGCAGGGTGACATCCTCGTCGGCGACCTTGGCGCTTCGCTTCCGCCGCGGAGCGGTTTCCTTCACGCGGCAGCTGAACTCGAGGCTTTCCAGAATTTGGGCGACTTTTTTAAGCGGGATGCTGATCCCGAGCAGCCGGCGCACCTCGCGCAACGGAAGATCGACGCGCACGATCGGCGCCTTCTTCGGATACGCATCCACATAATCGCGCGCAATCGTGCCCCCGCCGAGGGTGCGCATCAGTTCGGCGGCGCGGGTGAGCCCGCGCAGGGCGACGGACGGATGCACGCCGCGCGACATCCGGAAGGCGGCCTCCGAGGGCAGCTTCTGAGCGTCGACGGTGCGTCGGATGGTGATGAAATCCCACGCCGCCGCTTCCAGCAGGATGTTGGTGGTGTTGTCACGGACTTCGGTTTCGGCCCCGCCCATGACCCCGGCGATCGAGAGCGCGCCCTTTTCGTCGCATACCAGGATCGTGAAATCGTCCAGCTTGCGCAGGGCGCCATCGAGGGTGACGAGCGTCTCGCCCTGGCGTGCGGTGCGGGTGATGATCGTGACGGGCCCTCCGGCACGCGCCGTGAGGGAATCCCAATCGAAGGCGTGCAGCGGTTCGCCGGTTTCGAGCATCACGTAGTTGGTGATGTCGACGATGTTGTTGATCGGGCGCATCCCGGCCCGGGTCAATCTTCGCTGCATCCATTCCGGGCTGGGGCCGATCGTCACGTTCCGGATCAGGGCCGCGGCGAAGCGCGGGTTGAGCTCGGGGTGTTCGATCCGGATCTTGAGCTGCTTGCGGAGGGGCAAGCCCTCGGCTTTCATCTCGAACGACGGCGGGCGGAGTTTGCGCCCGGTGAGGGCGGCGACTTCGCGGGCCACCCCCATCATGCAGGCGTCGCGCGCCATGTTGGGGTTGATCTTGACCGTGAAGATCACATCCCCCAAATAATCCGCCAGCGGCATCCCCGCCGGAGCGTCGTCGGGCAGGATCATCACGCCCTCGTGCGCCTCGGAGATGCCCAGTTCCTTTTCGGAACAGATCATCGAATAGGATTCCACGCCGCGGATCTTCATCCGCTTCAGGGTGGACAGCACCTGCCCCGATTGATGGCCGTCGTAGAGCGTCGCGCCCTCGCGCGCATAGGCGACCTTGAGCGGATGGGCGAGCGGACCCTGGCCCTTGTAGGGGAATAAATTCGGCGCGCCGGTCAGCACGGTATGGATCGTCTGCCCGTCGTCGAGCCGGCACAGCACCAGGCGGTCGGCGTTGGGATGCGGCATTACCTCGAATACGCGGCCGACGACGACCTTCGACCGGTCCCAGGCCAGGCCTTTGGCCTTGGGGCCCGAGACGTCGGTGTGCGGCAGCCCGTCGATGTGCCCGTTCTGCGGAGCCAGGCCGATGTATTCGATCCCTTCGACCTCGAGGCCGGCAAAGGTCAGCTTGGAGGCAATCTCCTCGGCGGCGGCAAGGTCGAACTCGACGTACTCTTTCAGCCAGGATAGAGGTACTCTCATGACGAGACTCCCTTTCCACTAAATCGGTGTCTTAATGAAGAGACCATGGACGATAGACCATGGACCGTGGCCGGTGCTCTCTTGAGTATGGTTTCTCGCATGGAGACGAAAAACCGTACTCGAGGGATTATTGACCATCG
>JBAVFZ010000303.1:0-6487 GCA_049684495.1 Anaerolineales bacterium | reverse complement strand
GGGTGAAGGGGAACCCTAAGGGTACTCGAAGGTGCTGCCCACCCTAAGGGTGGAGGGGACCCTTAGGGTCCCCTATTTAGTGACGGGGTTCATGCCTCATCACGAAACAGGGAGGGCTGGCCCCGAGCAACCCCGGGGATCGATGTCAGGCGGAGAAACCCGCGCGCCAGAAGGCTGGAACGCCGGTCGACCGCGTGTCCGAAATCCGCGGCCAGATCCCGTGCCGCCAGGAGAAAACATTGGCGCGGATTTTGCGGGGTGCGGCGAAAGGCGCGCCGCCAGCAGGCTTCCCAATCGCCGAAGAAGCGGTCCAGGGGACTCCCCGGTTCGGCATGATGGATGAGGTTTTTGGGAAGCACAGCCTGCAATTCGCGCGGCGCAAACGGATGGCGAAGCCGCACGAAGAAAGCCAATCCGTCGTGGGCCAATTCCGTCTGTGCCCGGCGGTATATGTTGAAGGCCATCCACCGCCCCGTCGGATCGCTCGTCCCTTCCAGGAGCAGACCCTCCTCGCACAGGTACTGCGCCAGGATCTCGATCGAAGGGCGGTATTCGTTTTCCGGATATTGGCGCAGCACGTTCATCGCGCGGATCACCGCCGCGGTTTCACCGCCGCGCAGCGGGAGATTGAATCCTCCCAACCGGAATTCCAAACCCGGTCCGGCGGCGGATTGGGCGGCCGCCACCCGCGCCGGATCGATCTCCACCCCGAGGAACCGCAGATCCGAATTCAACCGGCGCAGGCGGGCGGCGGATTCGAGCGTCGTTTGGGGAGTCTCCCCGTATCCCAAATCCACATACAGGCCGGGCAGGGTCCGCAGGAATTCCGCGTGGCACAGGGCGAGGTAGGTGTCCGTCGGACGCAGCCGGTTGGGCGCGGTTTTTCCGCGCGTGGGCAGGCCGAGCGGTTTCTTCGAACGCGCAGGGAAAGGCGCGGGAGGATGGATTGGTTTTGCGGAGGTTTTCCCGGAAGTTGGCTTGCGGGACATAAATGAATCCGGTAAACGGTCTCCTAATTTCTATTAACCCTTTGCGGACTTTACGGCTTTGCGGTGGAGCTCTTTTTGAAGCAGTTCATTCGATCAACCCGACCTGCCGCAACCGGCATTCGAGGATCATGCTTTCGGAAAAATCCTCCAGACGCACCTCCGCCGCGCGCCAATCACGGCAGGCGGCCTGCGGAATCAGGCCGATCAATTCCGAGCAATCAATCGCCACGCCGAGATGCCCGGCTTCGGTTCTCACCGCGGCATAAGCTTGCGGGATGGACGTATGTGTGTAATCGGTCAGATTCATCGAGACCTGCGCGCGTCCGCCGGCCATCACACCCATCGCTTGGAGCGCCGGGAGGCCGCCGGAAGAGGCGCGGATCCGACGGGCGACCTCCTTGGCTATCCCGAGGTTTTCGGTTTTCAGGTAGATGTTGAAGGCGATCAACGGGCCGCGCGCTCCGATCGCCGTGGCGCCCGCCGGTCCCAGCCGGGCAGGACCGAAATCCGGCTGAAGGGCCGGATCGGTGCCGATCGCCGCGGCCAGCGCTTCGAATTCTCCCTTGCGGATGGAGGAAAGGTTTTTTCTTTCGGGCCGGGCGGCGGCTTCCCCATAAAGGTAGACGGGCAGGTTGAGTTCGTCGCCGGCGCGGCGGCCGAGCGCGCGAGCCAGCGCGATGCATCCTTCCATGGAAATATCCCGGATGGGGACGAACGGGACGACGTCGGTGGCGCCGATGCGCGGGTGGACACCTTTGTGAAGGCGCAGGTCGATCCGCTCGGCGGCGCATCCGATCGCGGCAAAAGCGGCTTCCGCCGCAGCCTCGGGGCTGCCGGCGATCGTGACGACGGTCCGGTTGTGGTCGCGGTCGCTTGAGGAATCGAGCAGGCGGGCGCCCGGAACGGCGCGGATGGCGGAGAGAATCGCGCCGATTGTTCCCGCGTTGCAGCCTTCGGAGAAATTCGGGACGCATTCAACGAGCGGTGCCGGCAACGTCTCCTCCCGGGAAGGAAAAAGCACCGCGGACGGCGGTGCCTCAGGCGGAGAGGGTGGGATTTGAACCCACGGAGCCTTTCGGCTCACGCGCTCTCCAAGCGCGCGCATTAGACCGGACTATGCAACCTCTCCAGGATGCGCGCCGGTGGTTTTCCGGCGCGCGGGGATTATACCCCAGGTAAAAGCTGGGGAGAAGACCAACCGATCCACGGAGGACACGGAGGCGATCGTCATTCCGGCGCGCACTAAGCCGGAATCCATAAGGCGCCCATACACAATACTTCGAAACAACACTGGACCCCGGATTGTCATCCCGGCGCGTTCTTAGCCGGGACGGGGTGACGCATTCTTTTTTTTGTCCCTCCGTGTTCTCCACGGATTAATTATTACTTCACCAGCATCTTCTTCAAATCCTCGATCACCGCCACGGGACTCGGGTCGGTGGCATAAAGGATGGCCAGGTAGAACGCGGTGTAATCGCCGAAGTGGAGGCAGGTGTACATCTGGGAAAGCGGTCCGTCTCCGACTCCCGCGACTTCCTCCATCTGCCAGCCCTGGCGCGCGAAGAGTTCGCGGGTGATGTCGATCCGCCGGTCGTTGCGCGGGTGGCTGAATTTGGATCTCAGAAGAACGACCACCGCGCGGTCGATGACTTCCTTGGGCTGGACCGTCCCGGCAATGGTGTTGTGATCCAGTTCGGGCAGTTCTTCGAACTGGGCCCAGGCTTTGGCGATTTCCGAGACCTGCCCCTTCCAGCGGCGCGCAACCGGCGCCATATAATCGGCGCCGAAGATAATCACCGACTTCCCCGCTTCTTTCATCGCCAGGCTCTTGGAGGCATTCCTTGCGGAGGGGGAATCGGCGCCGATGTCCTTCATCTGCTTCCGCATGGCGGCGGCGGCGGCGGCGACATCCTTGGCGGGATCGGGGAGCAGCCCCAGACGGGCCGCCACGGCGCAGGGCAGGGCGAAGGTGTACCCGACCGCGCTGCGCGGCTGTCCGCGATAACTGAACTTCCAAACCGGAACGCCGTCCTTCTCCGCGGCGGCCGCCAGCTTGCCGCCGGTGGTCATGGCCAGCACCGAGCACTTATTTTCCAGCGCCGATTGATACGCGGAAAGCGTCTCCTCGGTGTTCCCGGAGTAGGAGGAGGCGATCACCAGCGTCTCCGGTCCCTTGGCCCAGGCGGGCAGCGCATAATCGCGCCAGACGACGATCGGCGCTTCGGAAAGCGGAGAGGCGTAGGCCGCCAGCATCGACCCGCCGATCGCGGAACCGCCCATGCCGGCGATCACGATCCGCTTTGTTTTGCGCAGGCTGTCGGGCAGGGGGAAGCCCTGCCCGGCCTTCCAGGCTTCCTCCAACTGGTCCGGCAGCCGGTCGATGCAGCCGAGCATGTCTTGCGTATCGATCTTTTTTATGGCTTGCAGATCATCCAGGTTCATATGTCCTCGCAGAAAGAGATTTTTTACTGACCCAACCCCCTCACCCCATCCCTCTCCCCCTTCCCTTTAGGCCAGTCCCTGAGCGCAGCGAAGGGAGAAGGGGGCGAGGGTGGTCTGAACATCGGTGACTTCCGATGTAAATACCGGTTGAGCCTGTCCCCGAGCAAAGCGAGGGGAGGGGCTAGGTGTGTATCAGTTTGTATACATCCCGCTTGTTCCATCCAGCTTGGGCGGCGATTTCCTCGGCGAGTTCCGATGCCGGCAGATTGCGTTTGGCTTCGCGTTTCAACGCGGAACGGACCTGCGCCTCGCTCCATTTTTCCAATTCGGCCGCGCCGCCGATGACGAGCGTTATTTCCCCGAGCGGCGGATGGGTTTGAAAATGCTTCCGCGCGTCCGCCACGCTCCCGCGCACGAACTCCTCATGCAGTTTGGTCAGCTCGCGCCCGACTGTGAGCGGGCGGCCGCCCAGCACGCAGAGGATATCCTCAAGCGATTCCACCAGCCGGTGGGGCGTTTCCAGCGCGATCAGCGTGCGGCGCTCGCGGGTCAGTTCCCCCAGCAGTGATTTCCGCTGGGCCGACCGGCGCGGCAGGTAGCCGAGATAAACAAACGAATCGGTCGGCAGGCCCGAGGCGGTCAGCGCGGCGATCGGCGCGCACGGACCGGGGATCGGTGAAACCTCGAAACCGGCCGCCAGCGCCGCGCGCGCCAGTTCGTACCCGGGATCGTTCAACCCGGGCGTTCCGGCGTCGCTGACCAGCGCCACATCGCCCGTCGCCAGCCGTTCCAAGACGGCTCCGATCCGGATGAGCTTGTTGTGCTCGTGATACGCGATCATCGGCGTGCGGATCCCGTAATGCGCGAGCAGCTTGCCGGTCGTGCGGGTATCCTCGGCGGCGATGCAGACCGCCTCGCGCAGGACGCGCAGCGCGCGGGCGGAGATATCCTCGAGATTTCCGATCGGCGTGGCGACCAGGTACAGCATGCCCATGACGGCGGGATTTTAACATAGATCGGACTCGCCTGAGAAAAATGGTCATTGACACGGTCGAATGAGAACGATGGCGGGAAGGCGGTGGAGATTATTGTGGAATTGGTGGATAATATGCCTGTCGGTGTGCACTAACCGGGGAGTGGAATGTGAAATTCCGAATATCACCGCTTCGAAACACTCTTCCGCTTTTATTGTTCTTTCTGTCGGCATCGTGCGGCGGAGACACTCCGGAGTCTCCGGAATTCAGCTCGCTTCCTCCGCCGTCCGTGAACGAACCTTCGCCGACGAAAACCAGGCTTCCTCGGCCGGGGATGCATGAACCTTCGCCGACCGACACTCTGCCGCCTTCTCCGACCGCCTCCCGGACCTCAACCCCAACCTCCACGGCAACCGCAACTCTCAATCCGACGGTAAATTATCCTCTTCAGCCGGGGCAAGTCATTAACAGAGAAAATGCCGGACGGGTCATAAGGCTTGGAACAGTTCATGAAAAATTAGCTTTGGGTGAAGCGGGCGCCCAATTGGCCTGGTCTCCAGATAGCAGCCGAATCGCCGTAACTACTGAAGGCGATGGCGTCCGAATTATCGATCCGCTGCAAATGGAGGAGGTCGGCGAAATCCGCCAGAATACGGAGGGCATCTTCGACCGGCCGGGGGGAATTGCTTATTCCCCTAATGGAAAATTTTTGGCCGTTACTATACCCTGTGGAATCTACTCAAATCCGTGCCATACTGTTTTCTATGACGCGCAAACGTATTCCAGACCAGGGAAAGAGCTGGAGCATACCGGAGCGTATGTGCTGACCTTCAGCCATAATGGAAAATGGATGGCCTACGGCTCCCGCGCGATTGCGCGGGTGATGAATCTGGAATCCTATGAAGGCCTTTTTCTCGTCGCGGAAAGCCATTCGTGGTACGACCTCGTTCTTTTTTCGGAAGATGACCGATATTTCGCGGTATCCGGTGTCAATTTGGCTGATTCACTGCTCGTGAGTACGGCTACGTGGTCTTTAGAATACGAATTGGATGGGAAAATTTGTTTCAGCCCCGACAATTTACATTTTGCGATGACGCCGGGGATTTGGGAATTGGACACGTATCAGGAAGTTATGATATTCGGCGAAGATTTCTCCATCGGCGCGTGCAGTTTCGGGAAACAGGGCGATATTCTCATCAATTCCCATGGCGGAACCGGGTTGGATATCTGGGACACGGCGACAGGGGAGTTACTTGCGATCCTGGGGGATCGGGCGGAGAACAGATGGTATTCATTTTCCCTAAGCCCGGACGGCCGGTTGATCGCTCTCGTCGATTGGGACGCCGGCGGGGTGAGCTTCTGGGGAATCCAAGAGGCGTAGATGACAGACCCAATGCCGCAGATAAAAACCCAAGGTTCGGGACTTGACGGTTCAATCGCATTCCGGAGCGTAGTCCTCCTTTATCTTGGACTGACCCTTGCGGCTTGCGGTGGCAACACTCCACTAAAATCACCGGAAGCAACCGAAGGGGTGCCGCCGGCTGCGACGATGCTCCCGACCGAAACCGCTGGTGTCGCTACGGACACCCCGACGGCTCCAATCCTCACGCCGACCGCGACCCGCACGTCCATTCCCACGCGGACGCCTTTCCCGACCCCATCCCGGTATTTTGAGACATCCGGACCGGTTCACTTTTCGTTCATTCCTCCCTACGAATGGCTCATGCGGGAATGGAAAAGCAGTCCTTATACGGCCTGGCATTGGTCGCGTTCAAAGGGCAGGACGTTTGACATAGGGTTTTTCTGGGAACAATATAGCGGCTCGGCAAAGAGCTTCGCCATGGAAGTTGTTCAATCTATAGATTCAGGCTCCAATAATGATCCGCGGACGGAATATAAAATGATATCAGAAGGGGTTTTCATTACGGATGCAGGGGTAGAATCCTATAAAATTATATACAAATCGAACGACTATACGGCGAATTTTTTTTTATACCATATCTATTATTATTTCTATCGAGAGGGAAACATCATCAAGGCGCTTTTTCTTCGAGATGAATTATGGGGATCGGCGCGGGATCC
>JBAVFZ010000302.1:0-1643 GCA_049684495.1 Anaerolineales bacterium | reverse complement strand
CATCACGCGAAAGGGGATATAAAAGGTGGAAGAGATTCGCCGATAAGGGTTGGACGCAAATAGAGAGGATGCCCGGGGAAAAGTAAATAAAGCACGCGCAGGGCCCGACGGCCGCGCCGGAACGGGTACTGGAGCTGAAGGGGGGAACCGGCCGCGTACCGCTGATCAGGCCACGGCTGAATACCATCGCCGGCGGGCGCGTTGCAAGACGCCTGGCTAACGGCCGCTGGCAACGAAAATTATTTATACCGCCTTAATCGCCTTCATTTGAAATGCCGTTGTACTATTTTAAGGTGCCCAACCCCTCGAGTCCGCGGCCTCCCGCCATGATTGCGGCTATTGGGATAGTGGCGGCGGCCGTCAACCGAAAGGGAGCTCCTCCTATGAAAAGCCAAAGCATTTATTGGGTCCTGATCCTCGCCGTTCTGGCTTCCGCCTGCAACCGGACGGGGAACAATTTACCGGCGCAGACTGCCGACCGGCCGGCCGTTTCCGCCTCCGCCTGCGGCGACGGTGTTTGCTCCGGACCGGAAAACGCGCAAATCTGTCCGGCGGATTGCGCCGCCCCGGCCAAGCCAACGGACTCCGTGCCGGATACCGCGCCGGCGGCAACCTTGAAACCGGATTCCAGCCGCGCGGGTGACGCGCCCCTGTATCTTGCCACCATGACCCACATGGAGGGCAACTGGAACGACGACAAGGTCGAGCGACTCTTCCTGCAGCACGTCGAGGAACTGCGCTACGGCATGGACCTGGCCGCGGAATACGGCGCGCTGCTGACGATCGAATCCGAAAAACCCTTTGCCCGGGCCAATACAAAATGGAATCTGAATATCATGGCCGAAGTCCGCGACCGGGGCTTTGGGGTCGGCACGCATTGCGATATCGGGTTCACCGATCCTCCGCTTTCGGTCGAACAGTTCGCGGCCGAGTTTGCGGAAAACAAGTCGCTGGTGGATGCGCTGATCGGCGTGGAAAACAACCTGGGCTGTTCCGGCGGCGGCTCGGTCAACGATTGGGCGCTGGCCGCCAGCCGGGCCGGGTTCAAGTACCTGGACGGGATCGTCAGCATGCACTACCTCGCCATGCCTCTACAAAACCGCCCCGGCCCGGAGTGGACGGACGCATTCATCCGCGACGCGCATTACCATCTGAACTCGCCGGTCGATTTGTACCAGCGGATTTATCCGTTCGAGGTGGCCAACGCCCAGGATTTCCTGGCGGATGCCAACCCGGTCATCCTCGTCTCTTCGGGTGAACTGGGGTTGTTCTCCGCGATGGCGGAAAGAGGCCGCGAATACGGGGGCGGGCCGGTCCTGCACGACGACGAATACGCGTTCGACAAAGCCGATGTGGATGCGCTCCTGGAAATCATCAAGGAAGTGGATCGGAACCGCGACCGGACGAGGATCGCCAAATTGTGCGTTTACCTGCCGGCCAATGCCTATGTAAAAGAGAATGAGGACGTGCTGCGGTATTTCTTCGAGCAGATGCAAACACTTCAGGAACAGGGCACCCTCACTTGGGCCACCCAAAGGCAGGTGTACGAAGCGTATATGGAATGGAATTATTGAGACTTCTGAAAACGTCACCCTGATCCAGCCTCATCCCTCACCCCGGTCCCTTCGGGACCGCCCCTCTCC
>JBAVFZ010000301.1:0-15026 GCA_049684495.1 Anaerolineales bacterium | reverse complement strand
CCCATTCCATTCCAAACGGACGGATGGCGTTTTTCCCTTTAGCTTGCGGATGGGCATGTCGGACCGATTCTATACCGGAATTACCGGCCGATTACATTGCCCGCGGCGCCTGGATCCCCAGCAGCTTTAGGCTGTTGGCCAGCGTCTGACGGGTTGCGGCCACGATTGCCAACCGCAAGTCCCGAACGCCGGCTTCCGCGGAGAGGACCGGGCACTCACGGTAGAAATCCGTAAACGCTTTGGCCAGAAAATACGCGTAGTTGGCCATATACAGCGGCTTGTATTCCTCCGCCGCCCGATCCACTTCGTTGGGGAATCGCGAAATCCAATCGATCAAGGTAATTTCCGAGGGATGCATGTCGTAGGCGGGGAGCGCCGCCCGGGGGACGACGCCGGTTTTTTCAAGGATGCTCGATGCGCGGACATGCGCGTACTGGATGTACGGCGCGGCCTGACCGTCGAAACTCAGCGCGGTATCCCAGGAGAAGACGATCTGCTTGGTGTTGTCCACCGCCAGCATGACGTACTTCATCGCGCCGATCCCGACCTGCATGGCGGTCGCCTCGCGTTCCGCGCCGGCCAGGTCCGGATTCTTTTCGGCGATGATCGCCGAAATCCTCCGCCGGGCTTCCTCGGCGACGTCCAGGTAGTAAATGATATTCCCCTTCCGCGAGGACATCGTGCCTTCCGGGAGGGTGACGATCTCGTAGGCCAGATGGTAGCACTTCGAAGCCTGCGGGAACCCCCACAGCTCGAGGATCTTGAAAGCCTGCTGGAAATGCAGGCTTTGCCGGACGTCGACGACGTACACGGACCGGTCGACGTGATATTGCTCGAATTTGATCTTTGCCAGCGCCAGGTCCTTGGTGAGGTACAGGCTGGTTCCGTCCGAGCGCAGGATCACCGCGACCCGGTACGTCTCCTTCTTCAAGCCGAGCTTGTCGTCGATGCGGACGATCACCGGGCCGCCGGTCGGACGTTCGTCTTCGGCGATCCCGCGCGCGATCAATTCGTCGACGATCGATTTTCCCAATACGTCGGCCTGGCTTTCGAAGAAAAACACGTCAATCGGAATATCCAACTCTTTGAGGACCGCATCCAATTCATCCAGGCTCCATTGCCGGGTGCGTTCCCACAACTCGCGGGTTTTCTTGTCGCCGGTATCCCAAAGACGGTAAAGGTCCCGTACCTCGGCATCGTATCCCTCGCGGGTCGCGCGCTGGGCTTCGGTTTCGTCCGCGTGCGGTTCGAGCAGGGTGGATGCCTCGGTGTAGATCTGTCCCAGCCAGCGCCCGCGTTCCATCGCTCCGGACGGTTCCTCACCGGCGTGGAATTTCTGATACCCCCACATGCACTTTACAACGCCCAGCCCGATGTCGCCCGGGTAGGCGGCCCGGATCGTTTTATACCCGGCGAATTCGGTCAGCCGCGCAAGCGATTCCCCGAGCACCACGTTCCGGAAATGCCCGATATGGAAAGAATGATGGGTGTTGGGGTTGGCGTGCTCCACCATCACCGTTTCGGGTTTGGGAGACCCGCGCCCGTAATCCCCGCCGAGGGAAAGCACCGTCTCGAGGACTTTATTAACGTACGGCCGGGTTTCGAAGGAGACGTTAAGGTATCCGCGGACGGCTTCGATCCGGGCAAAACCCGCCGGGAGTTTTATTTCCGAAGCGATTTGCTCCGCCAGTTGCTGGGCCTGCTGGGGGACGGGCAGGGTGCTTTTATTATTGCGGGCGAGGAAGGCCGCCGCTTTTATGCAGCCGGAGGTTCCCAATCCCCATTGGCCGGAAAAAGGAATGGGCGACCAGTCGATCGCGGCCGGATCGGTAATGCCCCGGCGAGCAAATCCGGCGAGGATTTGTCCGCTGAGGGAATCCACTTCTTCGCTGTAAATTTTCATTCCGGGTGTTGGAGGTGCGGATGGATGATCATTCGGATTTCATGAGCAAAAGCCCCCTGTTGAAGGGGGCCATGCGGGCAGTGGACCTTTAAGTGCCGTGCTTACGCCTTTTTCTTGGTAGGTTCTTTCTTCTTGGCGGGTTCCTTTATGGCAGGTTCCTTCATGGAGTTCAACTCGCGCAACAGCCTGCTCTTTCTGCGGGCGGCATTGTTCTTGTGGATGACGCCCTTGGAAGCGGCTTTATCCAACTCACGGATCGCGGTTTTGATCGCAGCTTCCTTGGTTTCCTTGGTAGCGGTCTTGGCCGTTCCGACGGCGGATCGTGTGCGGGTCCGGATGATGCGATTCTGCACCCGTTTGCGCTCGTTGCTGCGGATGCGTTTAATGGCGGATTTTAAATTAGCCAACCTGGCCTCCTGAAATTGAATGAAGGCTATTATACCCTCCCTGTTTCCGTGCTGTAAAGGTTCGCGCGGGCCGCGCCGGCTGCGTTAAAGCCGCGGAATTGACATCCGATAATTTCCTGAGTACACTTTCCCCTTCCCCGGGAACACGGAAGACTCGTAGCGGTGGCTTACGAAGAAGCGGGGGATGCAAGCGGCATCCCCGGCTGTCCCGGGAACTATTCCGTCGATAAAGTGTTAATCAGAAAAATCCACCACACGGGAGAATATCGGATATGGTTTTTTTAGCGGCCGTCGGGCTGACGGTGATGGGATATTTGATGGGTTCGTTCCCGAGCGGGATGCTGGTGATCCGTCTGACCACCGGGAGGGATATCCGGCAGGTCGGCAGCGGCCGCACCGGCGGAACCAACGCCATGCGCGCCGGCGGATCCTTGGCCGGATTGGCGACGGGAATCCTGGATGTGTTGAAAAGCCTTCTGGCGGTCGAAATCAGCCGCCTGATCCTGCCCGGATATTTCTGGCTCGATATCCTTGTCGGGCTGGCTGCCGTCATCGGGCACAATTATTCCATCTTCAGCATCGATTGGAAGGAAACACGGTTCGGCAAGATTCCGATCTTCCACGGCGGAGCCGGCGGCGCACCCACCCTGGGCGCCGCGGCGGCATTCTGGTTCCCCAGCCTTTTCATCATCCTGCCCGTCGGATTGCTGGTATTCCTGGTCATCGGATACGCTTCGGTCACCACGCTGGTGGGCGGGTTGACCGTGATCGCCATCTTCTCCGTCCGCGCGGCGCTCGGGTATTCGTCCAAATGGTATGTGGTGTTCGGACTGGTGACGCTGGGGCTGATGATCTGGTCGCTCCGCCCGAACATCGACCGGCTGATCCACGGGACCGAGCGGGTGGTGGGACTACGGGCGTGGTGGCAGAAACGGCAACATCCCGCCGATGGGAATCCACCGTCAGCGGCCGGTGAACAAAATCAGAACCAGAACGGCAATCGCGTCGATTAAGAAATATTCCAGCAACACGGATTTATTTTTCGGATCTTTCGGGCGGATTTGCGTGACCCCGACCGCGGTGTGAGCCGCCAGCGTCAGCACCAGGCCGAACGTCACCGACGATATGGGAAGGTAGAAGAGCGGCAGCGCCAGTTCGGACACCAGCAGCCCGATCCCCGCGGCAAAGTAGCCTTTGCCCGCATTCCCCGGTTCCAGCAAATCCAGCAATCGCAGGGCAATCGCCGCCACGCCGACCGCGATGACCGGCAGGGCGAAGGTCAACCGAGTCTGGCTGGCGTGGATTGCGTTCAGCAGGATAGCCAGCAGGGTCAGGCCCAGAATGTTCAATCCGACCGACGCCAGATCGTAGCGCATCCCCTCCTTTCCGATCGTCAGATATTCGCAGACGATGCTGAAGATCAGCAATCCGGTCACCAGGACGAGCCCTAACCACCAGCGCGGGCCCGGCGGAAACATGTTCACCGCCGCGCTTCCCCCAAACGCGGTGATCCCGGGCAGGATCCAATGGATCGCCGTCACGGTGTACGGTTTTGCTTTGGAGGTGGCGGAAAGGGCGGGGTGGGTGCGCAGGATGCTTTCGGTTCCGATAATCACCAGCAGCGCCAGCAGGAGCATGAACAGCAGGTTGCCGTTTAACTCTATCACCCACTGGATGTTGAACACCGTCACGCGGATGCCGCGGCTGGGTATCTCCACAAAACGGGAGATCCCGTTCACCAGGAGTATGGTCGCGGAGATGGTGCTTAAATGCCGGATGTCAATTTTTAATTTATAATTGTCCACATCCGGATTTTATCACGGGAAAAACTACAAAGAGTTCTCTGCATCCGGAAATCGGCCGCGTCCGCGAGGCGTTGAATGATCCTCATTGCGGTGATGCTGGGATGGATTTCCGCCGTGGTGGTCAACGGTTTGGCGGATAATCTGCTGCGGGAGGATACCGCGCCGCTCCGCTCGATATGGATTCCCCGCTGTTCCTATTGCGATTCCCCGCGCAAGATTCCGGATTGGTCGGCGATCTTCTCCAGCCTGTTCTTCTCCGGCCGCTGTCTGCGCTGCAGCGCCCCCCGGCCGTTGCGCGACCTTGTGGCGGAATCGTCCCTGTGGCTCGGGCTTCCCATCGTTTGGATGACCGGCCGCTCCGATCCCCATGCCATGGTGACCGGAGCGCTGATCCTTTCGGCATGCATCCTCTTCTCCATCATCGATCTCGAACACCGGGCCGTTATTGTCGAAGCCGTCGCGCTCGTATCCCTGGCACTGCTGTTGGACGGCCTTACCAACGGTGCGGAAAGGCTCCTGGGCATGCTGTTCGGCGGATTGGCCGGTGGCGCTATATTTTTACTGCTTTTCCTGCTCGGGAAACTGCTTGCGGCTATTTTTAGAATCGGAGGGGACATCGAACCGCTCGGGTTCGGAGACGTCATCCTTGCGGCGTTTATCGGATTCATCACCGGTTGGCCGGCCATTCTCCTCGCCATTTTTGTGTCGATCTTCCTCGGGGGAATCGCCGGTCTGGGATTGGTCCTCGTCATGGCAATAAAAAGATCTCCGCTGAAAAATGCAACCATGGCTTACGGCCCGTATCTGCTGATGGCCGGAGTGTTAATTTACTTCTTCGGCACCCCGTTCCTGGGCGGAATCATTAATTTATTGGCTGCGTTCTGAGCAGGAATCGGCAGAAAATAATACACCACGAAGGCACAAAGACACTAAGGAAACCAAATTTAATTCGTTGATTAATTCGTCTCTTTGTGTCTTCGTGTCTTTGTGGTAAAAAAATAATAAATTCGAAAAAAAACGGGCTGACCCATTTGCGATCAGCCCGTTGAGATTGATATTAGGATTACGCTTTGGCGTTCGAAGCACGGCGAAACCTGGAAAACCAGTTTTTCCATTCGCGGTTTTCCCAGACAACCAGTATGGCCGCCGCGTTGAAGATGGATGAGTAGGCGCCGCTGGCCATTCCGACCAGGAGGATGATGATGAAATGCCGGGTGGTGACTCCGCCGAAAAGCACCATCGCCAACAGCGTGAAAAGGACGGTCAGGGTCGTGTTGATGGACCGGTCAAGGGTCTGCACAATGCTGTGATTAACAACGGTTTCGAAGGGAGCATATTTGTATTTCACCCGGTTTTCCCGGATCCGGTCGAATACGACGATCGTATCGTGAACGGAAAACCCGATGACGGTCAGCAACGCCGTCAGGAAAAGGGAGTCCGCTTCCCAACCCAGCACCAGCCCCAGAATGGCTTCCAGCCCGAGGAGAACCAGGACGTCGTGCACAAGCGAGAAAACCGCCGCCAGCCCGTAGCGGGAGGCGTTGGGGAGTTTTCGGAACGCAAACCATACGTAGAGCGCAATCCCGATCGCGGCCAGGGCCACCGCGCCGGCCGCCCGCTGGGCGACCTCGCCGCCCACCGCCGCGCCGACGTTATCGGCCATGTTCAATATCACGCCGCCGAAGGCTTCATTCAGCGTGGCGATGATCGCATCGATGGTTGACTGGTCGATCTGCTGGACCCGCAGGACGATTCCATCCGCGCCCAGCGTCTGGATTTGTATGTTTTCCAGCTTGGCGTCCGTCGAGGAGATCGTAATGTCTCCCAGCGCCGTCCGTATCTCGTCCGGCGTCGGAGCCTTTCCGGAATTGAACAGAATCTCCAGCATCGTTCCACCGGTGAAATCGATCGACGGCTTGAGCCCGCCCAGGGCAAGCGCGATGATCCCGGGGATGATGATCAGCAGTGAAAGACCGAAGAACCAGTACCGCTTACCGATGATATTCATCCCGTGATCTCCGTGGTCGAGGGGTTTTCATCCCAAATGCCGAACCAGGAATGCCGTTCCGAGAAGTCGACCCGGTCCAGCACGAGGTGCAGCAGATTGCGGGTGACCAGAATGGCCGTGAACATGCTGACCAGAACGCCCACCGCAAGCGTGATCGCAAAGCCTTTGACGATGTTGGCGCCGAACGTTCCGCCGAACCAGATCAGGATCCCGCAGGTGATCAGGGTGGAGATGTTGGAATCCCGGATCGACAGCCAGGCCCGCGAGAAACCCGTCTCCACCGCTTCTTTCAACGCCTTTCCCGACCGCAGTTCCTCCTTCATCCGTTCGAAGATCAGGACGTTTGCATCGACGGCCATTCCCACGGAAAGGATGAACCCGGCAATGCCGGGCAGGGTGAAGGTAACCGGGATTAACCGGTAGATGGTGAGGCTGGTCAGGGCATATAGAATCAGCGCCACGTCGGCCAATGCGCCCGGCAGCCGGTAGTACAACAGCATGAAGAGCGCCACCGCGAGCAGCCCGATCGCACCGGCGATCAGCGAGCGGCGGAGGGAATCCTGGCCGAGGGTCGGGCCGATGGTCTGTTCGCGGATGACCTTCAGGGGGACGGGCATCGCGCCGTAGGTGAGCAGGATGGCCAGCTGTTTGGCCTGCGCGGCGGTGAAGCTGCCGGAAATGCTGCCGCTGCCGCCTAAAATCGGTTCGCTGACTGTCGGGCAGGAAATCACGACTTTATCGAGAACGATCGCCAGGTACCAGCCGACGTGGTTGGTCGTGTACTCGGCGAATATTTTTGCGCCGGCATCGGTGAGGAGAAAATCCACGCTCGGTTTATTGGCCGTATCGCGTCCCACCTGCGCGCTCTGCAGGTCCGCGCCGGTCATGATGGTGTGGTACACCGTTCCGGGAGCCGCCGTGGGAGCGGAGGTGGGTGTGGTCTGCAGGTCCAATCCCGCCGAGCCTTGCTCGGTTGCGATCACGACAAACCCGGTCGTGGGGGTCGCAGTCGGTTCGGGAGTGTTGGTCAGGAAAGGTGTAAAGACCGTCGAAGGGGTGCCGGTGCCGGACAGGCTGGGGCCGGAGGAGGTGAGATGGTCCGTGGCAATCGTCGTGCTCTCATCGATCCGGTATTGGGTTTCCACGAATTCCAGCAAGCCCGTGTTTTGGATGAGTTTGCGGGCTTCCTCCGGGTTGTCGTATCCGGGAAGTTCGACGACGATCCGGCGCGGCAGGGAAACCTGGACGACGGCTTCACTGACCCCGAGCGCGTTGACGCGGTTCTCAATGACCCCGGCGGCGACTTCCAGTGATTGGGCGGGGATTTCCTGGCCCGCCGGAAGGTCGGCCTCCAGCAGAATCTGCTGTCCGCCCTGGAGGTCCAGGCCCTGACGAATGCGCGTTTCCTGGCCGAATACCAAAATGTTCTTTGGTATATTGACGACCATGATCGCTATCGCCATGATGATGACTGTAACCCACGTTATGGCCCGACTCATCCCATCTTCCTCCAAACAGCAAAATATCTGCCGCGGCAAAAACGCCCATCGCCGGTTCAGGCAGACGCGGACATTATATCATCCGCCGGAAGGCCTCCCGCGCGCCGTCCAAACCGCCTGCAGCGCCGGTAAATCGTCGATCACCCAGGTCGGGCGAACCCCGTTTTTTCTTAGGTCTTTGCGGCTGGTGACGCCGGTCAGAATTAGTATGCTTTTCAAACCGGCATTCTTCGCCCCCAGGATGTCGGTTTCCAGCCGGTCGCCGACGGCCGCTATCCGCGCCTTCGGCATATCCAGCCGGGCTACCGCCATTTGCATGATCGCCGGATACGGTTTCCCGATGATCTTCGGCCGGATCCCGCTGGCGGCGGTCAGCGCGGCCAGGATCGCGCCGTTTCCATGCGCGATCCCGCGTTCGGTGGGGAAGGTGATATCGCCGTTGGTGCCGATGAAACGCGCGCCGCGATGCAGATTGATCGTGGCGTTGGCGAGTTTGTTCCAATTGAGGTTGCGGTCCATCCCGCAAATGACATAATGCGCGTCCAGCGCGTCGGGCGCCGCCGCCTGCACCCCGGCCGATTCCACCGCCCGGATCAGCCCTTCCTCGCCGATGATGTAGGCGCGTTCTCCCGGCCGGCATACGGATTTTAAATATTCCGCGGTCGCCGTGGCCGAGGTGAGAATCTCCTCCGGCGCGGCCGTCACATCCATCCGCGCCAGTTTTTGAATGTAACTCTCGACCGTCAGGCTTGCATTGTTGGTGGCGAGTACGAACCGGATCTCCCGTTCCCGCAGGAAACGGAAAAATTCCGGCATTCCCGGAAGGGGAGATTCCCCCTCCCAGAGTACTCCGTCCATATCCAGAATCAGGCCGCGCAGGGCGGAGAGGTCAGACGTTTTAGGGGCGGGCATGGTAGTGGCGCGTCTACTTGGCGCTCTTGGCCGCCTTATCCGGCTTTTCCGTACTGAGCACCTGGTCGACAAAACCGTACGCAATCGCCGCCTGGGCGTCCAGGTAAAAATCCCGATCGGTATCCCGTTCGATTACTTCCAGCGACTGGCCGGTGTGTTTGACCAGGATCTGGTTCAAGGAACTCCGCAGCCGCAGGATCTCCTTGGCCTGGATTTCCACGTCGGTGGCCTGGCCCTGCGCGCCGCCCAGCGGCTGGTGGACATGGATCGTCGCATGGGGCAGCGCGAACCGGAAGCCCTTGGTTCCCGCCGCCAGCAGGACGGTTCCGAAGGACGCCGTCACCCCGATGGCGTACGTGCAGATCCGGTTGGTCATCTGGACCTGCTGCATCGTATCGTATATAGCCAGGCCGGAATAGACCTGCCCTCCGGGGCTGTTGATATAGATGTGGATCGGCCGTTCGGAATCCTCGTGATTGAGGAAAAGCAGTTCCGCGACGACGAGATTGGCGACGACGTCGTTGATCGGCGTCCCAATGAAGATGATCCGTTCCTTCAGGAGCAGGGAAAAAATATCGTAGGCGCGCTCCCCGCGGGCGTTGGTTTCGATGATATGGGGCACGAAAATCGGCACACTTTCGGCGGACGAATTGTTGGTCGCCATGATTTCCCTCCAGGGGAATGCGTGAACTAAGATTCCGCGAGCGCCGGAGCCGCGCCATTGCCGATCTCGACCACGCGCCGGACGATCAGGCGCGACATCACGTCGTTGGCGGCCAGCTGGCGCAACGTTTCTTCCATGGATTTCTTGTTCTTGGTTTTTCCGGCGCTCTCGGCGAACACCGATTGATAGACTTCGACCTGTTTGTTGATTTCTTCCTCGGACGGCACGAGCTTTTCCTTTTTTACCATTTCGGTCAGGAGCAGGCGGCGGATGAGTTTCCGGCGCGCATCCGGCTCGAGCTGCGCGCGCAGGCCCTTGATCCCTTCCGGGATGGTCCGCAGATACACTTCCAGCGATGTTTTTCGCTGTTCCAGCCGGCGCGCCAGGGTTTGGATCTCCTCGTCGATCTCCTCCTCGAGCATCGCCGGCGGGAAGGTGATCGTCGCGCCTTCGACCATTTTTTCAATCACGCTGTCCGCGTATTCTTCCTCCTTGGATTCGACCGCCCGCTTCTCCAGGCTAGATCGAACTTCGCCGCGCAACTCCTCGACGGTGGCGAACTTGCTGACCGCCTTGACCACATCCTCGCTCCAATCCGGTACCCGGCGGATCTTTACGCCCAGGCATTTGACGGTGAGCTGCGCCTTAAGCCCCTTGAGGCGGGCAATGGGGAACGTATCCGGAAAAATAACCGTTACGGTGCGGGTTTCCCCTTCGGTGATCCCCTCCAGGGCCGGGCCGGCGCCCGGGTAGCGCCCGCCGAGGTTTTCGTCGAGATCCAGATCCTGCGGGTTTGTTTCGCCCTCGAACACCAGCGGTTCGAGCTTGCCGTCCGCGGACAGGATGGCGGCTTTCGCGTCGGCCGAGAGGACGTCCCCTTTTTGCGCCGGGCGGGCGACCGGCTCCAGCAGGGATTGCGACTCTCGCAACTGCTCCATCGCCCGCTCGACATCCGCCTCCGGAATGGCCGGCGATTCAAACGGAACACGCACGGAACGGTAATCGCCGATTTCGACCACCGGCTGGACCGGGACGAGGAACTCGAGCGTCAGCGGCTGGCGCGCGACGATCCGCTTCATGGTTCCCACGGCCGAGGGTTCGAGTTTTTCCTGCTCCAGCGCCTGGCGGTAGGCATCGGGTCCGAGCGTCTCCAGCGCCTCGTCCAGAACGGCGTCCTCGCCCCAGGTCTGCAGCACAACGGAATAAGGGGCTTTGCCTTTTCGAAATCCCGGCAGGTTCTGCTTCTCCGACATCCGCCGCGCCGCCTTTTGCATAGCGGATTCGACGGCGGCGGAATCCAATTCAACCGTGACCAGCGCCTCGCAGGATTCTTTCCGCTCGACCTGTATTTTCATGAAAAAGGAGTTCCTTCCTTGGAAAAAAGTCACGCATCCGGTTTTCCGGGATGAGTGTGGGGAAGGAGGGACTTGAACCCTCACGCCTTGCGGCACATGATCCTAAGTCATGCCTGTCTGCCAGTTCCAGCACTTCCCCGGCGGCCGGATTATAGCGCGTGGGGGATTTTCAGGAAAGATGCGTTGACACGCCTTTGCGCATCCCGTATCATTCCCCCGCCGGTTTCCTCCCCTTCCGCCGGCCCGTTCCCATCTCCGCCGATCCTGCCGTTGCGAGGTACATGTGAAGACAAACCAGGGCACCATACGAAAAGTGGACATCGACCGCGAGGTCCAGCAATCCTATCTGGATTACGCGATGAGCGTGATCGTGGCGCGGGCGCTGCCGGATGCGCGCGACGGGCTGAAGCCCGTCCAGCGGCGCATCCTCTATGCGATGAACGACATGAGCCTTTCGGCCTCGAACGCCTACAAGAAATCCGCCCGCATCGTCGGGGAAGTGCTGGGCAAGTATCACCCGCACGGGGATATGGCGGTCTACGAAACCATGGCCCGCATGGCGCAGGATTTTTCGATGCGCTACATGCTGGTCGACGGCCAGGGGAACTTCGGTTCGGTGGACGGCGACCCGCCCGCGGCGATGCGGTATACCGAGGCCCGCCTGGCTCCGATCGCGATGGAGATTCTGACGGATCTTGAAAAAGACACCGTCGCGTATTCCCAGAACTTCGACGGATCCCTCAAGGAGCCGGACGTCCTTCCGGCGGCGGTGCCGAACCTGCTGGTCAACGGCGCCACCGGGATCGCGGTCGGGATGGCGACCTCGATCCCGCCCCATAACTTGGGCGAAGTGTGCGACGCGCTGGTGTTCATGCTGCGCTCGTGGAGCCGGCTGGACGAGATCTCGGTCGAGGAATTGACCCGCCACATCAGCGGCCCGGATTTCCCGACCGGAGGGTTGATCCTGGATCCGGCCGGGAGCGAAGAGGGCCTGCTCGCGGCATACGGCTCCGGGCGCGGCAAAATCACCGTGCGGGCGCGCACGCACGTGGAGGAAACCACCCGCGGCCGGTCGCGGATTCTTGTCACCGAGCTGCCCTACCAGGTCAACAAGGCCGCGCTGCTCGAAAGGATCGCCGAGCTTGTGCGCGACGGCACCGTCGAGGGGATCGCAGATCTGCGGGATGAATCCGACCGGCGCGGGATGCGGGTGGTGATCGACCTGATGCGCACGTCGGACGCCCGCCAGGTCCTGCGCGACCTCTACAAGCGGACCCCGATGGAAACGACCTTCAGCATCAACCTGCTGGCGCTGGTCAACAACGAACCGCGGATGCTGACGCTGAAGCAGGCGCTGCGGGTGTTCCTCGACCACCGGCTGGATATCATCCGCAAGCGCAGCGCGTACGACCTGGCCCGCGCCAAGGACCGCGCCCACATCCTGGAGGGGCTGCGCGTCGCGCTGAAGAACCTCGACGAGGTGATCCGGCTGATCCGCGGGGCGAAGGATCCCGACGAGGCCCGCGCCAAACTGCAGAAGCGGTTCAAACTGAGCGAGATCCAGGCCAACGCCATCCTGGATATGCCGCTGAAGCGGCTGGCGGCGCTCGAGCGCGAGAAGATCGAACTCGAGTACAGGGAAAAAATCGCGCTGATCAAACAGCTGGAGAAGATCCTCGCCTCGCCCAAGCTCCTGCGCCAGGTTCTGGTGGACGATCTTCTGCGGGTGAAAAAACAATACGCCGATCCGCGGCGCAGCATCATCGTCCGCGGCTGGGAAGCCGAACCGGAAGCGCCGGTCACGGCCGAAGACGCCGAGCCCGCGACGGAATCCTGGATCGTCTTCCTGCGCGGCGGCGAACTCTCGCGCCTGACCGCGTCCAAACCCCCGGCGGCGTTTACGAAAAATCCGCCCCGGTTCGTTCTCAAAGCCACCTCGCGGGATATCCTGTATCTTTTCACCGAGAAAGGCCGCGCGGCCTCGATCCCGGTCCACACCATCCCCGCCCGCGAGCATCCCAAGGACGGAGTCCCATTCCCCACGTTATGCGCGCTGGAAGCCCCCAGCCGGGTGATCGCCGGATTGGCCGTCGCGCCCGCCGAAGAGGACGCGGGCGAGGACACCCGCTCGATCTTGCTGGCCACCCGCAAAGGCTTGATAAAGAAAACGCTGGTCCGGGACCTGCCCGGATCTTCGTCGCAGGTGCTTCAGGCGATGAAAGTCGCGCCGGAAGATTCCGTCGGCTGGGCGCTGACCCTTTCCGGGAAGGATGATATTCTGATGGCCACCAGCGCCGGGATGAGCATCCGCTTCCGCGAGGACGAGATTCGTTCCACCGGATGGGGTACGGCCGGGGTGATGGGGATCCGGCTCACGCGCCCAGACGAGCAGATCGTGATGACCGCCGCACCCGCGGCGCGCGAGGAGATCCTGCTCGTATCGGACGCCGGACAAGCCAAACGAACGCCCGCCGCGCTGTATCCGGTCCAGGGACGTTACGGGGTGGGGATCGCGACGTGGAAGACCGGCGGCAAGGCGCGGCTGATCGGCGGATTTGCCGGAACGCAACAGGATAAGCTGGCGCTGGTTTGGAAGGACGGGCAATCCAGGGTGCTTTCCCTGGACGAAGTTCCGAAGCGCGGACGCCCGGGTGTCGGGAAATCGATCCTTCCGAAGAAAACGGCGGGCATCCTGGATGCGGTCGTCCCGATCCCAATCAAAGGCACGCCGCTTCCGAAAAAGAAAAAACCGTCCAAACCTGCCCGCAAGCCGGTGCGCAAGCCGGCAAAGAAAGCGAAGCGCAGGAAGAAGAAGTGAATGGGTCCGGTTTGAGTTAATAGGTTGTTGAAAAAGGAAGAAACAGGTGTCAGTGCGAGCGACCCCTTCGCTACATCAGGGCAGGCTCCGGGAGCGAAGCCCCGGCCCCGCCACGGCGGAGCCGGGGCAGGGCTCGCAATGGCTCACACAGTTTTTTCCATACCTTGTAACGAAACAAATCGGAAAAGACCGATGAAGAATCCGTCTGACGTTCCTGAAATCGTTGAGAGTTTTATCCGGAGCAAAGATCTCTTCGAACCGCGGGAGAAGATCCTGGCGGCCGTCTCCGGCGGGGCGGATAGCCTTTGTTTGGCGCTGGCGCTAAAGCAATTGGGGTATGCGCTTCACATCGCCCACTTCGATCATCGATTGCGGCCGGAAAGCGGCCGGGATGCGGAGACGGTCCGGCGGGCGGCGGAGCGGCTGGGCGTTCCATTCAGCCTCGGGCAGGGGGATGTGGCCGCCCACGCCGGCCGGAACCGGTTGACGATGGAGGAGGCGGCCCGGGATCTGCGGTATGCCTTCCTGCTCCGGACGGCGGAGGAATTAAATATCACAGCGATTGCCACCGGCCATACGATGGACGACCAGGCGGAGACCGTCCTGATGCACCTGATCCGCGGCGCCGGGTTGAATGGGCTCGGCGGAATCCGGCCGGCCGGGAAGGTCCCATCCCAAGCCGGACATCCGGCCGATGAAACGGTCCGCATCGTCCGCCCATTGCTATGCCTGACGCACGGTCAAACCACAGAGTATTGCGCGCGGGAGGATTGGGCTCCGCTCGAAGATCCCACCAATCGGGATGCCGCTTTCACCCGAAACCGGATCCGGCGCGAGTTGATCCCCCTTCTGGAAAAATACAACGGATCGATCGTCGATGCGCTGTCACGGCTTGCGGAAGTGGCCCAGGCGCAGGAGGATTTCCTTGCGCAAAACGCTGTCAAAGTATGGGACCGGTCGGCAGTCGAACTGGCGCCGGGATTGGTGCGATTTCCTCTTCTCACTTTCCGGAACGAACCGGTGGCGGTGCGTCAGGCGCTTCTCCGCCGCGCGGTATTGCATCTGACGGGCACGCTGGAAGACCTGGCATACCGTCAGGTGGACCGCGTTCTTGAATTCGTGCAGTCTCGCTCCAGCCCGCACCGGACGGATCTGGCGCTGGGCGTTGACGTTTCGACGGAAGGCGATTGGCTGGTGTTTCGAGCGCCGGCGGTTTTGCCCGCGCAGCCGGAATGGGAAGCGGCCGAGCTGCCTTGCCCGGGAATCCTTTCCATCCATCATCCCGAATGGAGAATCGCAACTTCGTTGACGGAGCAACCCGAACAGACAGAGCACGGACCGGCAGGCGATCCGTGGACTGTCCGGATCGATGCGGACTGCATTCGGCTGCCGATGACGCTTCGGAAGCGGAAAACGGGGGATAAGTTCCACCCGCAGGGAATGCCGCAGCCGGTTTCCTTGAACGATTTCCTAGCCTCGCATCATCTGTCGTTCAGCGAACGGGATCATTGGCCGATTGTGTGCGACGCGGATGAAATCATTTGGGTTCCGGGATTCCGCCTGAAAAAGGGGATTGCTTCATCGGAGGAAAACCGTCGATTGATTTTGATTCATATTGATAGATTTAGCTGATTTTCCCCAGTGATTGAATCGTC
>JBAVFZ010000300.1:0-17647 GCA_049684495.1 Anaerolineales bacterium | reverse complement strand
AACCCTCTCCCTTGCAGACCACGGATTTCGCGGATTCCAAAATCGATTACACAGATTCTTAATTTTTAAAAATCCGTGTAATCGAATTAAAATCCGTGCAATCCGTGGTTAATTAACGAATGGGAAGGAGATCCTTTATGCCCTCCAGATCCTGGTGGCAGACGGGAGTGGTTTATCAGATCTATCCGCGTTCCTTCGCCGATTCCGACGGCGACGGGACCGGAGACCTGCGCGGGGTGATCTCCCGCCTCGATTACTTGAACGACGGCACGCCCCGTTCGCTCGGCGTGGACGCGATCTGGCTCTCCCCGTTTTTCCCCTCGCCGGGCTTGGATTTCGGCTACGACGTTTCCGATTACTGCGGGATCGATCCGCTGTTCGGGACGATGGCGGATTTCGACACGCTGGTGGCGGAAGCCCACCGGCGCGGAATCCGGATCGTCCTCGACCTCGTCCTCAATCACACATCGCATCTGCACCCGTGGTTTGTCGAAAGCCGCGGCGCGCGGGAAAGCCCGAAACGCGACTGGTACATCTGGCAGGATCCGGGGCGCCTGGGCGGCGTACCCAACAACTGGCAGTCGGTCTTTGGCGGGAATGCCTGGAAGTGGGACGCGCGCACGCGCCAGTACTACTTCCATATGTTCCTCGAGCAGCAGCCGGATATCAACTGGCGCAATCCGATTGTGCGCCAATCGGTGATGGACGTCTTCCGCTTCTGGCTCGACCGCGGCGTGGACGGTTTCCGGCTCGATGTGGTCAACGGCTATTTCAAGGATTTGATGCTCCGGAACAATCCGCCGGCGCTCGGGATCCGCGGGTACGAGCGGCAGCGGCATATCTACGACAAGGATCAGCCCGAACTGCTCGGGGTGTACCGCGAGATCCGATCGATCCTGGATTCCTACGGCGAGCGGATGGCGGTGGGCGAGATCATGGGCGGGAAGGCGGAAGCCGCCCGCTACTGCAAGGACGGCCTGCTGCCGCTGGCGTTCAATTTCGAATTCACCCACCAAGGCTGGTCGCCGCGCGGCTTCCTGAGGTCGATTGAGGGTTTCGAACGCGCGTTGGCGGGCGAAGGCTGGCCGTGCTACGTCCTGAGCAACCACGATATCGTGCGCCATGCTTCCCGTTATGGCGGGCGCTGGCCCGCAGCGCGCGCCAAAGTAGCCGCCGCCATGCTGCTCACGCTGCGCGGGACCCCGTTTCTTTATCATGGCGAAGAGATCGGGATGCGCGAAGGGATGATCCGCCGCGCGGAGCTCCAGGATCCTCCCGGAAAGCGGTACTGGCCATTCTACAAGGGGCGTGACGGCTGCCGGACGCCGATTCCGTGGAACGCATCCACGGGCGCCGGATTCACAACCGGCAAGCCGTGGCTGCCGATCAATTCCGATTACCGCCAAGTGAACGTGGAAGCGCAGCGCGACGATCCGGATTCGGTCCTTTCCTTCTACCGGAAAATGATCTGGCTGCGGAAGAAGACTCCCGCGCTGCAGACCGGGGATTTTGTTTCCATTACGGTAGGGTCGGACCGGGCGCTGGTATACCTGCGCGAGACGAAATCCCAGAGGGTTTTGGTGGCTCTGAACTTCTTCGAGGCGCCTTGCGACATCCGAATCGGTTCGACGGATCTTCAGGGATCGTGGCGGGTTTTATTGTCCAGCAAGCGGGAAACGAATCTACAACCCGTTTCCAATATCATTCGCCTGGGTCCCCACGAAGCCGCCATTTGGGAATTAAAGTAATTCAGTTCTATACCGCAAAGACGCAAAGGCGCAAAAAGGTTTTAATCCTTTGCGTCTTTGCGCCTTTGCGTTGAGGATTTTATAAAGACGGATTTCCAGGTTTATACTACGGCTTATGCTCCCCAAACCCTTCCGCATTATTTTTACATACGCCCGCAACTATTGGCTGACGCTTGTGGTCGCGGCCGCCAGCATGCTGCTCCTGGTGGGAGTCCAGCTGATCGTCCCGTGGGTCATCCGGCTGCTGGTCGCGGCGGTGACCGATCCGGCTTCCGTGCAGCGGCCGGAGGATTTCATCCGCTCCCTGGCGCTGGTGATCCTGCTGGTGCTCCTGGCGCGCGCGATCCTGCAGTTCCTCCGTTCGTACATGGCGCACATCGCCGGCTGGAGCGTGGTGGCCGACGTGCGCCGCCACATCTACGAGCACGTCCAGCGGCTTACGCTGCGCTTTTACGAAGACCAGCAGGTCGGGCAATTGATGTCGCAGGTGGTCAACGACACCGAGCTGTTCGAACAGTTCATCGCCCATGCCGTCCCGGATGTGATCGTCAATTTGGTGACTCTCGTGGGCGTCACCGCCGTCCTCCTGAGCCTGAACTGGCAGCTGACGCTCCTCAGTTCCATTCCCATCCCGCTGGTGATCCTCTCGCTCGCCGTGTATGCGCGCTTCGTGCGCCCGGCCTTCCGGTTCCGCCAGCAGGAATTGGGGGATTTGAACGCGGCCCTCAACGACAACCTGTCCGGGATCCGGGAGATCAAGGCGTTCGCCCGCGAAGGCGATCAGGCGGTCCGGATCGGGAAGCGGATCGACAACTACCGCATATCGCTCCTGCGGGCGCTGCGGTTGATGGCGACCTTCGAACCCTTTGTGGAATTCACGCTGTCCCTGGGGACGGTCGTGGTGATCTACTTCGGCGGGCGGATGGCGCTGGCGGGCACCCTCCCGGTGGCCGATCTGGTGGCGTTTTTCCTGTATTTGGATTTGTTCTACCTGCCGATGCACAACCTCAGCGCGGCTTGGGAAGCGGTCCAGACCTCGTTGGCGGGCGCCGACCGGGTGGGCTCGCTGTTGGAAGAGGAGCCGGAGCTGCACGACGATCCGAAAGCCGTTTCGCTCGCCGGACGGTCCGGCGGAGCCCTGGCGTTCCGCGGCGTGCGGTTTGAATACCTGCCCGGCGTGCCGGTGCTCGACGGGATCGATCTGGATATCCCCGCCCGGTCCGTCGTCGCGCTCGTCGGGCCGACCGGGGTGGGCAAATCCACGCTGGTGAGTTTGATCCCGCGTTTCTACGACGTCAGCGCCGGGGAGATCCTGCTCGACGGCATGGACCTGCGCCGGTACAGGATGGCCGACCTGCGCCGGCAGATCAGCATGGTCCTGCAGGACGTCTTCCTTTTCTACGGGACGGTCCGCGAAAACCTGCTCTTCGGGCGGCCGGACGCGGACGAGGAGCAGATCCTTTCGGCGGCGAAGGCGGCCAACGCCCATGGGTTCATCACCGCCCTCACCGACGGGTACGATACGCTGATCGGCGAGCGCGGGGTGAAACTTTCCGGCGGACAGAAACAGCGGCTTTCGATCGCCCGCGCGCTCCTGAAGGACGCCCCGATCCTGATCCTCGACGAAGCCACCTCATCGGTGGATACGGAAACCGAATTGCTGATCCAGGAGGCGCTCGAACGGCTGATCCGCGGGCGGACGACGATCGTCATCGCCCACCGCCTGTCCACCGTCCGCTCCGCCGACAATATCGTCGTCCTCGACAACGGGGTCATCCGCGAGATGGGCACCCACGAACAGCTGATGGCGAAGGATGGGCTCTACAGCAAGCTGTATACCATCCAGGGGCGGATGGACGAAGAAAGCGCGCTATAAGATATTCCGTACTCGATGGGCCGTATGCCTTTAGCCACAAAAGGCACAAAATTCACATACACTTTTTGTGTCTTTTGTGCTTTTTGTGGCTATTCTTTTTTATTTGGCCGACCGTCCATAAAGCGGATATTTAAAACGCAACGGTTTTGATTAAGCAGTCCTGGAAATACCGACTTTGCAACCCCCGTCCTTGGGGGTATATTGACGGGCGGCGTATACGTTCTTGATTTATGGGAGAATTCCCTGTATGGCTTCCCCGTACTATTCATTGTTGACCGAAGACGACCTCTACCTTTTCAACGAAGGTTCGCACTTCCGCCTTTACCGCAAGCTCGGGGCGCATCCGGTGGAAGTGGACGGAACGGCCGGGACCTATTTCGCCGTCTGGGCGCCCAACGCCGAACGCGTCGCGGTCATCGGGGATTTCAACGGCTGGGACGGCAGAAAAAATAAATTATCCCCGAAAGGCTCCTCCGGAATCTGGGAGGGATTTCTCCCCGGCGTGGAGCGCGGGATGATGTACAAGTACCTCGTCCAATCCCGCTATCGCGGATACCGGATGGAGAAGCTCGATCCCTACGCCTATTATTTCGAAGTGCCGCCCCGCACGGCATCGATCGTCTGGGATCTGGATTACGCCTGGAGCGACCGGGAATGGATGCGGACCCGGGCGGAAACCGACTGGCACAAGCGGCCGGTCTCGGTTTATGAAATCCACATCGGTTCCTGGAGGCGTGTGCCCGAGGAAGGCAACCGGTCGCTTTCATACCAGGAGTTGGCGGTCATCCTGCCGGATTACATCAAGCAGCTGGGATTTACCCATGTGGAATTCATGCCGGTGATGGAGCACCCTTTCTACGGTTCGTGGGGCTACCAGACCACCGGTTACTTTGCGCCGACCAGCCGTTACGGCACGCCGCAGGACTTCAAATATCTGGTCGACGTCCTGCATCAAAATGGGATTGGCGTGATCCTGGATTGGGTCCCTTCGCACTTTCCCACCGACGAGCACGCGCTGGGCAACTACGACGGGACCCACCTCTACGAACATTCCGATCCGCAGCAGGGATTTCATCCGGATTGGAAATCCTACATCTTCAATTACGGGCGCCGCGAAGTGCGGTCCTTCCTGCTTTCGAGCGCGCTCTTCTGGCTCGACGAATACCACGCCGACGGATTGCGGGTCGATGCGGTCGCTTCAATGCTTTACCTGGATTATTCCCGCAAAGCCGGCGAGTGGCGGCCAAATCCGTACGGCGGAAACGAGAATCTCGAGGCGATCTCCTGGCTGCGCCGATTCAACGAGGATATCTACCGCGAGAATCCGGGAGTGCAGACCATCGCCGAAGAATCCACCGCCTGGCCCATGGTCTCCAAGCCCACCTATCTGGGCGGATTGGGATTCGGCTTCAAGTGGGACATGGGCTGGATGCACGACATGCTGGCCTACATCACCAAGGAGCCGATCCACCGGCGCTTCCATCACAACAACCTGACCTTCCGGATGCTGTACGCCTTCTCGGAAAATTTTATGCTGCCGCTCTCGCACGACGAAGTCGTGCACGGGAAGGCGTCGCTTTTGGCGAAGATGCCCGGCGACGATTGGCAGAAGTTCGCCAATCTGCGCCTGCTGCTCGGATACATGTACGCGATGAGCGGGAAGAAACTGCTCTTCATGGGCGCGGAGTTCGGCCAGTGGAAGGAATGGAACCACGACGGGAGTCTCGAGTGGAACCTGCTGGAGTATGATCCGCATCTGGGGTTGCAGCGCTGGGTGCGGGATTTGAACCGGATGTACGCCCGCGAGGCGGCCTTGCACGCCTCGGATTGCGATCCGGCGGGCTTCGAATGGGTGGATTGCACCGATGTCGAATCGAGCGTCGTCAGCTGGATCCGCAAGACTCTCGACGACGGTGAAGTCGTTCTGACCGTGTGCAACTTCACGCCGGTCCCGCGCACGGGATACCGCGTCGGGGTGCCGCTCGGCGGAATGTGGCGGGAACTGCTCAACAGCGATGCGCTGCTTTATGGAGGAGGCGGCTTGGGAAACGCCGGAGGTTTCGAAGCGGAACCGGTTCCCTGCCACGGGCGGCTGTTTTCGCTCAATCTGACGCTGCCGCCGCTGGGAATTTGTATGTTCAAACATGAGGGAGAATTGCCGACTTAACCTCCTCTCACCCAACCCCTATCTCCCTTCCCTTGAGGCCTGTCCCTGAGCGGAACGCAGGGAAGAGGGTGCCGGAGACCGGAGGATTTTCCAGGTCGACGACGGTGTGAGGGAGCCAAGTCAGTACAATAGATCCATGAACCGCTATCTTTGCATCCATGGGCACTTCTATCAGCCGCCGCGGGAAAATCCGTGGCTGGAAGCGGTCGAGGTGCAGGATTCCGCCGCCCCGTACCACGATTGGAACGAGAGAGTGCTCGCGGAATGTTACGCCCCCAACGCCGTCTCCCGCATCCTTGACGAAAAGGAATACATCCGCAAGATCGTCAACAATTACTCGAATATCTCGTTCGATTTCGGGCCGACCCTGCTTTCCTGGCTGGAGGAGAACGCCGAAGGGGTTTACCAGGCGATCCTCATGGCGGATCGGGAAAGCCTCCAGCGCTTTTCCGGCCATGGCTCGGCCGTGGCGCAGGCTTACAACCACATGATCCTGCCGCTGGCCAACCGGCGCGACAGGATCACCCAGATCGAATGGGGCCTGCGGGATTTCACGGAGCGCTTCCGGCGCGACCCGGAAGGGATGTGGCTCCCGGAGGCCGCGGTCGACCTGGAAACGCTCGACCTGATGGCGGAACGCGGCATTCGCTTCACGATCCTCGCCCCGCACCAGGCCCTGCGCATCCGGCGGGCCGAGGGCGGCGATTGGCAGGATGTGCCGAACGCGGCAATCGATATTACCCGCCCGTATGAAGTGGAGCTCCCCTCCGGGCGGAAGATCGCCGCCTTCTTCTACCATGGTCCCATTTCTCTGGCGATCTCCTTCGAGGGTTTGCTCGGGAGCGGCGACGCCTTTGCCAGACGCCTGATGGATGCCTTCCCCGCGGGAAATTCCGATCCTCAACTTGTCCATGTGGCCACCGACGGCGAATCCTACGGGCATCATCACCGCTTCGGAGATATGGCGCTGGCGTATGCGCTGGACAAGGTGGAAAGCGGCGGGCAGGCGGCGCTCACCAATTACGGCGAATTTCTCGCGAAGTTTCCCCCGCAATGGAAGGTGGAGATCGCCCCCAATACGTCCTGGAGCTGCGCGCACGGAATCGAACGCTGGCGTTCCAACTGCGGCTGCAACACCGGGCAGCATCCCGGGTGGAGCCAGGAATGGCGCACACCGTTGCGCCGGGCGTTCGACTCCCTGCGCGACGAGCTTGCGCCGCTCTATGAATCGGAGGCCGCCAAATATTTCCTTGAACCCTGGGAGGCGCGGAACGGGTACATCGCCGTGGTCATGGACCGGTCGGCCGGGGCGCTGGAAAAATTCTTCCAGACATTCCAATCCCGCCCGCTGGATGGAAACGAGCAAACCCGCGCGCTGAAACTGCTCGAGCTGCAGCGGCATGCGCTGCTGATGTTCACCTCCTGCGCCTGGTTCTTTGACGACCTGGCCGGGATCGAAGCGCTGCAGAACATGCAATACGCCTCGCGCGCAATCCAATTGGCGCAGGAGTTGTTCGGGGACGGCATTGAGGAGCGGTTTGCCGCGCTGCTCGGGGAGGCGCGCAGCAACGAGAAGGGAAAACCCGACGGCCGCGCGATATACGGGCAGCGGATCCGCTCGACCCGGGTGGACCTTCCCCAGGTTGCGGCGCATTACGCCGTCTCGTCGGTCTTCGAGGAATACGGGGACCGCACGCGGATCTACTGTTACTCGCTGGAGCGCCTCTCGCAGCGGACGTTCGACGCCGGACGGGCCCGGCTTGCGATCGGCCAGGTGGCGGTCCGTTCCGACATCACCCGCGAGAGCGCCGAGCTGTGTTACGGGATGCTCCACTTCGGCGACCAGAATTTCAGCGTCGGCGTCTGCCCGTGCCGTGGTCCGGAGGAGCACCTCGCCCTGGAGCGCGACCTTTCGGCATCCTTCCTGCGCGGAGATTTTCCGGAGGTGATCCGGCGCATCGACGGGTTCTTCGGCGGGGTCGCCTATTCCCTGAAGAGTCTGTTCCTCGACGAACAGCGCAAGATTTTAAATCTTGTGATCCGGGAAAACCTGGCCGATGCGGAAGCGCTTTATTTACAGTTGTATGAAGACCATGCGCCGTTGATGCGCTTTCTCCTGATGGTGAAAATGCCGCTGCCGAAAGCTTTCCAGGCGGCGGCCGTCGTCGCCTTGAACGGGCAACTGCGCAACGCCTTTGAGGCTCCGGCCCTGGATATCGATCATATCCGCCGCCTGCTCGAGCAGGCCGAGGCGGCGGAAGTCGACCTGGACGGGGAAATGCTCGGCTTCACCCTGCGCAATACTGTCAACCGGCTGGCCGCGGATTGGTACTCCGAACCGGAAGAACTCCCGCGGTTGCGCTTGCTGGAACAGGCGGTGGAATTGGCGGGCAGCCTCCCCTTCTGGGTCGACCTTTGGAAGGCGCAAAATGTGTACTACGAAGTGCTCCAAAACACTTTCGCGCGTCAGGGGGCCGACCACCCCGGCGGTAAAAAGGACAGATCAGACTGGATTCGGGAATTCCGGGCGCTCGGGGAATTGCTTAAGGTGCGCATCATTGGTGGAACAACATCCGGGAATACCGGATAAGTGCCCGTTTGCGGGAAGGCTGGGTCGGGAAGAGTACAACGACCCCCTATTGAGACCGGACCGCCAAGTTTGATCGGCGGTCCGGTCTCAATTCGTTAGGCATCGGTTGAATTATTAAACCGGGCCCCGGTTATCTGAGAACGGGAATAACGTCGGGAAACTTCCCGGCGTTTTCGATGCTTTATGAACGCGCAGGTTCCAAGGATAATTCAAACCTGCGCACTACACGAGGGAGGGCGAGGGTCAAGCCCTGTTTCTCAGTTGTCCCGGCAGATGATCTACAGGCGAGCCGGGATGCCTCGCAAGAGTACCGCGCGAAGGCCAGCGGAGTGATGCGCGGGACCGGGGACGCTCAACAGGGGAGCCCCTTTAGGAGTATAAAACATGTGGAAAAGTCCTAATAATTGGGCTTCTCGTTGACATCGACCACCCCCCGTGGTTTAATCCGTTCGCTTCCATTCTTCCCAACCCCGGTATTTCCGAATGAAGCTTGCAGCGCCTATCTCAGGATGGGACATTCGAAACGGGATCGTTCCGGCGCTGATCGTCGGCGCGGTTTCGGCGATAATCACCCTGGCGGCCGTGCTTGTCCAACCGCCCGTCTTTCAGGCCGGGATCCGGATCCTCGAAACCGGGGGCTACTCGGCGGATGAGGCACAAGCGCTTGCGGGTGAACCGGAAGTGGCCGCCGCGGCCGTCTCGTTGCCGGCGGTATCCGGGTACAATTTGCGTGCGGAAGATTTTCTGCGCGGATCGGCCGTGGAGCAACCCCTGGAGCAGCCTCAGGAAGGCGGGGTTATTCTCCTGACCGCCCGGGATACCGACCGCGGACGCGCCGAAGCCCGGACCTTCGCCTGGGCGCAGGCTTTGTGTGCCGCGCTCGCGCAAAAAGCATTGGCGCCGGGCACGGGGTGCTATGAATCCGGCGGCATCCCTTCCGAACAAACCGATAATTTTCTGATCTGGAAGATACTGGCCGCGGCGATGCTCGGAACCGCCCTCGCGTACGGCGGCGGGTTGCTGCAGGCCCGATGGAATGCAAAGGAGAACGCAGTTATGGCCAAGAAGGAAACGGTAAAAGGCATGGATGCGGCGGCGCAGAACCTGATCCGCAAATTCAAATCCGGAAAAGCCCGCGTCGGCGTAATCGGCCTCGGGTATGTCGGCCTGCCGCTGGTGGACGTGTTCGGGCACGCCGGCTACACCGTGGTCGGGATCGATGTGGATCAGCGGAAGATCGACGCGCTCAACAAGGGCAAATCCTACATCGAGGATATCCCCTCTTCGCATGTCGCGTCGCTCGTGCGCAAGGGAATCCTCAAAGCCACCACCGATTTCTCCCAGGTCGCGACGCTGGACGCGCTTTCCATCTGCGTTCCCACCCCGCTGCGCAAGACGGGCGATCCGGATCTGTCCTTCATCGTCAATGTGACCGAAGAGATCGTCAAGTACCTTCACCCCGGGATGGTCATCGTCCTGGAATCCACGACCTACCCGGGCACGACCCGCGAGATTATGCAGCCGAAGATCGAAGCGCGCGGATTGAAAGTGGGGAAGGATATCTTCCTGGCGTTTTCCCCCGAGCGGGTGGATCCCGGCCGCGAGGATTGGACCACGATCAACACCCCGAAGGTGATCGGCGGGATCACCCCGGCTTGCCTGGAAGTCGCCCTCGCGTATTACGGACGGGCGATCCGGACTCTGGTACCGGTATCCTCGGCCGACGCCGCGGAGATGTCGAAGCTGCTGGAAAACACCTTCCGTGCGGTGAACATCGGCCTGGTCAACGAAGTGGCGATCATGTGCAACCGCCTGGGCTTGGACGTGTGGGAGATCATCGGCGCCGCCGCCACCAAACCCTTCGGTTACATGAAATTCACGCCCGGCCCCGGCCTCGGCGGCCACTGCATCCCGATCGACCCGCTGTACCTCTCCTGGAAACTCAAGGCGTTCAATTACAACGCCCGTTTCATCGAGCTGGCCAGCGAGATCAACACCGGCATGCCCCGCTACGTCGTCGAAAAAGTCCAGGATGCGCTCAATAAAAACCGCAAGGCGATCAACGGGAGCAGGATCCTCGTCCTCGGCGTGGCCTACAAGCCGAACGTCTCCGACCTGCGGGAATCGCCCGCGCTGGATGTGATCGGGCTGCTGCAGAAGAAGGGCGCCGTCGTGGATTACCACGACCCCTTCGTTTCGGAAGTGCGCCATGAATCCTTGCACCTTAAATGCGTACCGGACCTCGAAGGCGCGGTGCAACAGGCGGATTGCGTGGTGATCACCACCGACCACGATGCCTATCAATGGAAGAAGATTCTCGAGAAGGCGCGGCTGATCGTGGACACCCGCAACGCCCTGGGCGAAGACGGCAAGCGCAGCCCGAAAGTGACCCGGCTATAATGTCGCGCTACCTGGTCACCGGCGCGGCGGGCTTCATCGGCGCGAGAGTCTCCACGCTGCTCCTGGAACAGGGCCATCAGGTCGTCGGGATCGACAGCCTGAACAACGCCTACGACGTGCGCCTGAAGCAGTGGCGGCTGCAAAAACTGCAAGCCGATTCGAAGTTCGCCTTCTCGCGCGGCGACCTGGCCGACCGGGTGGTGATCGAGACCCTCTGGAACAAGCACGACGGCAACGCGTTCGACGCGGTGATCAACCTGGCGGCGCGAGCCGGAGTGCGGCAGAGCACGGAAAACCCGTATGTCTATTATGAAACCAACGTCTCCGGCACCCTGAACCTGCTCGAACTGGCGCGCCAGGGCGGGGTGAAGAAGTTCGTGCTCGCCTCGACCTCCAGCCTGTACGGCGCGGAAAACCCGCGCCCGTTTCGTGAAGACGCCAATACAGACAAACCGCTGTCCCCCTATGCCGCTTCGAAAAAGGCCGCCGAAGCGATGTGCTATACCTGGCACTTCCTGTATGGGATGGACATCACCGTTTTCCGGTACTTCACGGTCTTCGGCCCGGCCGGCCGGCCCGACATGAGCATGTTCCGTTTCGTCCAGAAAATATCCGAGGGCAGACCGATCACACTTTACGGGGACGGAACCCAGGAGCGCGATTTTACCTACGTCGACGACATCGCCCGCGGGACGATCGCCGGGGTTGCGCCGCTCGGCTTCGAGACGATCAACCTGGGCGGCGACCGCCCGGCGAAGATCCGCGACATCATCGCGATGGTCGAGGAACTTGTAGGTAAAAAGGCGGTCATCGAGCAAAAGCCCGCCCACCCGGCGGACGTGCCCGCCACCTGGGCGGATATCGGAAAAGCCCGCAAGCTGCTCCATTGGGAGCCGCAAACCAAGCTTGAGGACGGCGTGCACAACCTCGTCGAATGGTACCGGGCCGAGCAATCCTGGGCCAGCCAGATCTCCACGGAGTGACCCGCGTGAGCCCAAAAATCGCCATCACCACTTCCTCTTTCGGAAAAGAAAGCAGCGAACCGGTCGAGGCACTTACCGCGGCCGGGTTTGATCTGGTGTTCAATTCCCTGGGACGCAAATTAACCAAGCCGGAGACGGTGGATTTGCTGCGGGACGCGGACGGCGTGATCGCCGGGACCGAGGCGCTCGACCGCGAAGTCCTTTCGCAGCTGCCGCGGCTGAAGGTCATCTCGCGCGTGGGGACGGCGGTGGATAACGTCGATCCGGCGTACGCCAAGGAACGCGGCATCCCGGTTTTCAATACGCCCGACGGGCCGACCCACGGCGTGGCCGAACTCGCGCTCGGCGGTTTGCTTTCGCTCCTGCGGCGGATCCCGCAATCGGATGCCTCCGTCCGGCGCGGGGAATTCGCCAAGCCGATGGGAAGGCTGCTGCGCGGGAAGACCGTCGCCATCATCGGTTTGGGGCGGATCGGGAAGGCGTTTGTGCGCCTGATGCAGCCTTTCGCGGTCAAGGTGATCGCGGTCGATCCGGTGCAGGATGAGGCGTTCACGCGCCAGCACGGGATCCGCTACGTCCACCTCGAGGAAGCCCTGCTCGAGGCGGATGTGATTTCCCTCAACCTTTCCGGCTCGACCAAGACCGCGCTGCTGGGCGCGGCGGAACTGGCCAAGATGAAGCCGGGCGCGCTGTTGATCAACGCGGCGCGCGGCGGCTGGGTCGACGAAACCGCGCTGCTCGAGGCCCTTAAAAGCGGCCGGCTGGGTGGAGCGTACCTGGACGTATTTGCCTGCGAGCCGTACAAAGGCCCGCTGGCCGAACTGGAGAACGTCGTGCTGACCGCGCACATCGGGTCGTATGCGCTGGAATGCCGGATCGGCATGGAAGTCGAAGCGGCGCAGAAAGTGATCGACTTCTTTCAGAAAGAAGAAGGGAAATGACGGTCTCGGTTGTCACCGGCGGAGCGGGATTCCTTGGCAGCCATTTGGCGGATGAACTCGCCGGACGCGGACAGAGCGTGACGATCTTCGACCGGAAGCCGGCCTCGGCGCTCGAACCCAATCAGAAGCAGGTCACGGGGGAGCTGTCCGATTTCGACCTGCTGTGCCGGACGATCGAGGGGGCGGATTACGTCTATCATTACGCCGCGCTTTCGGACCTGAACCGCGCCCGCGAGCTTCCGCGCGAGACCGTCACGGCCAACGTCGAGGGGACGGTCAACGTGCTCGAGGCCGCCCGCCGCGCGAAGGTCAAGCGATTCATTTTCTCCAGCACGATTTACGTGTACTCCGGTGAAGGCTCCTTCTACCGCGCCAGCAAGCAGGCCTGCGAAGCGTACATCGAGGAATACCAGCACCGCTACGGATTGGATTACACGATCCTGCGCTTCGGGAGCCTGTACGGGCCGCGGGCCGACGAAAGCAACGGCCTGTACCGCCTGCTGCGCGACGCTGCCCGCGGCGGAAAGATCCGCTACTTCGGAGAGCCGGAAGACTCGCGGGAATACATCCATGTGGCGGACGCCGCCCGCTTGAGCGTCGACATCCTCGCCCCCGAATACGCCAACCAGCATCTGATCATCACCGGCCACTACCCGATGCGCGCCCGCGACCTCTTTACGATGTTCTCGGAAATTCTTGGGCGCGAGGTCCAGGTCGAATATGCCAAACCCGAAATCCCCGACGGGCACTACCGCATTACGCCCTACCATTTCCACCCGCGGGTCGGGAAAAAATTGACCTCCAATTTATACGTCGATTTCGGCCAGGGAATTCTTCAGGTGCTGGAACAAATTTCACAGGAAGAACGAAAACCATAACTTTTTTTAAAAGAAAAGGTGGTCGAGTAGCGTTCTTTGGGTATCGAGACCACCGTGTTTGATCGGTGGTCTCGATACGCCCGAGAAGTGCACTCGGGCTACTCGACCGGCGAAAAGGGAACGGATTGACCGTGGGCATTCGAGCTAGGCTAAGCAGGCTGACGGAAATATTCACACCGCATGCGCTGGTGCTTTCCTATCACCAGGTCGGCCGCCGGTCACCGGACCCGCTCCACGTCAGCGTACCCGAAGAGCTGTTCGCCGCGCAGATGGAAGAGCTTCGCCGCGCCTGGAATCCTCTCTCCCTCGACGCTTTGGTGGAAAGGCTGGCGCAGGGGAATCTCCCGCGCCGCTCGGTCGCCGTGACCTTCGACGACGGATACGCCGGGGTGCTTTCGTGGGCGCTGCCGATCCTGGAGCGATACCGGATTCCCGCCACCGTATTTGTTTCCAGCGGATATCTGGACGGCAAGCGGGAATTCTGGTGGGACGATCTCCAACGCATCGTTTGGGAATCCAAAACCGAACCCGCCGGCTGGAAGCAGCTGCCGGAAGAGGTGCGGATGCGGTTCTACCCGGGCATGCCGCGCGAGGACGCATTCGGAATTCTCCATTATGAACTGCGCAGCCTGCCGCCGGAAGAAATTCTGACTGAGGTAGACCGCATCCGCAGGCAAGCCCGCGGCCGGGATGCCTCGCCGCGGGAGGACGTCCGCCCGCTCATGGCGCGCGAATGCGCGCAGCTCGCCGGAAACGGATTGATCTCCATCGGCGCGCATACCGTGCGGCATGCCTGGCTGGCCGCGCTCCCGGAAACCGCGCAGAAATCGGAACTGGCCGATTCGCGGCGGGCGCTGGAAAAACTGCTCAAGCGGCCGGTCCGGGCGATTTCCTATCCGTACGGCAGCCGCGAATCCGAAACAACCGCCACCCTGCGCCTCGCGCGTGAGTTGGAATTTGAATACGCCTGCGCCAACGTAAAAGCCGCCGTGCACGGCGGGTCGGATCGGTTCTGGATCCCGCGCGTCACCCCCGGCGAAGCGGGCGGGCGGGAGTTCTCGCACCATCTCGAGCAGCACATCCAATCCCCGCGTTCTCCCCGCACCCCGAAAGGGTATGCCAGCCCGGAACGGAAAATCCGCGATAACCCAAAAATGGTGTACGACCGGGAACGCCTGCCGCTGCTCCCCAAGCGGATATTCGAATGGCTGGCGTACCGCTGGCGGAACTTGTGGACTCCGCGCGTCCGCCGCAAGCAAATCCGCATCCCGCTCCTGACCGCGATCTGGGCGCGGTTCCGGCTCGGGACCGGGCTTGCTCCGCTTTCGGTCGTTTCCGGGAACGAACGCGGGCTCCCGCTGCACCGCTATTACATCGACCGCTTCTTCGACGAGTTCCGCTCCGACGTGCGCGGAAGGGTGCTCGAATTCCAAAACGACCAGTATGCGACCCGCACCGGCGGGGCGGCGATCCAGAAACTCGACATCCTTCACAAGGAAGGTTCCGGCCACAGCAAGCGCGCCACCATCATCGCCGACCTGACCAGGCCCAACAACATTCCTTCCGATTATTACGACTGCGTCATCTGCACCCGCGTGCTGCACATCGTCCGGGATCTGCCGGTCATGCTCTCGGAAATGAAGCGCATTTTGAAGCCGGGGGGCGTGCTGCTGGCGGCGGTGCCGATGACCGACATGATCGAACCCTGGTGGCACGAACTGTGGCGCTTCACCCCGGAAGGTTTCGGCGAGCTGGTGGGCGCCGCCTTCGGCGGGGAGAACGTCCAGGTCCGGGCTTACGGGAATTCGCTTGTCGCCGCCGCGGCGATGCGCGGGCTGACGGCCGAGGAATTCACACGGCGCGAGATGGATGCCTTCGACGGCCGGTTCGCGATCGAAGTCTGCGTCCGGGCGGTAAAGAAATAGACAGGATTGACAGGATTTTCTCAGGATTTACAGGATTGTTTTTAAAATAATTTAAAAATCATGTCAATCCTGTTAAAAATCATGTAAATCCTGTCAATTTCTTTCCATACGCCGTAAAAGACCCGGCTTGCGATAAAATTCACCAATTGCACTCCGTGGAACGAGGTCAGGGCCCAGCCCTGCAGGAGAATGCCGTGAATGTAGCGATTATCACCGCCCGGGCCGGAAGCAAATCGATCCTGAACAAGAACGTGATGATGCTGGCGGGCAAACCGCTGGTGTATTACCCGATCCAGGCCGCCCGCGAAGCGAAGCTTATTCAGAAGACCTACATCTCCACCGATTCGCCCGAGGTGATGGACGTCGGGCGGGAAAACGGATGCGAGATCATCGTCCGACCGGAGGATCTGTGCGGCGATCACGTCAACCACGGCGAGGTGATCAAGCATGCGGTGGAATACGCCGACGCGCACGAGAAGGATCTGCGTAACGTCACCCTCCTGCTCGGGAACACCGTGATGCTCGACGGCGCGCTGCTGGATCAGGCGCTCGGGATGCTCGACGAGCGCCCGGACCTGGATTCGGTGATGAGCGTGTGGCAGGCGGCCGACGACCACCCGCTGAGGTCGCTGGAGATCGTCGACGGCCTCCTGCGCCCGTACGGGGACCCCAACCGCCAGGCCTCGACCGAACGGCAATCGTATCCAACGGCGTACTACTACGATCAGGGCGTGTGGGCCTTCCGCAAGGAATGCGTTCAGCGCCGCGACGGGCCCAGCCCGTGGTGGTGGATGGGGAAGCGTTCGGCGCCGATCCTGCGCAACTGGGTCACCGGGCGCGACATCCACACCCACCTCGATGCCGGCTTCTCCGAGTGGTGGCTGGCGCACTATCCGGACGTGAAAAAGCTGTAGATACCGATTCCCGCGGGTGTCATCCTGAGCGCCCCTGGCCCGCAAGGCGGAACCGGGGCGGGCTGCCCCCGCGGAGCATCCCTGCTTGGGTTTGTTCCATAAGCAGGGATGGATGCGAAGCAGGGGAAGCGCAGGATCTCAATGCGAAAAGAGCGAGATGCCCCGCTTTGCTCAGCATGACATCCTTCCTCACCCCCCGGCCCCCTCTCCCGGCGTAAGCCGGAAGAGGGGGAGGAGAGTGAAATCAAGGCCCCATTTTTCCGTGCCGGTTTTTTCCGGAATGGGAATACCGAGAGGAATTCTTTGAAGCGAATCGACTCCCTGCGCGCAATCGTTTTCGATTTTGACGGCGTGATCCTTGAATCCGCCAACATCAAGACCGAGGCCTTCCTGGAGCTGTACGCGGCGTATCCGGTAAAGGTTCCGGCGATCCGCGATTATCACATCACCAACGCCGGCATCTCGCGCTACGTCAAGTTCGAGCACATTCAAAAGAACATCCTCGGGTTGCCCTACACCGAGGAGGATAAAAAACGGGTGAGCGCCGAATTCGAACGGCTCACCCGCGACCGCATCTTCCGCTGCGCCCAAGTGCCGGGGGCGGAGGCTCTGCTTCTGGGCTTGCGCGGGCGGGTGTTGCGGATCGTCGGTTCCGGCACGCCCCAGGCGGAACTGGAACTGATCGTCGCCACGCGCAAGATGGGGGATTGGTTCGAGGAGCTGTGGGGGACGCCGCGGCTCAAGGCGGATATCCTGCGCGACGTGATGGCGCGCCACAAGCTTTCCCCGCCGCAGGTGCTGATGGTCGGGGACGGGATGAGCGATTACGACGCCGCGCGCGAAACCGGGACGCGCTTCCTGGCCCGCGAGACGGAGACGGCGTTCGACAAGGTGGCGGCGGAGAAGGTGAAGGACATGACCGGGATGGCGGTTTGGCTGGAGGAAGCCGACCAACGACCTTAGGAATCCGACCATAGACCATGGACGATGGACCATGGCCGATTGATGGTGAGCGATGTTTGATCCGCGGCAGATGAAAGAATAATGATGCACGTGGTATTATCTATCCGCGTTGGAATATAGTTGTGGAAAGGGGGATATATGGCGTTCAAGTTCGAGAATCTCGAGGTTTGGAAATTGACGCTCGATTACCTCGACGACGTATATCGTTTGGCGGAAAATCTTCCGAAAGAGGAACTGTACAATCTTCGGAGCCAATGGATCC
>JBAVFZ010000299.1:0-3699 GCA_049684495.1 Anaerolineales bacterium | reverse complement strand
CGGCCGGATCCACATCTCCCATGTGGACCATCATGCAAATTCCAGCTTTTTGGATGCAAATTCCGCCTGTAATTTGGAGCACGGGGTTGGGAGTATTGCTTCTGCTGGCCAACGCCGTTTTGATCCTGTTCTGGATCCGGAAATTGGACAGAAATGCCTCCCGGTTTGCTTTCTTCTTTTGCCTGGGCGAATGGCATCTGATTTGGGCTGCACTTTCGGGAATGGAAACAATCCTATATTGCGCGTGGACGGCATTGGTGATATTCCTGATTTCTCTTTTGGATCCCTTGAAGGTGGAAAAAACACCAACGCTTGCGGGGGCCATCGGCTTCGGGCTGATTGCCGGAATGGGCATCTGGATCCGCCCGGAAGCCGTCCTGCTTTCCGGGCTGGCTTTCCTGGCAGTGTTGATCCAACAGCGGCCTGCATCCATCCCGCGACTCGGAGGATTCCTTGTCGGATTGGCTGCGCCCATATTGCTGTATTTTGTGTTTACCTATCGGCTCAACGGGCATCTCATGCCAAATACGTTTTTTGTAAAAACGACGGAATATGCCGGGTTGACCTCGACCGGCTTGTCTGTGCGGTTTTTGCAGTCATGGCTGCCGTTGATGGCAGGGCCTTTCGCCGTGCTGATGCTTTTTATCCCGGCCGCTCTGATTTCCGCCGTCCGCGAGCGCAAATGGATATTCGCGCTGCCGTTCCTGTGGGCGTTGGCCCATCTGACCCTGTATGCCATCCAGTTGCCCGCCACGTATCAGCACGGCCGCTACTTCATCCCCATCCTTCCCGTTCTGATGGGTTACGGCGTTTACGGTTTTTTCCGGCTTCGGGAGAAATGGGATTCGAAGGCCGTCTTCCGGGTCGTCTCCCGCGCCCTGTGGACGAGCGCTATTCTCCTGACCGCGATATTCGTCTGGACCGGTGCCGTGCAATTTTCCCGCGATGTCGGGATCATCGAGACGGAAATGGTCGCGGTGGCAAAATGGATCCGTGCGAACACACCGACCGATACGGTGGTTGCCGCCCACGACATCGGTGCGCTCGGATTCTTCGGCGAACGGCGGATGGTTGATCTGGGGGGCGTGACCGATCTGGATGCGGTGGATCTGCTTTCCGGCGCTGTTACCTTGAATGCATACCTCCGCCAAAAAACAGCGGATCTGCTCATGACCATGCCGGATTTCTATCCCGGGGCGCTAAACGGGTGCACGCCCATTCCGGGATTCCGGGAAGGGATCCCGGTGATCGAATCGGGCCGCCGGACTCTGTTGTATGCGGTGAAGGGCGGCTGTTTGGAATGATCACCCGGCCGAGCCCATCCGTTTTTGCCAATTGGTTTGCCAAGGAAAACCGGTAATGCTATACTACTTTCGAGGAAACGCATGACCGGAATACGAATTGTGCTCGTCGATGACCATCCTTTGTACCGCGAGGGCGTGAAGAAAGCCATCACGTCCTTTTCGGATTTGACAATCGTCGGTGAAGCCGGGAACGGGCACGACGGATTGGATCTCATACGGAAGATGCATCCGGATGTGGCGATACTCGACGTAAACCTGCCCGATGAAAACGGACTGCAAGTCGCCCGACGGGTGGGAACGGAAATGCCGGACACGCGTATCGTCCTTCTGACCGGCTACACGGACTCCGAACAGCCGCTGCATGCCTTCCGGGCGGGCGCCCACGCGTACTGCTCCAAGGACATCGAACACGAACAGCTGGCGGAAATCATCCGAGTGGTCGCCTCCGGCAAGTGGGTCTACGAAGGCCAGGTCATGGACGAAAATGAAAAACAGGCCTGGCTGGACGAACAGATGGCCGGCCTCAAATCAGAATCCGGATCCGAGGACCTGTTTGCCCCGCTGACGCAGAGGGAATCGGAAATTCTGAACCTTGTCGCACGCGGTTTAACCAACAAGCAGATCGGCTATCTGCTGGGGATCAGCGAGCAAACGGTCAAGAACCATCTCACTTCATTGTTGCGAAAGATCGGCGCCAGCGATCGGACCCAGGCCGTGGTGTACGCGCTGAAACACGGATGGATTCGCCTCCCGGAGGGCAACGAAACCACGGAACCCGCCTCGCCGTCGCTTCCCAAAGAGGAATGACCAGGAACCCCTTATGACAAATGCACCCAAACCGCCGACTCCTGCAGATCTGGAAAAAGAAACCCTATCCGTCGAAGATCTGCTGCCTTTTGTCGGAGCCCAGCTGGAGGAAATCAAAACCCAGACCAAGGAACTCCGCTCTCTCATCGACCAAAGCCGGAGCGAAGTGGAGAAGATGAAAATGCGCCAGGCCTCGGAGGCCATGCGCTGGAAGCAGATCCAATCATCCTTCGACTCGGTTCCCCGCGAAGACATCCGTAGAGCTTTCGAAAGTTCGATGGACGCCCAGCAGCGTTTGTTTGCCATGAGCGGCCAGTTGGAACGGCTGCAAGCCCAGCAAGGAGTGTTCGAACAATTCAACAAGTGCCTGGAAAAGATACACGAGACGCTTCACATCAGCCAGCCCGAGGCAGTCACCGGTCCGGCGCCGAAATCCATCGTGGTCCGGGTGGTCGAAGCGCAGGAGGATGAGCGCAAACGACTCTCGCGCCAGATGCACGACGGTCCCGCGCAGGTGCTCTCCAACTTCATACTCCAGGCGGAAATTGCCGCGCGGCTGTTCGAGATCGATCCGATCCGCGCCAAGGAGGAACTGGCCAACCTGAAGGTGAGCGCCAATTCCGCCTTCCAGCGGGTGCGGAACTTCATCTTCGACCTGCGGCCGATGATGCTGGACGATCTGGGATTGGTGCCTACGTTGCGGCGATACCTGGACAGTTCCAAGGATCAGGCGCAATGCGAAATCGCCTTCACCTTCACCGGAACTGAACGGCGGATGCCCAGCCATATCGAGGTGGTCCTCTTCCGGGCAATCCAGCAACTGGTGGGCTTGGCGCGAGAAGAAGCCCAAGCTACAAAGATAAAGGTCTCCGTGGATCTCGGGGAGGCCAAGGTTAAGACAATTCTCGAACATGACGGAAAGCTGCTCGAGGAAAAGGGCGGCGAGGAAGATCCGCATGGGTTGAACGCCATGCGCGAACGGATAGAGATGCTGGGCGGGACGTATGAATATGCCTCGCAAGCCGGGCAGGGGACGTACATCCTGATCGAGCTTCCCGCTGCCGAATAATTTTCGGAACTGTTTTGCTCCCCGGACGGCAGGTACAGCCACGCACAACTCCCGTCGACGAAAAAATCCGTGCGGTAAGAGCCTCCTTCCCGCAATGCGGAAGCGGGTCCATCTCGCACGGGATCCAAGCCGCTCCCATCCCTTGCAGAAAACCTGCATCGACCATCGGAGGGAGTATCTTCAGGAATGATTAGTACTAAAGTAAAGAAAAAAATACCGGTATAGCGGGCGTTACACCCCTCTTTTTTTTCCTGGCAATGTATCCGCAATTTGATTCTTAAAGTAATATGAGTATAATGTGAACAGATTGATACATTCCGTGTGAAAGGAGGTGAATACTATGTTTAAGAAACTGCAGCAGAAAGGCCAAGGTTTGGTGGAATACGCATTAATCCTCGTCCTCGTGGCAATTGTGATCATCATCATTCTCTCCGTCCTTGGGCCCGCTATTGGTAACGTCTTCAGCCAGATCGTCAACAGCATCTAGGGTACGGCAGTACTGGTGTAAGGATTTTGTGG
>JBAVFZ010000298.1:0-2283 GCA_049684495.1 Anaerolineales bacterium | reverse complement strand
TAAAAACCCCTCTCCCGGCATCAGCTAGGAGAGGGGTGAGGGAGCTTACTTCTTCAGCACGCCTTCTTTCTGATACCGCCGGAAAAGTTTCCCCCATTGGTTTTCGGCGAGCCAGGTTTCATACACCCGTTTGGATTTGAACGGCCAGTGGACGTAATCGTGGTTGAACTCGGAGAGGAAGATCGGGATCGCCACCAGCGGCGTATGCAAGACGAGATTCTGGAACACCTTGGTCGGGCCGAACCAGGCCATCCAGGCCAGGAAGGTGTGCACATTGCTGCCGACGTGGAAATGCCAGTTCTCGCCCGAGACGTCGTCGCCGACCAGTTCGATCTCGCGCACGTCCCCGGTCCCCAGCCCCTGTTCGTGCGCGAGCCGGATGTAGCCGATCTTCATCGGATCAAAGCCCATCATCTTGGCCGAGACCGCGTCGATCGCGACCTGGTCGGCCGAGGCCAGAATCACGTTCTTTTCCACCGGGGTCGGCGTGCGCGGGCCGGTGCCGTCGCCCGCCATCGTGCCGTCCATGAAGGCGAACATCCCGGGGTGGATTTCCTTCTGGATCGCGAGCAGGTCGGTCAGAGTCTCGTGGATCCAGGAGTGGGTGTAATGCCGGTAGGTGGACAGCAATCCGCCGAAGGCGTTCTTCACCGCCCCGGTCGTGGTCGTATAGATGTGGGTTTTCACCGTCGGCAGGTGGACGATGTTTTTGCCGAAGAAGTAATCCGGGATGCGGATGCCTTTGTCGAAGATTTTATCGAGCACGAGCATCCTGGCCTTGGGCTTGTATTCCACCCAGGTCATGTCTTCCGGGCGGAAATTGTATTTGATGGGAATGTTGTAGTGCTTAAAGACCGGGACGAACCCGTTCAGGTCCTCGCCCTTGAAGGCGTTGATCACCACGGTCTTGTTTTGGACTCCGACCAGATCGTCGAAGCCCGCTTTCCGGAGAGCCAGGATCGATCCCTCCAGCTCCCAGGGAGTGGTGTTCGCGCTCGGGAGCGGGTAATGCCAGGAGATGTTGTCTTTGAGGATGGTGGTCTTGCCGGGGGCAAGCGCCTGCTTCCCGCCCGCCAATTCGAACAAGCGCACATAATCCGCCAACACGGTTTCCGGCGTGGTTCTCAAAACAGCGACTTTCGATTTCGCGGCCATAGGCACCCTTTCGTATGGCGGATTATAGCGCATGGGAAAAACCGACCGTGGACGGTGGACGATGGACCATAGCTAACCTATATGGAAAGTGCCTGCACTAGCATGGAGATTATGCGGAATCCTATGGTTGCAGCAGCTCGAACCCGGTCGCCGGATCCAGAACCCGTTCTGCGCCCGTCCCGGTCAATTCCCAGAGGATGATCTCCATCACATGCCAGACTTTCACCCCACGCCGGACGCAGCCGGTGACGGTCGATCCTTCCCGGCCGCAGGCGATATGCATGTGCAGAACGGGCTTGCCGTTCGAACCGGGAAAAATCGTCCCAACACCGGTCGCCTCGCTCGTCCCGGCCAGGACGTGCTCCATTGGATGGACCGGTGTGGCGCAGGATTTTTCGGGGCCGACGACCAATCGGCTGCCTTCGTCCGCCCCGCCCAATACGATCAGCGCCGCGGCATGGATGCTTTGTTTTGCGGCGAAGGATTCAATGGTCTCGTGGAGGATCTCACCGTCCTCCAAACGGAGGATGAAGATGCGGCCGGGGGTTGCGGTTGAATATTTCATAGGCTGCTCCTTTTTATCTATCCGTCTTCAACCTGAGCGTCGGATCCCCCAGCAAAATCCAATTTACATTGCGCGATACCGCTCCGGATCCATCCGGCGTGGCCTCACGCTGAATCCTCAAGAAGGCTTCTCCGATGGAGGAATTTATCAGAGCTTGATTCCAAGATACAAATTCCACCCATCGCATCTCGGAAGGCGCGGAGAATCCGATGAACATCAGGCTCCCCGCCATTGTCAGGATGCTGCCAAGGTTGTCGGCCGCCCCTAGATCCGCGGTGGAACAGGATGCGGAAAAGAGCAATACCGGCAAACGGCCTCCGGCTTGGTAAATGGATTCCACATCGCGGTTGGTGAAGAAATCCGGTCCCCATGCGTCCGGTGTTCCATGGATCCCGATCGAAAGGTAATCGTAGCCGATGCCCATCAGCTCCCGGAATTTCGCACGGGCCGGGACGGTCTTTTTCTGGTTGAGATCACCAACCGGCCAGAAATCCGCATCCCAAGTTCTGGCGTCCTCCGGATTAATGGACTCATCAAAGATGAATGCATCCGTATCCGGATAG
>JBAVFZ010000297.1:0-5148 GCA_049684495.1 Anaerolineales bacterium | reverse complement strand
GTAGGGTGGTTTGACGAGGCAAGAAAATATTTCTGATTCAGATAGGTCCTTTGCCTCGTCAACCCACCCTACGAATGGGCAATCACCCTTCCATTACCTGCTCCATTGCTCCGAGGGGGCATCGTGTATTAGCGCGGGCATTCATGCCCGCGCGATCGTCGATTGCACCAATTTTCGTTTACCCCTCCAGCACCTGCTTCACCTGCTCGGCGGTGAGTTTGTTCTGGGATTGCCAGATCGGGAGCAGGTCGCGCAGGCGCGCGGCGGCGTGCAGCGTGACGCCCATTTCCTTCAAACTTTCCGCGCCGCCGGATTCGCGGTCGACCAGCACCACCAGGTCCTCGACCACCAGCCCCGCGCCGCGCAGTTTTTCCAGCGCCTCAAGCTTCGCCCCGCCGGTGGTGACCACATCGTCGATCATCGCGATCCGTTCACCCTCGTTGTACTCGCCCTCAATCTGCGCCTTCGTGCCGTATTCTTTAACTTCCTTGCGCGGGTAGATCATCGGCCAGCCGGTCTGCAGGCTGATCGCGGTCGCGATTGGAAGCGCGGCGTAGGGCAGCCCGGCGATCCGATCGAAAGACAACTCCTTAAGCAGCGGGACATACACCGCCGCCGCGCGGGCCAGCAGATCCGGGTGCGAAACGAACCGCCGGAGATCGAGATAGATCGGCGACTGCTTCCCGGATTTGAGCGTGAAATTGCCGAACTTGACGCAGCCGGACGCGCTCAAAATTTCCGCCACCTCGAGGACTACCGGCGATGGCCCGGGCTTTGCGCCCCTGGCGGCTTTCATCGCCTCGCGCATGACCGCGACCAGCAGCTCGGCCTCCGTCCTCGGGCTGGCCGCCTTGGCCAGCGAGCGCGAAATGTTAATCAGCATCCCCAAACCGTCGGCGCGCAAACCGGCTTCCAGCGACGCGCGCAGATCGCCTCCCTGCGCTCCCACGCCCGGCACGAGCAGCCACAGGTCCGGCGCGAGGGTCCGCACGCGCCCGACCGCCGCCGGATCGGTCGCGCCCACGACCAGCCCGACGTTGCCGCGCGTGTTCCAGGCCCGGGCCAGGCCGACCACCCGCTCGAAGAGCGGCACACCGTCCAGCCGGAGCAGCTGCAAATCCGCCGCGCCCGGGTTGGAGGTGCGGCAGAGGATGAACGCCCCGCGCTCCTCTTTTTCCAGGAACGGCGCCACCGAATCCCCGCCCAGGAAAGGATTAACCGTGATCGCGTCCGCCCCGAGCGTGTCGAACGCCATGCGCGCGTACGCCTTCGAGGTATCGCCGATATCGCCGCGCTTGGCGTCGAGGATCACCGGGACGCCCTGCGCGCGGCATTCGCCGATCACGTCCGCCAGCGCGCGGTAGCCGTCGGCGCCGAACGCCTCGAAGAACGCCATGTTGGGCTTGAAGGCCAGCGCCAGGTCCGCCGTTTCGCGGATGATGCGCTGGCAGAATTCCTTCGCCGCGGCGGCGGACGGGGCGGAAAGCAGATCCGGATGCGGATCCAGGCCGACGCAGAGCAGGGATTGCGCCGCGCGGGCGCGGGCGTTGAGCAGATCGGTGAATGTGGTCATGCGGTTGGGATTCTCCTTATTGTTTCAGACGATGGACCATGGACGATGGACCATGGCCGTTTCGCATTACAGACCATGGACCGTAGACGATGGACCATGGCCGTCTCGCGTTACAGACCATGGACCATAGACGATGGACCATGGCCGTTTCGCGTTACAAAATGGTGTTCCGCCATCGAAAATAATTTATAAAGACCGATCTTTGTACCTGTGACCCTCGTTCTCTTTCAGAGGAACAAGAAAGAATTACAGCCATGGTCTATGGTCTATCGTCCATGGTCGGTCTTCACGCCTTCCCCAGCACCATCGCCAGCAGCGCCATGCGGGTGTAGAGGCCGTATTCCATCTGCCGGAAATATGCCGCGCGCGGATCGGCATCCAGCTCCATCGCGATTTCCCCGACCCGCGGCAGCGGATGCATCACGATCATCTGGTCCTTGGCGGATTTCATGGTCTCGGGCGTGAGCACGAACGCGCCCTTGACGGATTCGTACACCGCCGGATCCTCGAAGCGCTCCTTCTGGACGCGGGTCACATACAGCACATCGGTTTCCGGCAGCACCGCTTCGAGCGAGGCATGCTCCCGGATCGCCATCCCGCGCGCCTTCAGTTCGGCCACCAGGTCCGGCGGCATGCGCAGGATGTCCGGTGAAACGCAGTGGACCGTGGTCGCAAACAGGGAGAGCAGCCGCGAGAGCGAGTGCACCGTGCGGCCGTACTTCAGGTCGCCGAGCATCGTCACGGTGAGATGGTCGGTCCGCCCGAGTTCCTCGCGGATCGTGAACAGGTCCAGCAGCGCCTGGGTGGGGTGCTCGCCCACGCCGTCGCCGGCGTTGATGACGGGCTTGCGGCAGTACTGGGCGGCGGTGGCGGCGGCGCCGACGTCCGGGTGGCGGATGACGATCACATCGGCGTAGGATTCGAGCGTGCGCACGGTATCCGGAAGTGATTCGCCCTTGGCCACCGAGGAATAACGCACCTCGTTGATCGGGATCACGCTCCCGCCGAGCCGCTGCATCGCGGCCATGAACGAGGAGGACGTGCGGGTCGACGGTTCGTAAAACAGGTTGGCCAGGATCTTGCCTTTGAGCAGGTCGAACGTGCCGACGTGCTCGACCATCGAACGCATCTCCTCGGCCACGCCGAACACGTACTCCAGGCCGCCCCGGTCGAACTGGGAGACGGAGATGATGTCTTTGCCGTAGAACGGGGTCTGGCGCATGTCGCCGAACGGGAGGTGCGGGCTCTTTTCGCGCCGCTCTGTGGGGGGAATGTAGGTGGACACCGTCGCTTCCTTTCTATTTTCGCCCTCGAAGCCCGCGGCTTGAGGACGGACCCGCTCCGGATTTACATCGGAATGGGTTTGACCGGGTCGGGCGCAAGAATGCCGCTGCTGAGGTTTTTTCCAAAACCGGGATCCACAAGGACATACGGCGCTTCGTAGACGGTGACGCCGCGCAGGTCGACCTTCATCACCCGGCCACGGACGCTCATCCCTTCGAAGGGGGTCCAGCCGCACCGGGTTTTGAGATATTCCCCGCGCACCGTCCACCGGTCCTCGAGGTCGACGTGGATCAGGGTGGCCCATTGCTCGGGCAGGCAAAAGATGCGCCGGGGGTTGTCGTGCATCCGTTTGAGCATATCCTCGATCGTCAACCGGCCCTCGCGGACCGCCCCCAGCAGAAGGGGCAGCGCGGTTTCCAAACCGGGAAAACCCGGCGGGGGATTTTCTCCATCTTTTTCGGCCGGCGTATGCGGCGCGTGATCGGTGGCAAAGCAGTCGATCACCGCCAGGTTTTCCCAAAGCGCCTGCTGATCGATTTTCGTCGCCAGTTTGGGGCGCACTTCCCCGCGCCCGGCGCCGATGCGCGGGAGATCTTCCTCCGTGAGGAACAGATGATGCGGGGTGACCTCGCAGGTGACCCGGAGCCCTTTTTCCTTGGCGGCTTTAATCAGAAGGATCTCCGCCTTGCGGCTGACATGCGCGATGTGGATGCCGCGATTAAGCCCTGCGGCGATCCGGATGGCGAGCGCGATCTTGCGCCCCTCCGCATGCACGACGATCGGTTTGGCGGCGGGCCACTTTGCCATATGAGCGGTGAGGACGGCCTTGTCCTTCAATTGCAGCGGGCCGAAGGTCAGGCCGAGGTACATTTTCAATCCGATGGCCTTGGGGGCAAGCACCGCGGCCGTCTCCGCGGTTTCGCTCCCGGCTCCGAGAAAGAGCCCGTAATCGCACACCGCATTCTTGCGCGCGCAATCCTCCGCCTGTTCCAGGCTCGGGGCGTCAATCAGCGGCGGCTGGGTGTTGGGCATTGCCAAAACACAGGTAAATCCGCCGGCGAGAGCGGCGGCGGTTCCGGTCTGCCAATCCTCCTTGTGGGTTTGGCCCGGCTCGCGCATATGGACGTGCGGATCGATCAATCCCGGAAGTGTGAGCAGCATGGCGGCATCCCCGCAGAAAGAAAAAAGAGAGCCATTCGGCTCTCTTGTCAGGGCAGAAAAAACAAAACGCCCGCGCGGGGGATGATCCCCTTTCGGGCGTTGGAGAGGTTCCGGAGGAGTATCTTCTTCATGCCGCGCGAATTATAGGCGGAATTTCTTTTTCGTCAAGCGCCTCCGCCGGAGCTATTCTCCGGAGGGATTCTCTCCGCGCATTCTTCTTTTTAATTCGCCCGGAGAAAAAGCGCGGTCTTCCTTTTCCAGGCTCACCCCCGTCACCCAGGCCACCGCCCGCATCCAGCTGTCTCCCTCTCCGCCCATTTGCTCCCGGGTGAACCGGTAATCGGACTTGCGGATGAACTCTTTCAGCTCGGCCAGCAGCCGCTCCGCCCGGCGCAGCCCGTGCCGCCGTAGAACCGGGCCCGCCTTTTCGCCGGCATCGATCCCCAACGCGAGCTCCAGGTGGTACAGGCAGAAACCCTCGTTCCCTTCCACCGCCTCGGTCATGCGGGCGTCGCCCGCGCGCAACGTTTCCACCAGGGTGTGCAGCACTCCCTGCTCGGTTTCCCGTTCCACCTTGCACGCCAGACAGTCGGGGTTATCCTCCCGGGCCAAGGGATCCTTCCGCTCCTTCCGGGAAAATGGATTAATGGAAATTCTGCCGCGCTTCGGATGGCCGGCGCCCGCTCCCCGGTCCGCCTTGAGCTGCTCCGCCGCATCCTCGACCAGCCGGTTGTAGAGAATGGCGACGCCCAGCGCCGAGCCCCAGGGGATCGCGAGGAGCATCCCGGCATGCCGGCGGCAGTATCCGCCCGTCTCCGCGAAGAGATTCTGCGCGGAGGGGTCGGTCACCAGCCCGTACAACGCGTGATCGATGTAATGCAACGGCTTCTGCCGGACGAGTTCACACGCCGGGCATCGGCCCTGGGCGAGATTTTCGAGGATGTCGAAGTAAAAGGCAGGGGTTTGGGACATAGAATGCCATCCACTCTATAGCATATCAGAATCCGCATTGGCCGGCTTGTGCACTCTCACCGACACTAAAGGGTATGCTCATTATTTTTCCCAAGCACTCGATAACCGAGCCCGATCCATGTTTCCGACCTAACCCCTCCACCCTCTAACCCCTCCTC
>JBAVFZ010000296.1:0-1619 GCA_049684495.1 Anaerolineales bacterium | reverse complement strand
GCGTAGTCCCCATGGGCGAGCCGCTCGAGCCGGATCGCGGCTCCCATGCCGGAGAGGACTTCCACGACTTTAGAGGAGGTCTCGCGGTCGTCAATAACAATCTTCGGCCCCTGCGGGGTGAACTCCTCGATGCTGGCCTGTTCGGCCGCAACCGGCCGCGGCACCGGGGAGGTCATGTTCCCCATCGCCCGCATGCTCTTGTGCATCATCTTTTCTTTTGCCGCACTGACATGGCGGAAGACTTCATCAGAGGTTCCTTTGGTGACGAGCACGACAACCCGGCCGGCTCCTGATCGGCCGGTCCGTCCCTTGCGCTGGATGGAGCGGATCTCCGACGGAACCGCTTCGTAAAAGATCACCATGTCGGTGGAAGGGACATCGAGGCCTTCCTCCCCGACAGAAGTTGCAATGAGGACCTTGAACTCCCCATCGCGGAACCGGCTCAGTGCAGCGATCTGCTTTTTCTGGGAGAGGCCCTTCTCGGCGTCCTTTGTCGCTTGCCCCACGAACCGCTCGCAGGCAATCCCGTTTCCGTTGAGATAATCGGCAAGCAGTTGCACCGTGTCCCGGTACGTGGCGAAGATGATGATCCGGCTGTCGGGATGGGTTTCCAGTTGTTCGCGGACGAGCCCCAGGGCAATTTCCGGTTTCGGGTGCAGTTCCCTTGTCCATTCCATCGAACGTTCCAAAAGCTCGCGGAAGGACTGGTCGGCAGCGAGCCGCTGGCTTGCCTTGCTCCCGCCGGACCCGGTCCCATCTGCAATCAGTTTCGCAAGGTATCCCTTAACCACCTCGCTTCCCTGTGACTCAGCAAGCGTAACCGCGTGCTTCAGCTTCATGCACTCGGCATAGACTGATGCTGCCGAGTAGCCGGCAGGGTCGCGATTTGCAATCCGCTGCTGAATCTGGGCATTGATTGCATTCAGGGCCTTCATTGTCAGCTTGTCACGCTTTGGTACCGTGAAGTGGAGCGAAGCGAGGAGAGCGAGACGCTCCTCGATGAGTGTGTTGATGACCTGTATTGCTGCTTTTAGCTCCGGAGGGAGATCGATATTTATGTATTCCAGATCCCGCTCAAACACATACGGGCTGACATCCGGGTCGTTCTCGGTCCGGGTCTCGACATGCTCGATCCCGAGGTTCAAACAGACCTCCTGCACTTTCTCCTGTGCCCCGCCCGGGGACGCGGTCATTGCAAGGAGGAGTGGTTTGTCGGCCGTGGAAAGGTATCGCTGGGCAAGGAAGACATAGGCATAGCTTCCCACTGCCCGGTGGCACTCATCGACAATCATGAGCGTGACATCATTGAGGGTATACCGCCCGGCAATGACATCGTTCTTGATCACCTGCGGAGTGGCGAGGATTACCATTGCCCGCTCCCAGTCCGCGGTGCGTTCGGGCGGTGGGGCTTCTCCGGTGAACATAACAAACGGGGAGGCGATGGAATCCCCGGCAGATTTTACGAGGAGGTACCTCTCAAAATAGCGGAGATGTTGTTCAACGAGTGGTTTGGTTGGGGCAAGCATCAGCACCTTGCCCTTCTCGTTGTAAAGCCGGGACGCAGCAACGAGCAGAGCTACCGCGGTCTTGCCCAGGCCGGTTGGCAGGATTACCATGGT
>JBAVFZ010000295.1:0-4267 GCA_049684495.1 Anaerolineales bacterium | reverse complement strand
GGAAGTGGATTGAGACATTGCGAGGAGCGAAGCGACGAAGCAATCTCCCGTTTACGATGGAAAAAGGAGATTGCTCGCTCCCGGAGCCTGCCCTGAGCAGAGCGAAGGGGTCGCTCGCAATGACCAGGATTATTTTTTTCTATCCATATTGATTAAATATGGCGGACGGGGAATCCAGCGCGGGACCGAGCGTTTATATTCCAGGTACTCGTCCCCAAAATCCTTTTCCAGCCGCCGTTCCTCCCCGCGGACGACGGTGAGGTGCATCGCCGGTAGGAAAAGGATCGCGGCAAGGAAGAGGGTCGGGGAGTGCCTGGCAAGAGATACACCCAGAAGCACCAACGCGCCCCCAAGATAGATCGGATTCCGAAGCCAACGATAGATTCCGAAAACGACCAGGTGTTTGGTCGGATCCGCGGGCGCGCCGGTCGCGCCACCCCGCATCAGGAAGGTAGCTTCTGCGAGCGCGATCAAGCCCAATCCAATGGTAAGGAATATCCAATAAACGGCTTCCGGCACAGGCGGCAGGGAGAAGGTCAGCCAACCGTCAAACTGCAAACAAAGCGAACCGGCCACCACTATGGAAAGCGAAGCGAAAAGGTTCACCAGTATCCGTTTCAAGCGTCACCCCCGGGACTCTCGGAAGGATCATCCGGATTGCGGCGAATTTCCTTCCAACCCGAGGTCGGCCGCGATCGGGCGCATGGACAAAATGACATTATCGACGTGCTCCCACAGTTCCACGCCGAATTCCAGCGCGCCGCGCTCGATCTCCTCGCGGTTGGCGCCGGCGGCGAAGGCGCGGTCCTTCCATTTTTTCTTCACCGATTTGGCGGTCAGGTCCGAGAGCGAGCGCGACGGCCGAACCAGCGCGACGGCCGTGATCAATCCGGTCAGCTCGTCGCAGGCGAAGAGCGCTTTTTCCATGCGGATTTCCCGCGTCACGCCGGTGTGATCGGCGTGTGAAAGCACGCCATGGATGATCTCCTCCGGTACGTTGCGCTGGCGGAGGATGGGCGCGCCTGCCTGCGGATGGCTCTCCAAGTCCGGGTGGATCTCCCAGTCGAAATCATGCAGTAATCCGACCGTTCCCCACAACTCCGGATCCTCCCCGAACTTCGCGGCGTAGAACCGCATGGCCACCTCAACCGCCAGCATGTGGCGGATGAGGTTCTCGTTCTTCACGAATTCGCGGACGATGGCGAGGGCTTCATCGCGGTGCATGCTTTACTCCTACTCCAGCGGTTCCAGCGGTCCGAGGACCGGCTGCGGGTGGGTGATCTGAGTCTCCAGGATCGCGAAAATACAAGCCGCCCATTCGCGCAGGTTCCATTGAATAAGGGAGGATGTCTGATACACGCGCCGGTCGGCGGCGACTCCGACGGCGTCGATTCCCAACTGATCGCAAAGATAAACCGCCCGCGGCAGGTGAAATTCCTGCGAGACGAGGATGGCCTTCTTTACATTAAAGACGAAGCGCGCCCGGTAGCAGGAATCGTACGTGCGGCGCCCGGCGAAATCGGGGACGAGGTCGGCTTCGGGGACGCCCAGCGAGATCGCGTATTGGCGCATGGCCTCGGGTTCGTTGTATTCCGGGAAGCGGTTATCCCCGGTGAGGATGAGCTTCTTTACTTTGCCGGCTTTGTAGAGATCGACGGCCGTGGCCACGCGGTCGGCCAGGACGGGCATCGGGGTGCCGTCGCGGTGCAGGCCGGCGCCGAAAACAATCGCCACCGGCGATTCCGGGGCGTCGGCCGCCGTTCGATATATCCGCGATTGCGTTTTTAAGCGGATGAAAATCCACGGCAGGCCGATCAGGAGCGTGCCGCCGAGGATGAAGCCGATCACCTTCCAGGGGAGTCGGATTTTTTTCATGAGGTCCGGCTGCTCCCTTGCCCTTCGAATTCCATCAGCTCGACGGGCGCGCCGTCATCGAGGATCATCGCGGTGCGGACCCCGCCGGAGGGCGCGCCGACGGGGAACAGGATTTCCCTTCCCGCGAGCGCGGTTTCCAGATCGTCGACGACGAACGCGATATGCGGCAAGGTCCGGATAATTTCCGGAAGCGGGCTGGATTCCTCGAACCGCATCCATTCAATGCCATAGGGACTGGTGTCGAAGCCGGAGACAAACATGCCGAAGGCGGGAAGGTGTTTTTCGTCCTGCCGCGGGAAGGCGGTGGGGATCCCGAGATGGTGAAAACGCCATCCGAGGCGGGTGACCGCGGCGGGGAACTCGTGATCTTTTCGCCGGGCGGGAAGAGGAGAAGGGGAGGTTGACCGAACGGATTTTTGCATCACACCTCTTTGTTTCGGTATTGGTGAATGAAGACGAGGAATGCAGAAAGAAAAAACCCGGTTTCCCGGGTTAGTGCCGAAGCAGGGAGTTGAACCCTGATGGCCTTACGGCCACTGCGCCCTGAACGCAGCGCGTCTGCCAGTTCCGCCACTCCGGCTTGAGACCGTAAATTGTAACGGGAAAAAGAGATTTGTCAATCTTTCGCGTATCCGGACCGAGGTCTGTCCGTCATACCCGCGCCTGTCCTCGCGCCTGCCCCCCGCCCGCCCTCGCGGAGCATCCCTGCTCGGTTTTGTTCCATGAGCAGGGATGATTGCGCAGCGGGGGAGCGATGAGCCTCGGTGTCATTTCAATCTGAAGAAATCGCGAGTGGGGGGAGAATCCCGGCTCGCGTCTGGTTCCTGAGCCGGGATGAATTCGAAGCGGGGGTGTTCATAGCGGGTACCAACGCGGTCTGCCGGATTTGCCGAAAAAACGACTCTACTGTACCATCCAGTTAAATTAAGGCCGTTGAGCCAAACCCCGACCGGAAGAATCTTCGATGCAGAATTTTCCCCTGAAGGGAGAACAAACTCATGAAACGATTCAACCGCCGCCTGTTCCTAAAGACCGCCGGTGCCGCCGCGGGAGCCGCCCTCTTCGGGCAGGGGTGTGCTGTGACACCAACATCTCCGGTGGATCAACCGCTTCCCACGCCGGAGGAAGTCCACCGCATTGTTATGGGGACGGATTATAAATTTCCGGCGTGTTGCAGTTATACCGGCGAATATCGGATCGAGAATCCACCGGTCCGGGCGGTTTATGGCATTTGGGGCAGGACCTTCGAGCAGGTGATCGAACTGCTCGACAATCCTAAAAATTATCCATTGATCGACCCCAATTATGACCCCAATTCGGAAGTTAATTCGACGGAAATGCTGATCTTGGCGGTCCGGAATTGCCTGGGCTTCTCGGTGGATAAATTGTTCCAAGGCGATACGCATTCGGCTAGAAACGCGCTTGCGGTGGTTGCCTATTTGCTGATCCATGCCTCCGAGATCGAGCTGCAACTGCAAGTACCCGCCAGTATTACCAAAGAGAATGCGGCCAAAATACTGACCATCGATTATGCCAATCCTAAAAATCAGACCGATCTATGGGATATGCTCTCCTTCCCGGCCGACTCCGTGCCGACTGAGGGAACGGCGCAACATGCCGGGAGCGCCGCCATCGAAAAATTTATCGGTGGAAATGAATCTAAATACCCGCTCCTCGCCAATTGGTTGAAACGGCTGGTGTCGATTGCGAATTCCATGGAGTTGCGGACCGTCTATCAGGGCGATATGGATATAACGGGCAGGGAATACCAAGCCGTATTGGATGAATATCAAAAGCTTGTCAATTCCTGCCCGGAAGAATTAGCGAATGCCTGCCCATCCGGGTGCAAGGACCAGCCGGTGTCCGCAACGATGATCGAACAGCTTGTACCCGTTGGGTTTACGTTTGATCCGTCGGCCAGTTATGATGAAGTGATCGGCAGCATGTCAATCGCCTATTTGGGAATCCAGGCGAAATTGGCGGGTAGTTTGAGGAATTTCAATTCCTTGGAATGCGATCAATGGCTGACGGAAATGTCCGCAGTTCTCGGAGCCATCAAGAAGGTAATCGTGGAACTGGCCGCGGTCATTGACGACGCGAATGCGCAAGCGCTGAAGGATCTCGAAGCGCAACGGCGCTTGCGGGAGGAAGTCACCAAACCGGATCTGTCCATTTGGGAGGCGATTCCCTGCTGTCTCGACGCGGTACTTTGGGACCGGTTGAAGGATTCCCTGGACGACTGGTGGGGAGCCAAGAAATATATTGTGCTTGCAGAGGCGGCGATTATTAATATACCCGTTATCGTCGCTTCCGCTGGAATTGCGGTGATACCGGCCATTATTCGCTTCATCACCGACTTTATCGAAGGCATGATTGGAAGCGGCTGGACAAT
>JBAVFZ010000294.1:0-6030 GCA_049684495.1 Anaerolineales bacterium | reverse complement strand
GAATAATCCGTCCCCCGCGATCATATTCATCGGGACGGTGATCGCCAGCATTCTCTTCATGATGCTGATCCTGCGGCCGTAACGAGGAGAGGCTGCTGAAAAAACGCTCGAAGTCATTGCGAGCGACCGAAGGGAGCGAAGCAATCTCCATTTTCCAAGAATAATCGGCGGATTGCTTCATCGCTTCGCTCCTCGCAATGACCCTTTGACCATTTTTCAGGAGCCTGTTAAGTAATCCTGTAAATCCTGTCAAGAGAGTTTTCAGAACTTTTCCGGATGCGAGGCTGACGATGGCTTCTGGATCTGCGTCTGCCGCGGCGGCGGCCCACCGCCTGCTGGAAGAGGAGGAAACCATGACGAATTATTCCACCCAGGATCTGGCCGGCGAGTGGGAGTTTAAGATCGTCCGTGCCAACACCGGCATATTCCGAAATCCGGCCGAGCTGGCGAAGTTGGTCAAGGAGGAATCACTGGCCGGATGGATTCTGCTGGAGAAATTCGACAACACCCGGATCCGTTTCAAACGCCCGGTCAGCGCCCGCCAGGACGATTACCGGCTGCCGCAGGGGGTCGATCCGTACCGCACACAATATGGAATTAATCCGGTCTTGTTCGCCTTGATTCTGACAGGCGTAATCGTGGGCGCAAGTTTGATGTTTACATTATTCCTCTTCATCCTAATAGCCATAATTACCGGAGTTGGCTTGGCTGGAAACGGATTGTAGACGAAACCTGCCCAGATTGGTCCTATTAGAACGAGGCGGTCTATAAGACCGCCTCGTTCTTTTGGGCGGATTGACGATTTCTCGAGCCGGGTGGTATACTATCGCCACTCCCGCAGGCTTGTCAGCGGGAGAATTTCTGCCCCGGAATAGGGGCAATCCCCCAAAAAGGGGGAATTTCTCACGCGGCGGACCCCTCCGCGCGTGCCGGACCCGAATGGATCCGGTCTCGGAGGGGGATGAACCCGCGGTGGAGCAAACGCAAAGGAGCGTTATGGCTGCGAATATCTCCCTCAAGGCCCTCCTCGAGGCCGGGGTGCACTTTGGGCATCGAACCCACAAGTGGCACCCGAAAATGAAGCCCTACATCTTCACCGAACGCAATGGAGTCCACATCATCGACCTGCAGCAGACGGTCTCGTCTCTGGGCGGCGCGTGCGCCCTGATCCGGGATACGGTCGCCGCGGGCGGGACGGTCCTGTTCGTCGGGACCAAGCGCCAGGCGCAGGATACGATCGAGACCGAGGCTGTGCGCTGCGGGATGCCCTACGTCACCGACCGCTGGCTGGGCGGCACGCTGACCAACTGGCGCACAATGAAGGAACGGATCGACGAATTGACGAAGCTGGAGAAGATGGAAGCCACCGGTGAACTGGCGCGGCTGACCAAAAAGGAAGGCCTCATCCTCACGCGCCGGATGGCGCGCCTGCGCCTCCGCCTGGGCGGCATCCGCAACATGACCGGGCTGCCCCAACTGGTGTTCACCATCGACGTCCACCGCGAAGCCACGTCCGTTCACGAATCCAACATTCTGAAAATCCCGGTGGTCGCCCTGGTGGACACGAACTGCGATCCGTCGGGTGTGGATTATGTCATCCCCTCCAACGACGATGCGATCCGCGCGATCAAACTGCTCACCGGGAAAATCGCGGACGCCGTTCTCGAAGGCCGCGCCTTGCGCAAGGATGATGAAGCGGAAGCGGAAGCCAAAGCCGAAGCGGCCGTCAAGGACATGCCCGAAGCGGAGCTCCTGAGTGAAGGCACGCTGGCGAAGGTGAAGGCTTCCGCGGATAAAGAACCAGGTGTTGAACCGGCGGAGGAGAAATAAATCCATGGAAATCTCGGCTGCCCTCGTCAAACAACTGCGTGAAACCACCGGAGCCGGAATCCTGGATTGCCGGAAGACGCTGGAACAAACCGGCGGCGATATGGAAAAAGCCGTCGTCGTTCTGCGCGAGAAGGGACTGGCGGCCGCGGCCAAACGGGCCGACCGCGTCACCAAAGACGGCGTGATCGAACTCTACAGCCACGGCAACGGCCGGGTGGGCGTGATGGTGGAGATCAATTGCGAAACCGATTTCGTCGCCCGGACCGAGGAGTTCCGGCACTTCGCGCACGAACTCGCCCTTCAAATTGCGGCGAACTCGCCGAAGTTTCTGGATATCGCGAACATTCCCGAGAAGGTACTCGAAGAAGAAAGAACACTGGCTGCCGGGAAGGCCAAGGCGGAAGGCAAGCCCGACGCCGTGATCGAAAAAATCGTCGAAGGACGGCTGACCAAGTTCTATCAGGAAGCCTGCCTGCTGCAGCAGCCGTACATCCGCGACGAGACGGTCACCGTCGGCGATATATTCAAGCAGATCATTTCCTCCACGCGTGAGAACGTCGTGATCCGGCGATTTGCACGCTGGGAATTGGGAGCCGAAGCGGAGTGATCCCCCGCAGGCCAGCCGTACCGGTTGGCCTTTTTTTTTACGGAGGAATCGCCGCGATCCGGATGGACTATAATCCGGAAGCGGACGGCGACCCCCCGGCCGGTGGAAACCGGCGCCTTCCGGGAAGGAGAGCGGTGAATGACCAAACTGACGTGTGACAAATGCGGCAGCCGGATGCGCCTGGCGGCGCAGGATTCCGTATCGTCCCTGGCAGCCGGCGACCGGGTGACCCTGGTGTGCGGCCGCTGCAAACACACGCGGTTGGAAGACCGCTCCGTCGTCGAACTCGAATTGATGCATTTACCGGCCGAGATCGCCGGGGTGCACACGACCGGAAGAACCGCTCCGCTTCCCGTCCCGGATAAGAACATCAAATACAAGCGGATCCTTCTGAAGCTGGGAGGGGAATCCCTGGGCGGGGCGGACGGAGACGGAATCGATCCGGCCGCCGGGGAAACCCTCGCCCAGCGGATCCAGGCGGTGCGCGAACTGGGCATCCAGGTCGCGGTGGTGATCGGCGCCGGAAACCTCTGGCGCGGGCGGGAAGGCCTCGAGCACGGAATGGAACGCGCGACCGCGGATTACATGGGGATGATCGCCACCGTAATCAATTCGCTGGCGCTGATGGATGCGCTCGAGCGCCAGCACGTCGTCGTGCGGGTGCAATCGGCGATCGAGATGCGGGCCGTCGCCGAACCGTACATCCGGCGGCGGGCCATCCGCCACCTGGAAAAAGGGCGGGTGGTGATCTTCGGCGGCGGGACGGGCAATCCGTACTTTTCCACCGACACGGCGGCCGCCCTGCGGGCGATGGAGATCGACGCCGACGTGCTGATCAAAGCCACCAAAGTCAACGGCGTGTACGACTCGGATCCGCAGAAGAATCCGTCCGCGAAGCGGTTCGATACGCTGACGTACATCGAAACCCTCAACCGGCGTCTGGGCGTAATGGACAGCACCGCGATCTCCCTGTGCATGGATAACAACCTCCCGATCCTCGTCCTTAATCTCTGGCAGGATGAAATGCTGGAGCGCGCGATGCGCGGGGAAACGGTGGGAACGATCATCCAATCCGGAAACGAGGGGTAGGGGGCGCCGATTCGTTGCGCGGGAGCGGGTGCCCGCGGCCGCAGGGTTGCGGTATCCCAGGAAACAGAGTCCATCGAAAAAAGGCATGAGGAGGATATCCGATGGTGAAGGAAACATTGCTCGAAGCCGAGAATAAAATGAAGAGCGCGGAAAAGACCATGGAAGACTCGTTCTCCAGCCTGCGGACGGGGCGCGCCAGCCCGATGCTGGTGGAGAAGCTTATGGTCGATTACTACGACGTGCCCACCCCGCTGATGCAGCTGGCCACCATTTCCGCCCCCGAGCCGCGCCTGCTCGCCATCAAACCGTTCGATCCTACTTCGATTAAAACCATCGAAAAGGGGATCCTCGCCTCCGAGCTTGGATTGACGCCCACCAACGACGGCAAGATCATCCGGCTATCCATCCCGGCGCTGACGGAAGACCGCCGCAAGGAACTGGTCAAGGTGGTGCACCATCGCGCCGAGGAAGCCCGGATCGCCATCCGCAACGTCCGGCGGGATTCACACAACGATCTGAGGGAGTTCGAGAAGGAAAAGATCATCTCGGAGGATGACCGGAAGCGCGGCGAGGAGGATCTGCAAAAGCTCACCGACCGCATGATCGAAAAAGTCGAAGCGGCAGTCGAACGCAAAACCAGGGAAATCATGGAGGTCTGACCCGGCCGGGGCCCACGGGCTCTTGCGGTTGGGGAGGTTACCGTTTAATGGGTAGATCAAGCGTATCCAAACCGGCTCCCGTGCCGGAAGGGCTGCCCAAGATTATCCCGAGGCACATTGCCGTAATCATGGACGGCAACGGCCGTTGGGCCAGGTCCCGCAATCTCCCGCGCATGGCCGGCCACCGGGCCGGCGTCGAAAATCTGCGCCGGGTGATCGAAGGCTGCGTCGAAGACGGGGTGCAGGTCCTCACCATTTACGCTTTCTCGACCGAGAACTGGGTGCGCCCGCAGGAAGAAGTCAAGGGGTTGATGTCGATCCTGGAAGAAGTCATCGACCGGGAGCTTGGAGAACTGCACAAGAACGGCGTGCAACTGCGCCACATCGGCCGGCTGGAGGGATTAAGCCCGCTTCTGCAAAAGAAAGTTGTGCAAGCGATGGAGCTGACCCGGGGAAACCGGAAGTTGGTCTTGAATATCGCATTTAATTATGGCGGCCGGGATGAACTGGTCCACGCTCTGCAGGCCATTATCCGCGAGGGCGTGCCGGCGGAGGCCGTCGACGAAGCGCTCATCGAAAAATATCTCTTCACGGCGGGCATCCCCGATCCGGATCTTATTATCCGAACTTCGGGGGAGCAGCGGGGAAGCAACTTTCTGATCTGGCAATCGGCCTACTCCGAATGGTATTTCCCCGCGGTGTATTGGCCCGATTTCAATAAAGAAGAATTGCGCAAGGCGCTTTGGCAATTCAGCGCGCGGGACCGGCGGTTCGGCGGCCTTCATCCGGAAGGCGGGAACTCCAAAGCATGATTCGCGACCGGCTGATCGTCATCCTGATCCTCATCCCCACCGGCGTGGCCGTTCTGGTGGCGGGCGGCGCCGTCTTCACCGTCCTGATCGCCCTCCTGCTGGGCATGGCTTCCTGGGAATACGCGCGGCTGTTCTCCGCTCCCGAAAAAAATATCCCGCCCGCGATCCTCGCCGCCGGCTGCGCCGGATTGGTGATCCTGCGCGGATTGTCCGGCTTCGATCATACCGGGGTGGCGCTTTCCGGGATCATCCTGTTTTCCGTGGTCTGGTTTTTACTGCGATTTGAATTCGCGGGGGAAAAGAAAGCCGCTACCGCGATGGGCATAACGCTCGGCGGGACGTTGTACCTCGGATGGCTGGGCGGTTATTTCGTCTCTGTCCGCCTTATGCCATACGGATACTGGTGGCTGATGATCTGCCTGGCCGCGGTTGGCGCGGCGGATTCCACCGCCTACCTGGTCGGACGCAAGTGGGGAAGGCATCCGTTGGCCCGCTTGATCAGCCCCAAGAAGACCTGGGAGGGCTATTTCGGCGGTGTGGCCGGCGCGACACTGGTCGGGCTTGCGATCGCCTGGTTGTTCCAATGGCCGGCCGGCGCGGAAAGCGGGATCCACCCGACGGGTGGATTGCTGATTGGACTCTTAATCGGATTGATTTCGCCGCTCGGAGATCTTGCCATCAGCATGATCAAGCGGGAAGTGGCGCAAAAGGATTCGGGAGATTTCTTCCCCGGGCACGGGGGCGTGCTGGACCGGATCGACTCCTGGCTGATCACAGCCGTAATCGGATATTACGTGATCATCGGATTGGTGCCACTATTGCCGTTCTAAAAAAAACGTATCTGCTCAGGCCGGGAAAAGCGTACACGGATTACCCCGTTCGCATATACCGCTCACGGGGCGGACGTGGAGAAGAGCCGATTGCACGGATTCTCAAAAAAATAATTAGCAGGGTGGTGAAATAAAGAAGCTATGTAGTACCAAGTCGATGAAAACGACGTTATTCCAGCCGGATCCAAGCCCTTCCAGGTCCG